>NZ_LOYC01000035.1:0-369333 GCF_001524725.1 Burkholderia sp. MSMB1072
TCACGACGGTGCAGGATGTCGCGCAGACGGTGCTGTTCCTGTCGGCATTCCCGAGCGCTGCGCTCACGGGCCAGTCGTTCATCGTCAGCCACGGCTGGTTCATGCAGTAACGCCGGCGCTTTCCCGGCGGCAGGCGCGTTTCCGCGCCGCCGCCATTCTTGCGATGGCGTGCCGTCGTCGACCGACGCCACGCCATCCATCACCGCCGTCCACGGCGGGATTTCTCGGAGCAACTGATGAAACCGCACGCGCGTACAGAAAAGCAGGCCGTCGATGCGGCGGACCTGCACCACGAAGCCGGTGCGCCGGCCGCTGCGCGGTCGCTGCCGTACGAAACGATCGCGCTCGTCCTGCAAGGCGGCGGCGCGCTCGGCGCGTATCAGGCCGGCGTATTCGAAGGGCTGCACGAAGCAGGCATTCCGCTCGACTGGATCGCCGGCATCTCGATCGGCGCGCTCAACACCGCGCTGATCGCCGGCAACGCGCCCGAGCATCGCGTCGAGCGCCTGCGCGAATTCTGGGAAACGATCTGCCAGCCGGCGTTCTTTCCGGCGATTCCGGCCGCGTTCGAATTCGCGCTGTTCAACAGCATCGATCAGGTCCGCACGTTCTTCACCGCGTCGCAGGCCGCCAGCGCGATGATGCAGGGCCAGCAGGGCTTTTTCGTGCCGCGCTTTCCGCCGCCGCTGCCCGGAGTGTCCGATCATCCGGAAAAAATCAGCTGGTACGACACGTCGGCGCTGCGCACGACGCTGCTGAAACTGTGTGACTTCGACCGGATCAATTCGGGCGAGACGCGCGTGTCGGTCGGCGCCGTCAACGTCGGCACCGGCAACTTCGTGTACTTCGACAACTCGCGCATCCGTCTCGCGCCCGAGCATTTCATGGCGTCCGGTGCGTTGCCGCCCGCATTCCCGCCCGTCGAGATCGACGGCGAGTACTACTGGGACGGCGGCGTCGTGTCGAACACGCCGCTGATGGAAGTGCTCCGCGCCCGGCCGCGTCGCGACACGCTCGCGTTCCAGGTCGATCTGTGGAGCGCGCGCGGGCCGCTGCCGCGCACGATGGCCGACGTCGCCGAGCGCACGAAGGACGTGCAGTATTCGAGCCGCACGCGTTTCGTCACCGATACGCTGCAGCGCGAACAGCGCTACCGCAACGTGCTGCGTCACGTGCTCGACCAAGTGCCGGAAGAGCAGCGCAAGAACGACCCGTGGTGCGTCGAGGCCGAAGAGATGTCGAGCGGGAAGAAGTACAACATCCAGCATCTGATCTATCAGCAGAAAGCGTACGAGCATCACTACAAGGACTATCAGTTCGGTCTGTCGACGATGCGCGACCACTGGTCTGCCGGTCTCGACGACATCCGCAAGACGCTCGCGGTGAAGGACGGCCTCGCGCTGCCCGTCAACGACGCGGGCTTCGTCACGCACGACATTCACCGCCGCCGGTAATGCCGCGTGCAACGGGCCGGCGCGCCGCATGCGCCGGCCCGTCCTCCTTTCCGATTCGACATGCCGATCTTCATTGCGCTATTCGCGCTCATCGCCCTGGGATGGGGCGCCGTTCACCTGTTCCACGTCATCGCCGCGCAGTTCGGCCAGCCGGTCGCGATCGCGGCCGCCGTGCTGGCCGCCGCGCTCCTGATCGCACTGATCGCGTGGTGGCTCAAGCGCCGTCGCGACATCGCACCGAACACGAAGGAACAAGGCTGGACGCATATCGTGCATCGCGCGTGGGGCGAGTTGCGCGTGTCCGCGACGCAAGGGCTGCTGTGGCTGTCGCATGACGGCGCGGACGGCCGCTATACGCTGTCGCAGCTCGACGGTTGCGAGGCCGCACCGATCGACGGCCGCTGGCATCTCGTCGTGCGCGTGCGCGACGCCGTGCGCGGTGAATGGAAGCTGCCGATGATGGACAAGCGCGATGCGCAGCGCTGGGCGCGCGTGCTGATGCTCGCGAAGGACAACCGGCTCTGAACGCGCGTTCGGGTCGCACGGCCCGGCCGCGCGACGGCCCGCTATCGCGCGCCGAGCGCCCGCAGCGCATCGAGCACGTGCTGCGTCGCCCGTTCGACCGGGCCGGCTCGATGAGCAATCCCCAGCTCGCGCCACAACGCCGGGCGTAACGGCCGCATGACGATGCGCGCATCCGGCAACGGGGCGCCCGCCTCGTGCGGCAGCAGCGTCGCGCCGTAACCTGCGGCGACCAGGCTCTTGATCGCATCGTTGTAGTTGAGCGCGATCCGCGGCTCGGGCCGGTGGCCGCCGAGCGCGAACCATTCGGTCGTGAGCCGCGACAGGCGCGTCGTCGCATCGTTGAGAATCAGCGGCCGCGCGGCCAGATACGCCGGCGTCACCCGGGCCGGAAGCGGCCAGTCCGCGGGCAGGAAAGCCATCACCGGATCGCGGCGCCATGGGCGGATCGTCAGCCCCGCGACCGGCGCTTGCGGCAGCGCGACCAACCCGACATCGAGCGTGCCTTGTGCAATGCGCGACAGCGTGTCGTGCGACGTGAGCACCGCGATCTGCACATCGATATCCGGATGCTTCGCACGCAATCCGGCCACCGCCTGCGGCAACAGATGCGCGATCGCCCCGGTGGATGCGCCGAGGCGTACACGCCCGGTCAACCCCTGCACCTGTCGCTGCACGTCGTCCAGCGTGGATTCGACTTCTGCCAGCAGACGCCGCGCCCGCTCCACCAGCACTTCACCGATCACGGAGGGGCGCACGTTGCCGCGGGTGCGCGACAGCAGCGGCGCGCCGACGCGGCTTTCGAGCTCGGCAACATGCAGGCTGACGGTCGGCGGAGCAAGATGAAGCCATTGCGCCGCCGCCACGAAGGAGCCCTGGTCCGCGATCGCGACCAGCGTACGCAGGCGGTCCAGACTGATTTCGCGCATCACACACCTCTCGTTCAGGAAAGCTGAATCGGACGGTCAGTAAATTCAACTTTTCCTATTCTAGGCTTTCGGTGGACGATACGGCTTCCCCCGACGACCGAACGCGACGAACACGACCATCATGAGCTTCCCCACTGTCTTCATCGACGGCGACCAGGGCACGACCGGGTTGCAGATTCACGCGCGTCTGCGCGACCGCAGCGACGTGCGGCTGCTCACGCTTCCCGCCGCCGAACGCAAGGACCCCGCGCGGCGCGCCGACGCACTCAACGCGTGCGATATCGCCATCCTGTGCTTGCCCGACGCGGCCGCGCGCGAAGCGGTCGGCTTCATCCGGAATCCGGCGGTACGCGTGATCGACGCCAGTTCAGCGCATCGCACGCAGCCCGAATGGGTCTACGGCTTTCCCGAGATGGCCGACGGACAGGCGCGACACATTGCGCAGGCCAAGCGCGTGACCAATCCGGGCTGCTATCCGACGGGCGCGATCGGCCTGCTTCGCCCGCTGCTGCAAGCCGGGCTGCTGCCGCGCGACTACCCGGTGAGCATCCATGCGGTGTCCGGTTACTCGGGCGGCGGGAGGGCCGCCGTCGATGCATTCGAATCGGGCGACGCCGCCGCACGCGCGTTGCCGCTGCAGGTCTACGGCCTCGCACTCGAGCACAAGCACGTGCCCGAGATCCGGCAACACGCGGGGCTCGCACACCGCCCGTTCTTCGTGCCGGCCTACGGTGCCTATCGGCAAGGCATCGTGCTCACCATCCCGATCGAGCTGCGCCTGCTTCCGGCCGGGGTGACGGGCGAGCGGTTGCATGCCTGTCTCGCGCATCACTACGCGGATGCGCGTCACGTCGACGTGATGCCGCTCGCGGACGCACGCGCGGCAACGCATCTCGATCCGCAAGCGTTGAACGGCACCAATGATCTGCGGCTCGGCGTGTTCGTCAACGCAGACGGCACCCAGGTGCTGCTGTCCGCCGTGTTCGACAATCTCGGCAAAGGGGCATCCGGCGCCGCCGTGCAGAATCTCGACTTGATGCTCGGCGCGCGACACGCGGCGTGACGCGCCCGCAGGCATCGTCGACGGTGCCTGCGCACGCCCCCGTAAAAGCTCACCTTTAGCCGGTTTCAGGCCGTATCGTCACCCGCGGCGGCATCCAGGCCGGCCAACGCCTCCACCAGAAAATCCACACACACGCGCACCTTCGCCGACGCCGCGACGCGTTCCGGATACACGGCCCAGATGTTCGCGGGCTGGATCGCATCGGGCAGTACGCGACACAATGCGCCGCCCTCGATCAGCGGCCGGGCCTCCCAGATCGAGCGCAGCACGATGCCGCGCCCGGCCAGCGCCCATTGCACGGCCACCTCGCCATGGTTCGTCGACAGCGCGCCGCCGACCTTCACCGTAGCCGTTTCGCCGCGCACGTTCAGTCGCCATACGCCGAACGGATGATCGCGCTCCTTGATCGCGAGACAGTCGTGCGAGGCCAGATCCGCGAGCGAGCGCGGCGTCCCGCGGCGGGCGAGATAGTCGGGCGACGCGCACAGCACGCGATGGTTCGCGGCAAGGCGGCGCGCGATCAGGTGATCGGCGATTTCGTCGCCGATGCGCACGTCGAGGTCGTAGCCCTCGCCGGCAACATCGACGAGCCGGTCGAACAGATCGAGCCGCACGTTCAGTTGCGGATAACGCGCGCTGAAGTCGAGCAGCGCCGGCGCGACGACGTGCCGGCCGAAGCCGAAGCTGCTCGACATGCGCAGCGTGCCGCGCGGCACCGTGCGCGTGGTCGACACGTCCTCGACGAGATGATCGACGTCGTCGAGAATCTTTTCGGCGCGCGCGAGCACGCGTTCGCCGGCTTCGGTGACCGTCATGCGGCGTGTCGACCGATGCAGCAGGCGCGTGCCGAGCTGCGCCTCGAGCATCGCGACGCGCTTGCTGACGTACGCGGGCGACACCGCGAGCTGTTCGGCGGCCGCGCTGAAGCTCGCGAGGCGGACGACCACGCTGAACACGCGCAGGTCGTCGAGGTTCGGCGATTTATTCACGATTCGTGGAAAGTCGATTAACTTTTGCGCGATTTTAATCCATATGGAAATAAATAGAATGACGTGACGGGCCGCTGCCTTCCCGGCAGCCGGCCGAACAGCCAAGGAGATTTGCATGACCGACAGGACTTACAGGATTGCCGTGATCCCCGGCGACGGCATCGGCCGCGAAGTGATGCCCGAGGGCGTGCGCGTGCTCGACGCCGTGACCGCGCGCTTCGGCGTGCGTTTCGACTTCGTCGAGATCGACTGGGCGAGCTGCGACTACTACGCGCAGCACGGCACGATGATGCCGGACGACTGGAAAGCGCAACTGTCGGGCATGGACGCGATCCTGTTCGGCGCGGTCGGCTGGCCGGCGACGGTGCCCGATCATATTTCGCTGTGGGGCTCGCTGCTGAAATTCCGCCGCGAATTCGACCAGTACATCAACCTGCGGCCCGCGCGCCTGTTCGACGGCGTACCGTCGCCGCTCGCCGGCCGCCGCGCGGGCGACATCGATTTCATGATCGTGCGCGAGAACACCGAGGGCGAATATTCGTCGGTCGGCGGCACGATGTTCGAAGGCACCGAGCGCGAAGTCGTGATGCAGCAGTCGATCTTCACGCGGCACGGCACCGAGCGCGTGCTGAAATTCGCGTTCGAGCTCGCGCAGCGGCGCGCGAAGCGCGTCACCGTCGCGACGAAAAGCAACGGCATCGCGATCAGCATGCCGTGGTGGGATGCGCGCGCGGCCGAGATGGCCGAACGCTATCCGGAGATCGCGGTCGACAAGCAGCACATCGACATCCTGTGTGCGCGGTTCGTCCTGCAGCCGGACCGCTTCGACGTCGTCGTCGCGTCGAACCTGTTCGGCGACATCCTGTCGGATCTCGGGCCGGCCTGTACGGGGACGATCGGCATCGCGCCGTCGGCGAACCTGAACCCCGACCGTACGTTCCCGTCGCTGTTCGAACCCGTGCACGGTTCGGCGCCCGACATCGCGGGGCAGTACATCGCGAACCCGATCGCGATGATCTGGTCGGCCGCGATGATGCTCGACTTCCTCGGTAACGGCACGGGCCGCGAACGCGACGCGCACGATGCGATCGTCGCCGCGATCGAGGACGTGCTGCGCACGGGGCCGCGTACGCGCGATCTCGGCGGCAACGCCGGCACGCAGGAAGTGGGCGAGGCGATCGCCGCGCGGATTGCGGGTTGAGTGAGGGTCGTGCCCGGCGTTCGCGCCGGGCTGCGCTGCGCTCAAGCATCCGTCTGCGGTGAGCGACACGCGATGCGGTTACGCACTTGTGCGGACTCCACAGTTGCGTCGGCGGTAAAGTCGAGCGGTGAGCAACGACACATCGCAACGCGCACGGCTCGTGCGGTTTTCCTTGAAAAGTCGAAAGACGATCCGATCGGTGAGTTGCACGTCGCGCTCGCACACACCGATCGTCGATGCACGATCGCTTCGGCGCGATCGGTGAGATGCATCGCGCAGGGAAGCACACCGCAGTACTTCGACGCATGCCTCGCTTTACTCATGCGATGTCGCGTCGATCTGTTCAATGCACACAGCTCGACGCGACATTTCACCTCGTCCCGAAAAATCTCACCTTCAGCGGCCAGCTCCCGAATTTCCTCACCATTGAACCCGGCCGATGCGTTCGCCGATCCGTTGAACGTGTACGAGCATCACAGCCCGAGGTCGGACAACCCCGGATGATCGTCCGGACGACGGCCGAGCGGCCAGTGATAAAGACGGTCCGCCTCGCGAATCGGCAGATCATTGATGCTCGCGTGACGATGCGCCATCAGGCCGTTTTCATCGAACTCCCAGTTCTCGTTGCCGTACGAACGGAACCAGTTGCCCGCGTCGTCATGCCACTCGTACGCAAAGCGCACCGCGATGCGGTTGCCGCCGAACGCCCACAGCTCCTTGATCAGCCGGTAGTCGAGTTCGCGCGTCCACTTTCGCTGCAGCAGCCCGACGATCTCGTCGCGGCCCATCACGAACTCCGCGCGATTGCGCCAGCGGCTTTGCGGCGTATAGGCGAGCGACACGCGTTGCGGGTCGCGCGTGTTCCACGCGTCCTCGGCGGCGCGCACCTTCTGGCGCGCCGTTTCGAGCGTGAAAGGCGGAACGGGCGGACGAACTTCGGGGGAGGCGGACATGGGTTGCTCCTGTTCAGGGTTCGGGCTGCGAATGCACACAGCCGGTTCGGATGCCTGCGTCGGCTACCGCGATACGGTATCGAGCAGCAGTTCAGCGGTCGCGCGCGCATCGCGCGCGGCGTTTGCATCGCCACTGACGAGCGCCACGCCGATCGCGCCGTCGATCAACACGAGCCACTGACGCGCGAGGCGTGCGAGCCCGCGGCGCTCGATGCCGGTTTCGTCGGCATGGACGTCGAAGCGCTCGCGCACGAACGCCAGCAGGCGTGCCTTGTGCATGCGGGCCACGACGCGCACGGGATCGTCGGCGTCGGGTATCTCGCCCGATGCATTCAGGAACGCGCAGCCGTGAAAGTCGGGCTGCCCGAACCAGTCGCGCAGCACGTCGAACATGCCGAGCAGTTGCGCGCGCGGCGTCTTGCCGCGCGCCAGCGTCGCGTCGACGAACCAGTGCATCCAGCGCTCGTCGCGACGTTCGAGCGCGGCGACCACCAGCGCCTCTTTCGATTCGAAATGCGAATAAAAGCTCTTTCGTGCCGCACCGGATCGCTTGACGATCGCATCGACACCGGTCGCATGGATGCCGCCTGAATAGATCAGCGCTTCGGCCGCGTCGAGCAGCCGGTCGCGAACGCCGGGTTCGCCGGCGGAATCGAGAGATGTGTTCATGGGTTTACGGTAGAACGATCGTTCTCCGCCGTCAATACCCGGATGAAAAGTCCCTGCTGGTGGGAGGGGCGAATCGTGCCCGACGCGCCGGCGCGTCATGTCGAGCCGGCGCGTCATGTCGAGCCTTCGGCCCGACACGAGCGGATCGAAGGGTGAACGGATCAGGTAGCGGCCTACGCACCGATCGAGGCCGATCGATGTGGATGGCATCGTGCATTAGTGAGTCGCGACGCTGCATGCGACTCACTGTCGATGTGCCGGATCGGCACGATATCGCACGCCAAGTAAAGCGGGGGAAGGTGTGGAAGGGGAGAAACGGGCGCCGAATGGCGTGACGGAAAGCAGCGACGCGTGTATCGACGGGTGAAACGAACATGCAATTGCACGTCACCGACGTGGGATCGCGTGGCGATTCGGCGCGCAAACACGGCTCCCGAATAATCTCACCTCAAGCGTTGAATCGCGCTTCCGAGGTTCGACGTGCGCGTACGAACGAACACGGGGCAGGCGGCGAACGCGCCGCGCTGCCCCGTCTCGACACGCGACTCAGACCGTCCAGTCGAGAATCACCTTGCCGCTTTCGCCGGACAGCATCGCGGCGAAGCCTTGCTCGTAATCGTCGGCCGCAAAGCGATGCGTGATGATCGGCGACAGGTCGAGGCCGCTTTGCAGCATCGCGACCATCTTGTACCAGGTCTCGAACATTTCGCGACCGTAGATGCCCTTGATCTCGAGCCCCTTGAAGATCACCTGATTCCAGTCGATCGCCGTCTGCGCGGGCGGGATGCCGAGCAGCGCCACCTTGCCGCCGTGGTTCATCGCCTCGAGCAGGCTCGTGAACGCGCTCGGCACGCCGGACATCTCGAGACCGACGTCGAAGCCTTCGGTCATGTGCAGGTCGGCCATCACGTCGCGCAGCGACTCGCGCGCGACGTTGACCGCGCGCGTCGCGCCCATCTTGCGCGCGAGCGCCAGCCGATAGTCGTTGATGTCGGTGATGACGATGTTGCGCGCGCCGACGTGCTTCGCGATCGCGACGGCCATGATGCCGATCGGGCCCGCGCCGGTGATCAGCACGTCTTCGCCGACGAGATTGAACGACAGCGCCGTATGCGTCGCGTTGCCGAACGGATCGAAGATCGACGCGAGATCGTCGGAAATCTCGGGCGGAATCTTGAACGCGTTGAACGCCGGAATCGCCAGGTATTCGGCGAACGCGCCTTCGCGGTTCACGCCGACGCCGACCGTGTTGCGGCACAGATGCCTGCGCCCGGCGCGACAGTTGCGGCAAAAACCGCAGGTGATGTGGCCTTCGCCGGACACGCGATCGCCGATCGCGAAACCGCGCACTTCCTGCCCCATCTCGACGATCTCGCCGACGTATTCGTGGCCGACATGCATCGGCACCGGAATCGTCTTCTGCGCCCAGTCGTCCCACTTCCAGATATGGATGTCGGTGCCGCAGATCGCCGTGCGACGGATCTTGATCAGCACGTCGTTGTGGCCGACTTCGGGGCGCTTCACGCGCGTGAGCGTGAGGCCGGGGCCGCGTTCGAGCTTTGCCAGTGCTTTCATGGTCGCGCCTCCGTCAGACGATGCCGAGCGACTTGCCGACGCGCACGAACGCGGCAACCGCCTGGTCGATCTGTTCGGGCGTATGCGCGGCGCTCATCTGCGTGCGGATGCGCGCCCGGCCGCGCGGCACGACGGGGAACGAGAAGCCGATCACGTAGACGCCCTCGCCGAGCAGCTTGTCGGCCATGTTCGTCGCGAGCTGCGCGTCGCCGAGCATCACCGGGATGATCGGATGCGCGCCGGGCACGAGCGTGAAGCCGGCTTCGGTCATCTGCTTGCGGAACCGCGCGCCGTTCTCGCGCACGCGCTCGCGCAGCTTCGCGCCCTCGTCGCTGCCGAGCAGTTCCAGCACCTTCAGCGACGCCGCGGCGATGCTCGGCGTGAGCGTGTTCGAGAACAGATATGGGCGCGAGCGCTGGCGCAGCAGCTCGATCACCTCGCGACGCGCGGCGACATAGCCGCCCGAGGCGCCGCCGAGCGCCTTGCCGAGCGTACCGGTGATGATGTCGACACGGCCTTCGACGCCGCAGTGTTCGGGCGTGCCGCGGCCGTGCGTGCCGATGAAGCCGACCGCATGCGAATCGTCGACCATCACGAGCGCGCCGTAACGATCGGCGAGATCGCAGATGCCTTTGAGGTCGGCGATGATGCCGTCCATCGAGAACACGCCGTCGGTCGCGATCAGCTTGTGGCGCGCGCCCGCGGCGTCGGCTTCCTTGAGCTTCGCCTCGAGGTCGGAAAGATCGTTGTTCTTGTAGCGCAGACGCTTCGCCTTGCACAGGCGAATGCCGTCGATGATGCTCGCGTGATTCAGCTCGTCGCTGATCACAGCGTCGTTCTCGTCGAGCAGCGTCTCGAACAGCCCGCCGTTCGCGTCGAAGCAGCTCGAATAGAGGATGCTGTCCTCGGTGCCGAGAAACGCGGCCAGCGCGCTTTCCAGTTGCTTGTGAACGGTTTGCGTGCCGCAGATGAAGCGCACCGATGCCATGCCGAAGCCGTCCTGGTCGAGGCCGGCTTTCGCCGCGTCGATCAGGCGCGGATCATTCGCCAGGCCCAGATAGTTGTTCGCGCAGAAATTGAGCACGCCGGCGCCGCCGGCGAGCCGCACGGCTGCCGCCTGGGGACTCGCGATCTCGCGCTCGGTCTTGTAAAAACCGTCCGCGCGGATCTGGTCGAGCGTCCCGCGCACCTGGGCGAGAAAGGCATCACGCATCGCAAAGCTCCTGACAGGGATTCGCATTCCGCAGCGCACGGCTCGTGGCGGCGCTGCGGCCTGCTACTGTTATAGTCGGTCGTTCGGTTGACCGCATTTATCCGATATTCCGAACTAGAATTCGAAATATCGAACAACTCTAAGCGAACGGAATTCAAATGGCAAGTTCCTCCGGATCGCGGCGCACGCGTGCCGACGCCGCCCCGCAGCCGCCGGCCGCGACCCCGCCGCGCGTGGGCGAGCAAATCCAGCGCCTGCGCAACGAACGCAAGCTGACGCTCGACGACCTGTCGCGCGCGGCCGGCGTATCGAAATCGATGCTCTCCGAGATCGAACGCGACAAGGCCAACCCGACGATCGCCGTCGCGTGGCGGCTGACGAACGCGCTCGGCATCACGCTCGACGAACTGTTCTCGCAGCCGAAGGCGCCCGAGACGATCCGCGTGGACGGCCCGCACGACATTCCGACGCTTGCGGGCCACGACGGCCGGTACCAGTTGCGCGTATGGGGCCCGATCGATCTCGCCGGCAAGTTCGAGTGGTACGAGCTGACGCTGCCGGGCGGCGGCGCACTGGTATCGAACGCGCACGAACCCGGCACGCGCGAGCACCTCACCGTGCTGCAGGGCGCGATGGAAATCGAAGCCGCCGCGGCCAGCCGGCGCCTGAAGGCGGGCGACACCGCGCGCTACCCGGCCGACGAGCCGCATGCGATCCGCAATCCCGGCAAGACCGAAGCACGGGCCTTGTTGATCGTGATACATCGCTGACGGCGCGTATAGCCGGCCAAAAGGCCAATCGCGGGCCAGTTGCGGAAAGTACTGTATGTTTGTACAGTAAACGGACATTCCGCCATGCAAGGGCCGGAGCTGGCGCACCGAGGCGCCCGCCCCGGTCGACAGGAGCCTGCAATGACAGAAGAACAAGACTTGGCCGCGCTCAGCTTCAAGGCTGCCGCGCACGACCTCGAATTGATCGTTCGCCATATCGCCGGACGCTACATCCGTCAGCGCGTGCCGCTGACGTGGCGCCTGCTGCACGCGATCGAAGCCGAAGCGCTCGCCGATCTCGGCTTCGCCAGCCGGCACGACGCTGGCATGCGTCAACTGTTCGAACGGCCGTCGGACATGACGTTTCCCGAGACGGACGATCCGATCGACTTCGGGCGCTCGAATGCGTTGCCCGCGGTCTTTTCATTCGCCGTTCTCGCTTACGAAGCCGCGGCAACGACGCACGATACCGCGCGTCCCGCGCGCGCTCACCGCCAATCCAAGGCGTGGGGCGACTGATGGCCCAGCCCCGGCCGCGGCGCACTGCGGCCGGCTCACCCGTTTGCCACCCGATACGTTGCGGAAAGGGCTACCATATACGCAACTAACGGAATTAATGCCATGTCCCTTCCCGCCTCTCCCGACACCACCGCCCCGCCGGAAGAAAAGGATCTGTTCGACCACGATGCGTCCGACTGGGTCGTCTCGCCCGAAACCGCGTTCGACGCGTGGCTGGCGATGCAGGACTATCGCCGCTCGTCGGCCGATGTCTATCGCGCGCAATGGGGCGCGTTTCTCGCGTGGATGCGTGCACATCAAAAGAACCTGGCGACGGTCGATACGCCGACCATCGCGAACTTCGTCGGCGAGTTGCCGATCAAGAAAACGCAGCGGATGCGCTATCTTCGGCTGATCGAGCGTGTGCTCGATCATGTCCGCCGCACCGAGTACGCATCGACCAACCCGGCCCGCTTCATTGCTCAGGATGGCGAAGCGAACTGGCGAAAGGCCCGCGACAACGAACCGACCGGTTTCCTCACGCCGGCGGAACGCGCGACGTTGCTCGCGTATCTGTTTTCGCCGATCGGCGTATCGGGTTCCGCGTACTGGAAGGAACGCCGTGATCGGGCGCTCGTCGCCGCGTTTCTCGGTGCCGGCATCAAAACCGGAGAAGCGCGCGCACTTACGATTAGTTGCATCAATACGAGCACGACGTCGCTGCGGATCGAGTCGACGCATCCGGATTACGCACGCGAAACCCATCTGGCTTCGTTCGCGATCGCCTTGCTCGAAGCCTGGCTCACCGAACGCAAACGCCAGCAGATTCCGGGGGAGCTCGTCTTCCCCGCATCGCATGCCGGGCGGCCGATGCACAAGGCGACGATGCTGCGCGCGATCGACGCGATCGTCGAATCGGCCGGGCTCACGTCGTCACGCACCGCGCGTGCAAGCCCGCAAACATTGCGCAATACCTACGCGGCCGAGCTGTTCGAACACGACGTGCCGCCCGAGCGCGTCGGCAAATGGCTGGGCTTCATGCGGCCGATCTCGTCGAATCGCCTGCATCGCGCATGGAAAAACTGGCGCGACGGGCTGGCCGACGGCAGCGGTGACGCATCCGACCGCGACGAAACTCACTGATCGGAAACGGCTGCTCACGCGAATCGATCCGTGAGCAGCCTTGCGTGGCGCAGCCTCACCCTTTCACAGCTCCCGAAAATCCTCACCGCGGGCTTCCCGGATCCTCTCACCTGTGCGGCGTTGCCGGCCTTCGGGTCAGGTATGCGCGAAACGCGCGGCGGCTTCGAAGCGGGACGGCCATGCGCCCGACGCGTGCTCGCACTCGGGGCACGTGACTTCGAAACCCTCGTCGCCATGTGACAGTTCCGGTTCGCCATCGCAATGCGGACACCGGGTCGGCGCCGGAATCTCGTGATCCAGCGAGGTGCCGATCGCGGCATACGCATCCGCATCCAGTTGTCCGGCGTCGGCCAGGCGCCGCAGCAGCTCGGCGATTTCCGGATTCATTCCTCGGTTCGCACGCAACGAGCTCATGTCGCGCGTTGCGCGGTCCAGTTCGTCGCTCTGGGCGCGCAACTGTTCTTCGAGCCGGTCGGCACGCGCCTTCGCCGAACTCAATTGCTGCAGGAAATCGAACTCCTTGCGCTGAACGTCGCGCAACCCGCTCTGGTAGGTCGACGCCATGCTGCGCAACGAGTCCAGTTCGACCAGCATCGGTTTGACACGGCGTTCGGCTTCGGCCACCGCATCCTTGATTTGCTGCGCGTAGTGCTCGGTGCGCTGCTGCAATTCGGCTTGCAGCGCATCGATGCGGTCGCGCAGCGCGGCATTCTGTGCCTGTTCGGCATCGATCCGGCTGGCAGCCGCGGCTAGTTCTTTTTCCAGTCGGGCGACTGTGGTGAGCAATGTGGCTTCGCTTGCCGAACCGTGGGTGGTTTGCGACGCGAGCTGCACCTCGAGTTCGGTCACCCGCGCCTGCAATTGCTCGTTTCTCGCTTCACCGCGCGCGAGCGCTCCCTCGAGCGTTTCCTGGCGGACGGTTGCGTCCCGCAATCGCTGCTCGGCGTCGGCGATGTCGGCGCGAACCTTTTCCCGGTCTCCATCGAGGCTGTCGCGCGCGGCTTTCAATGCCTCTTCGTAGAGCGCGCCGAGCAACGCGCCGGCCTTTTCCTCGACGGCTTTAGGTATCGCCGCGCCGTCGAGCCTGATTTTGGAGGCGGAACGGATGCGTTCCCAGAAATGGTCGATGTCTTTCGGGATGTCGCTGGCGCTGCCGGTCTGGGTGAGATCGCGGACGTTGGCGGCCGACGGCCGGATACCGAGATCGAAGAACAAGCGCTTGCACGCATGCAGCGACAATTCCTGGCGCCGCGCACCGCTTGCGCGCAGCACTTCCAGTTCTTCCCGAATGACTTGACGCATTTCGTCCAGGGTCATGGCAACACTCGCAGACAATGAATGTGGCAATCATAACGAAATACGTATCTATTGATACTTCTTTCGAGGGTCCGTTGTGAATTTACGTCGCTTTGCACAGAAATCGGGGTTCTGAGCCGATCCTGCCGAAGGTAGGCTGGAATTCCGTGAAACAAAGCGAAGAAAATCAGCCAAGCCCTTGTATTACAAGCGATTTCCAGCGAGCCCCGAATTTGGGCATTTGTTTCACATGACGACGAATCCGGTTGCCCGTGGGTGTTCAGGGGTTGGGGTGTCTGTGGAAAACTCGTCGGCCGATGTCTTGAGAGTATTAGAAGTAAACACCCTTGAACCCTTAGTTAAAAACGTTAACGCCACGGCACAGCCTTATGGGGCAAGACTTTCCGGCCGACAAGGTGAAGTTTTACGGGAGCCAAGGTGATCTTCTGCGGGAGCTGACGTGATGGGGTTCAGGGAGCTGCGTGAGCCGTTGCAGGAAAGGTCGTGAGCGGATTCGGGATCACAGTAAAACACGAGTTTTCCCAAAGGTGAGGGTTTTCGGGGCCGCACAGCCACGAAAGCCGCGCGGCGCCTGACTGCACGGTTTTCTGCCTGTGCAGACATAGGTGAGAATTTGCAGGACCTGCTTTGCGCCCCGATTCTGCCCATCTTTTGGGCAGATTTGGCGAAAGGTGAGGTTTCACGGGACTCCACGGGAATTTGCTGTGAGGATTTCCGGGAGGCGGACGCCATTTTGCACAGCAAAAGTGCTTTCCGGGGCCTGTGATGCCCCAAAGGTGAGGTTTTTCGGGAGGGAAATCCGGGTTTTCCTGCTCCGATCTCCTTAAGGTGAGCTTTTTCGGGGCGTCGGCCACAGGCCGTGACTTGGCTCACAGGTGAGGTTTTTCGGGAGTCGTATTTGCTGAAAAAATGGTCAAAGGTGAGGCTTTTCGGGACCTGTGACCGGCCCAATTCGCCGAAAAGCCCGCCAGGACTGGAAGAAATCTCGTTTTTTCTGTGCCACCTTTTGGCACAGGTGAGAATTTTCGGGAGGCGACATACGGGTGTCGTATGAAGGATCCGGGTCGAAAGGTGAGGGTTTTCGGGGGATCGCGGCGCTGCACAGCCAAATGCCTTCCATGCATAAGTATCGGAACGGATTGGGATTTTTGATACCGCGCCGGTTACGGTGAGGCTTTTCGGGAGCCATTTCCGTGCCCGCTGCTGTGCCGCATTTTTCCCGAAAGGTGAGCGTTTTCGGGAATGTTCGGCAGCCAGTCCCGCGTGTGTCGGGCCTTCGTCGCTATCCGGACGAATCAACATGCTGTGTCAAAGGTGAGCATTTTCGGGACCCGACACGATTCGTGCGCTGTACAATGCCCGCCCGGACTGGCCGAGTAACCGCTGATCGGGCCGCACGCGCCGGTTTCGCCGGCGGTTTTCCACGAGTCGAAGCCGAACCGATCTTCCGGCGGGCCGCGCCTGTACATGCATACAGGCCTATCTGCGGCGCTCGGGGAGGAACGGTGAGGTGCAATCGCGACCCTGTGTCGGACTCACGGCTGTGAAGTCGCAAAATTACGACAAATCGAAAGGTGAGCCGATACGGGAGCCAATTTCGCACGTGTCCTGCACAGGTGAAATTCTGTGAATCGGCGCATGCCGCGGCACGTCTGGAAGAGTCCGGAACGTTGCACTGGCGGACCGGTGAGCCTTTTCGGGAGCGGTTCGGGTGAGCGCCGTTTTGCCGGTGCGCTTCACCGGCTATGGTGAGCATGTCGTTCTGGACGCACATCACCGCAGGCGCTATCCTTCCGGGAAACTTCTCCTCCGACCCGACGTATGGCCACGACGAAGCGCGCCAAGAAAACCGATGTGGATGTGGTGAGTGCCAGTTCAGCCGAATTGCGAAAGGCCGTCGAGGCGATCGCCATTCAGCCGAAGAGCGGCAAGATCACGCTCCTCACTCGCAAGCTGTTCAATGTCCTGCTGGCCGTCGCGCAGCAGGCCGACGACTCGGGCGACACGTATCGCGCGCTGCTGTCGGACATCGTCGCCAACTCCGCTTTCGATTCGAACGACACCGCGTTGGTGAAGGAACACCTGCGCCGCATGGTGTCGGTGCAGGTCGAATGGAGCACGGGAACCTCGAGCCAGAAGCCGGGCCGCAAGTGGGGGATCTCCACGCTGATCGCCGATGCGGAAATTCTGGAGGATCCGACGACCCGCCGCGTGTGGGTCGAATTCTCGTTCGCACCGAAGATCAAGAAGAAACTGCTCGACCCGGTTCAGTATGCGCGCCTGAGCCTGCAGTTCCAGAGCCAGCTGCGCAGCAGCGCCGGCCTCGCGCTGTACGAGATCTGCGTGCGCTACCTGACGAACCCGAGCCACCTGACGATGCGCGAGCCGTGGGAATGGTGGCGGCCGATCCTGTCAGGCACGCCCGACACGGAAGCCGGCGACGAAGCGAAGCGCGAGTACAAGTACTTCAAGCGCGACTACCTGCGGCCCGCGATCGCGGAAGTCAACGCGGTCACCAACATCTTCGTCGAGCTGATCGAGCATCGCGAAGGGCGTCGGGTTGCCGAGATCCAGTTCCGCGTGACCGAACGCAAGCAGCCGATGCTCGCGCTCGACGAACACCCGAACGTGTTCGACAGCACGCTGGTCGACCGGATGGTGAAGCTCGGGATTCCGCTGAAGGAAGCGCAGACGCTCTATGCGGACAGCGAGGAAAACCGGATTCGCGCCGCACTGCAGATGACCGAGCAGCGGATGCGCAGCACGACGCTGCCGCCGGTACGCAGTGCGCCGGCGCTGTTCAAGGATGCGCTGAAGAAGGGGTATGCGCCGCCGGTCGAGTCGGTCGACGCGCTGCCGGCCGGCATGCCTTCCGCGAAGGTTGCGGCGGCGCAACCGGACGATCTGAAGGCGCGCTTGCTGAGCGAGTTCGCGGCGTTCCGTCGCAAGGAAGCGAAGGTGCTGTACGAGGAGCAGGGCGACGCGGAGCGCGAAGTGGCGCGCGAGTCGTTCGAATCGGAGGCATTGCCGACGATGGGCTCGCATCTGCGCGACGACTGGCGCAAACGCGGCCTCGATTCCAAGCTGGCCGAGACGGCCTTTTTCGACTGGCTCGCGCAGAAGACCTGGGGCGAGCCGACGGATGGCGATCTGCTGTCGTTCACGCTGAACCAGTCGCGGGCCGCTTGAGGCCCGCTCAGGCCCGCTGACGGGCCGCCGCCGGTCCTAGCCCTCGGGTGGGGCCGGCGTCCTCACCAGGCCCCGCCGGCCGCCTCCATCATTCCGACAACAGCATCCGCTCGAGCTGCTCGAGGATTGCGTCACGCTTGTCTTTCGGGAGGCCGCGCAGGCGCAGTTCGATGCGGTCTTCGCCATACGACTTCAGGTCGCCGACCGACTTGCCGCCGAGCTTGATCTCGAGACGCTGCGCATAGCGTTGACGGCCCGCGGCCTTCGGCGTCTCCTGTGCCGCGACGCGGCCCTTGACGATGTCCGACACCTGACGCGTGCTGAGATCGTCCGACACGATCTTGTTGATCAGCCGCAGCGTCGCCTCGGTGCCGCGCGCATTGTGATAGCGGCCAACCTGATACGCCATGTTCGACCCGAAGCGGTCGGGGCGCGCGACCATTTCCTGCATGATCGCTTCCGGCAACTTGCCGATCGACAGCGCGACGGCCACCGTCGACTCGTCGAGGCCCAGATGCTCGGAGAGTTCTTTCTGGCTCTGGAAATGCTTTTCGTCGAGGAAGCGGCGCCACACGACAGCGTTGTCGAACACCGTCTGCGAATCGCGCTGAACGTTGAGATCGTAGCCGAGCTTGTAGCTCTGGATGCCGATCGGCACGTCGATCACGATTGCCTTGACCGACTCCTTGTTCGCTTCCTTCAGCGCCCGCACGCGACGGCCGCCGTCGCTCACGAAATACGTGCCCGGATTGTCGTAATCGGGGATCACGTGAATCGCCTGCTGCTGCCCCTGCTTCGCGAGGTTGACCGCGAGTTCGGCAATCGACGACTTCAGGTAGAAGTGCCGCGGGTTGAACGGGCTGTGCTTGATCGCCTTCAGCGGCAGCTCGATCACCTGCCCCGGCGCATAGCGATTCTCGAGGCGCCACGCGCGATATTGCTGCGATTCGTCGATCGACGGATCGATCGTGAATTCCGGAGCAGGCGGCGGTGCGATGTCTTTCTTCGCGGATTTGGTCGGCGCCGCGGCGGGCGTCTCGGACTTGACGATGCCGTCGATCGCATTGAGGCGATCAAGCGCCGTGCGCTTCTCGCTCGTCGTGATATCCGGGCGCGCTTGGAATCCTTTGGCAAATTGGGAGGGTTTCATGTGACTCCTTTATGCGCATAAAGTCAGGGCAGCATGGCGACGATTTCGTCGGCACATGCGCGAATTTCGGCCGCGGCCAGCTTGCCGCCGCGATCGTTCATCTGCAGTACGGTCTGACCGAGCGCCATTGCTTGCTTGTACGCTTCCCGAGTCGGAATCTGCGTCTTCAGCAGCGGGAAGCCGAGCTCCTCGAGTGCACGCTTGAGCTCGCGGGTCAGCATGCGCTTCTCTTCGGTCTTGTTCAGCAGGAAGACCGCGCGGAGGTCTTCGTTCATCACCTGTGCCTGCTGAATCAGTTTGACCAGCCCGACGCTCGACCAGTAATCGGCCGGCGACGACGATGTCGGGATCACGGCAATCGATGCGGCCAGCAGGACGACGCCGGAGACTTTCTCGGTGATCGACGGCGGGCAGTCCACGACGATGATGTCGTAGTCGTTGATGAACTTCTTGATCTCGCGATGGATCTGGCCGTCGGCTTCGGCAAGATTGACGACCGGAAACGGGATGCCGTTGTCGCTGTCGCCGGATGCGCTCGACCAGTGAACCAGCGTGTTTTGACGGTCTGCGTCGATGACGAGGACGCGCTTCCCCTTTTCATGGAACGCGGCGCCGAGATGCATGGCAATCGTGCTTTTGCCGACGCCGCCTTTTTGTTGAGTGACTGCAATGATTTCCGCGGCCAATTTTCACTCCTGTTTGGGTCGTTGGAATTCTACAGGACGATATTTGAATTTCAATGAAATTGTCGTTCAACAACTACGCGTTGGCCATTCGGTCTATCGGTTTATGCGCATAAACGAGGCGGCGGCGATGGGTTGGCGCATTTAGGCGGTGTATTGGCGATCGAAAGGCGGATGCCGACGGGATGGACTGCTCGAGGTTGGGTCCTCACGGCTGCCACAGCGTCGGAGGGCTGTTCGTTGCGAAGATGTCTCGGCGCGCTGCCCTTTCGCTGGACGAGCTGCGTCGCCACCGAGCCGGGAGTTTGTGCGCATAAAGTCTGCGGCGGCCAGGACGAGCGACGCCGTCGTTAGAGCGTCCGGCATTCGCAAGTGAGAGGAGTGATTTGCGAGCCCGAGTCGAATGCGTGTCCACGACGGGCATCGTTGAGCGGAAAGACGCGCATCGAGGCAACGCCCTGTCGGGCCGCAGCGTTTATGCGCATAAACCCGACGCAACGAGGGCCTGTGATGAAGGGGCCGCTGGCAGGAATCTCGCCTGAGTCAGGCGCGCGACGATGTCGTGGCAGGACAGCATATAGATACGGCGATTGCCGGGCGCTCTAGCATCGACATGTGTCCAGACCCGGCGTCGCGAGTACCCCGCTCGACGATCACGGGCTTTATGCGCATAAACCAACCGCCTTGCCTCGTCATCATGCATGCGTTTCAAGGCAGCGCTCACGAAGCATTGACTGCGCTAACCGCGCTTCCTGATCCCGCGAAGCAGGCCGCCCCGAATTTATGCGCATAAACACAACCCCTTTTGAGCGTCTCCTAGGCGCCGGACACGCCCCTCTCCCGATCACCGCGCATCGCCAAACCGACCCGTCTCAGCGACCTGTCGAAAGGAAAGCCACCCTGATCTCGGTCGAACCACCCCACCGAGCTCCCCGATACAGACTGGCTACAATACAGGGCTCCACCATCCAGGCTTGAATGATGATCACGATCTACCACAACCCCCGATGCTCGAAGTCCCGCGAGACGCTGACGTTGGTCGAGTCGCTGAATACCGCCGACGCGCCGCTGAACGTCGTCGAGTACCTGAAGACGCCGCCGACGGTCGAGGAACTGGAAACGCTGCATCGGCAGCTCGGCCGTCCGGTTCACGACATGCTGCGCGACGGCGAGGAGCCGTACAAGACGTTGAACCTGGCTCGCGCGGATTTGACCGACGCCGAAGCCTACGCGGCGATCGTCGCTCATCCGATTTTGCTGCAACGCCCCATCGTCGTGTATCGAGGCAAGGCGGCTATCGGTCGCCCGCCCGAGTCGGTGAGGGCGCTGTTCGAATAATTCTTGGCCGGCGTATTTTTCTTATTGCATCAACGTGGCTCAGCCCAACCCGGCACACGCAACGGCAGTCCAGGCCGACGCGATCGCCGGGCAACCTGCTCGCCGCCGCCGGAACGATACGTCCCGGATGCCTAGCCTCCACCGGGCGATCCATCGTCGTCGTCCGGGCCTCGCCCCGCCGCCGCTTTCGCAGCCGTCCGCAGCAGCGCGATCTGTTCGCGATAGGCGCGGCATCCGCTGCAGGTCGGCAAATGCACGCGCACCTGCAGGCGCTCGTGCAGCGTCAGATGCCGGTCGAGCGCATCCGACAGCAGTCGTGTCACGTCAGTACATTTCCCCGGCAGCATCTTCGGTCGTCATTCCTTTTTCGCTCAGGCAGGTTCGCAGGCGCGTACGCGCCCGGTACAGCAGCACGCTGCAGTGATTCGTCGTCAACGTCAACTCGCTGCAGATGTCTGCGATCTCGACGTCGAGAAATTCGCGCATCATGAACACGCGTCCGATCTGCTCGGGCAGATGGTCGAGGCAGACCTGGAACAGCGTCCAGAACTGCTGTTGCTGCAACAGCGTTTCGGGCTTCGGCCACGGTCGCGGTTTCGCATGCGCGGCCCAGTGTCCGTTGTCCTTGAACAGTTCGCGATCGAGTACGGATTCGCCGTCGAGCTCCGCATCGAGCGCGCTCAGGCTCACCATCCGCTGCCGTGCGCGCAGCACGTCGATCAGCTTGTTGCGCAGGATGCCGAATACCCAGGTCTTGTGGGCCGACAGCCCGGCGAAATCGCCGGCATGCGACCACGCGGCGGCCAGCGCTTCCTGCACGGCGTCTTCGGCCGCGTCGGCATCGCGGAGCTGGAGTCGTGCGAAGCGCAGCAGGTCGCGCCGCAGCTGCGCGAGATAGATGGGGTCGTCGTGTGCGGACGGCATGTCTGGTTGGCAGTGTCTCGAAGCGAATCGCGCGAGCGTCGCGCAGCGGGCGCGTCGCGGTGCGAGCAGCTTACTGGGCGCGGTGCCGGCCTGCAACGCAATGTTCCGTCACGAATTCACGAAACCGGCCGCCGCGCTGCGCTATGCTTGCCGAACCTTGTCGCGCGTTGTCGCGCGCGTCGACGTTGGCGCGCGGCGGCAATCTGTAACGTCGGAACATAACGGTCGAGTTATCCACAATTTCTGTGGAAAACCTTGTGGAAAGTCGGCCGGACGGCCCCGTGGGACGGCTCGCGGGCTGGCTTGCCTATAAACAGACCTTTGTCGCCCGTTCGGAAGCAATCGATCCGATTCCTCACTCACCGGAAGGAGAATGCCATGTCCTATCGTATTGCGGTCGTCGTCGGCAGCCTGCGCAGCGCTTCGACGAACCGCGCGCTCGCGCACGCCGTGATCTCGCTCGCCCCCGCCGATTTTTCGTTCGAGTTCGTCGAGATCGGCGAACTGCCGCTGTACAGCCAGGACTACGACGCGGATTTCCCCGAAGTCGCGAAACGCTTCAAGCAATCGATCGAAGCCGCCGACGCGCTGCTGTTCGTCACGCCCGAATACAACCGGTCGATTCCGGGCGTGCTGAAGAATGCGCTCGACTGGGGCTCGCGCCCGTGGGGTTCCAACTCGTGGTCGGGCAAGCCGGGCGCGGTGCTCGGCACGTCGCCGGGCGCAGTCGGTACCGCGCTCGCGCAGCAGCACCTGCGCAACGTGCTCGCGTACCTCGACGTGAAGACGCTCGGTCAGCCCGAGATGTTCATCAAGCACGATCCGGCGCGCATCGACGACCAGGGGCAGATCGTCAGCGAGGACACCCGCAAGTTCCTGCAGGGCTTCGTCGATCGCTATGCGGGCTGGGTGCGCCTGCTGAAATCGGCCTGACGTCGTCGGGCCGATCGATGCGCCCGTTCACGCCGTCGCGTCGGCGCCGGCGCCGGCCGCACGCGGCCGGTCACGCGCCGGTGTGTCGTGCGTCGCGCGCTTCGCGGATGCCCAGCAGGATCTCGTCGAGCAGCGCGATGTCGAACGGCTTCGACAGCACGCGGACGTTGACGGTACGCGTACGGTCGAGCTCCTCCGCGTAACCCGTGACGAGAATCACGGGCAGCTTCCCCGGCCGTTTTTCGACCGCTTCGGCGAGGTCGATACCGTTCAGGCGGCCCGGCATGTGGATGTCCGAAATCACGAGATCGAACGCGTCGTTCGCCGCGGCGCCTTCGATCAGGCGCAACGCGTCGTCGGCGGTGGGCGCATAGGTCACGCGATGACCGAGCAGCGACAGCAGCGCTTCCGTGCCGGCCGCGACTTCGCCGTTGTCCTCGACGAGCAGCACGTGCAAGCCCGCGAGTGCCCCGCTGCCCGCGTCGTGCGCGCCGGCCGCCGGCCGGGCGACGACGTCCTCGGCGCGCGCGCGCGGCAGGTACAGACGCACCGACGTACCCGCGCCCACCGCGCTGTCGATCGTCGCGAGGCCGCCCGAGCGTTCGCAGAACGCGAATACCTGCGGCAGGCCGAGCCCCGTCCCCATCCCCTGCGGCTTCGTCGTGAACAGCGGTTCGAATGCGCGGGCGAGCACGTCGGGCGCCATGCCCGAACCCGTGTCGTCGAGCGAGATCTGCACGAAATCGCCGGTCAGCGGAAAGCCGTCCTCGCGGCGCAGCGTGACGTTGCGCGCGCCGACCGTGAAGCGGCCGCCCGTCGCCATCGCATCGCGCGCGTTGACCGCGAGGTTGATCACCGCGAGCTCGAGCTCCGCGACATCGACGCGGATCGGCCAGACGCCCGGCTCGATCGCGACGACCAGCGACGACTTCGATCCGAGCGACGTCTTCAGCAGTTCGCGGCACGTGCCGAGCCATTGCCCGACGTCGATCGTCTCGTTGTGCAGCGGCTGCTTGCGTGCGACGCCGAGCAACTGGCGCGTGAGCGACTGCCCGTTCTTCAGTGCGCGTTCGATCGCGTCGAGCTCCTTGTCGAGATGCTGCACGCCTCGCCGCCGCGCGATCTGCACGTTGCTCGAGATGATCATCAGCAGATTGTTGAAGTCGTGCGCGACGCTGCCGACGAGATTGCCGAGCGCCTGCATCTTGCGCGACTGCCGGTAGGCCGATTCGATCGAGCGCCGCATCGACGCTTCGGCCTGCCAGCGATCCCATGCTTGCTCTTCGGCCTTCAGCCGCTTGAGCGATAGCCAGATCACGGACCACAGCGCGACCGACGGCGCGAACATCGAGATGAACAGCACGCTCAGGTGTTCGTACCATTCATGCCAGATCGCCGACGTGCGGTACGCACAGCTCACGTAGACGGGATAGCTGCCGACCTGGCGATACGCGACGATCTCGCTGCTCGTGCCGTCGTGGCGCACGCGCACGACACCCGCGCGCGGATCGTTGTGCGGATTGCCGAACGTGACCGAGCGATCGGTGTGCGCAAGCGACGGCGGCGGCGGATACGACGCGATCACCGCGCCGTCGGAGCGCGCGAGCGCCATCGTCATCGGCGTGCTCGCGCCGCCGAGCAGGTCGCGGTAGAACGCGTTGAAATACGACGACTTCAGCGCGATCGACACCATGCCGGCGAACGAGCCGTCGCTATGGCGTCGCGCGACGCCCGTGTTGAACACGGGAATGTTCTCGAGCTTGAGCGGCCCCATCATCAGCCGCGAGATGTGTTCGATGACCTTGCCGTCGCGGATGCCGGCGAAGTCGTCGCGATTCACGATCGACGCATACGGCGCCGGATAGTAGAGGCTGTTGGCGAGCAGCATTCCGCTCGCGCCGAAGATCGACACGGCCGCCACCTGCGGATAGCCGCCGCCGATCGTGTTCAGCGCTTCGTGGATGTCGGATTCCTTGCTGCGCACGGTCGCGTCGTCCATGTCCTGCACGAGGTCGACGATGCGCGCATCGAGCGTTTCGCTCAGGTCGAACACCTTGAGCGCATGCTCCTCGGCGACGCGCACCGTGCGCATCGTCACGTCGCTCGCGGCGGCCTCGCGCGCCTTCAGGTCGTTGTACGCCATCACCACCACGTAGATGCACGGCAGCACGATGGCCGCGACGAGCAGCACGATCAGCGTCACGCGGCGCACCGCGAAATCGTGCTCGGGTGCGCCGGACGCGTAGCTGCCGTCGTCCTGCCAGTCGTCGGCGGGCGGGGGGGCGGAAGCTTGGGAGGCGGCAGGCCGTTCGGACGTCATCGAGGAAAGGGGGTGAAGCAGAGGTGCCTGCCATCATAAACGAGTTGCGGTGGCCCGCCGTGCGGCGCCGTACGCATGCGATCCGTCGAATCCGCCCGCCGGAAACCGTCAGATTGAAAACGCGACGAATCCGGCAGCGCAAACGTACACAAGGAAAAATTTTGCGTGCTTATCTCGAAAATGGTCGCAGCTGTTTTCGGAATGGCGCGCGATCGGATCGATTCTGTTCGAAATGGTGAAAATGGCGAGTTGCATCGCCTCCGGTTTACTCCGAGAATCGCGCCTTGCTTTCCCCTATGACAGATACATGCGCCCGCCGGCGATTGCCGCGCGGTGCGTCGCGCGCACCTGCGTCGCGGCGCCCGTGCGCGGCTGCGAGGCGGTTGCCCCGCGCCCGAAACGCATGGCACTCAAGAAATGCGCCGCGCGGTCGTTAACGCGAGAGAGACCATTCCGTATACCGCATCGCCCCATGCCTTTGCCGATTGTAATTGCCGACGATTCGCTGCTCGCTCGCAAACTTCTGACAAAGGCGCTGCCGGGAGATTGGGACGTTGACGTCGCGTATGCAGCGAATGGTCGCGAGGCCTTGGCGCTCTATCGTGACGGCAAAGCTTCCGTGATGTTTCTGGACCTGACGATGCCCGACATGAGCGGATATCAGGTCCTGGAAACACTGCGCCACGAAGATCTGAACACGTTCGTGATCGTGGTATCCGCCGATATCCAGCCGCAGGCGCAAGCACGCGTGCGTGAATTGGGCGCGATCGCATTCGTTGCCAAACCCGTGACGTCGGAGGCATTGCTGCCCATTCTCAAGGAGTATGGGTTGTATGCCTGAATCGGTGTTCACGGCGGAGCAACGCGACGCGTTGCAGGAAATCGCCAACCTTGCAATGGGCCGCGCCGCCGCGCGGCTTGCGTTGCTGCTCGGGCACTTCATCGAGCTGTCGGTGCCGCGCGTGCGCGTCGTGAAAGCGGCCGACGCGGGCGCCGCGCTGCGCGAGATGACGGGCATTCACGACAACGTGACCGCGGTGCGCCAGGGCTTCCGTTCCGACATCAAGGGCGAGGCGATCGTGCTGTGCCGCACGGCGGGCGTCGCGCGGCTCATGTCGGTCGTCGACCGCACGTTCGGCGACGGCGTGTACGGCGGGATGGCGACGCCGGACGAGCTCGTGTTCGACGTCGCGAACGTGCTGATGGGCGCCTGCGTCGCGTCGATCCTCGACGAACTCGGCCGTAAGCCGGTGTTCTTTCCGCCGGGGCTGCTCGGCGCGAACGTGTCGTTCGACGACGTCTTCCAGCCGAACGAGCTGGGGTGGAGCGTCGCGCTGCTGCTCGAGGTGAACTTCGGGCTCGAGGATCACACGTTCCGCGCGCATTTCGTGATGTTGATGGCCGAGGATTCGATCCGGCTGATGGGCGACGCGCTCGACGCGTTGCTGTCCGCGCTATGACGGCCGCCGCCCCGTCGCTGAGCGACCTCGTGATCGAGCGGGTCGGCTTCGGCCTGTTCGTGCTCGACCGTTCGATGACCGTCCTGATGTGGAATCGCTTCATGCAGGACCACAGCGGCATCCCGGCCGCCGACGTGATCGGCCGCAACCTGTTCGACTGCTTTCCGGACCTGCCGCGCGCGTGGCTGTCGCGCAAGCTCGAGAGCGTGTTTCAGCTCGGCAGCTTCGCCTTCAGCTCGTGGGAGCAGCGGCCCTACCTGTTCCGCTTCGAGCACGACCGGCCGATCACGGGCGGCGTCGACTACATGCAGCAGGACTGCACGTTCATGCCGCTCACGCGCGGCCGTGACGTCGAAGCCGTGTGCGTGACGATCTCGGACGTCACGCACGTGAGCGTGATGCAAAGAGAGCGCGAGGAAGCGGTCGCGAAGCTGCGCGAACACGCGAATCGCGACGGGCTGACCGGCATCGCGAACCGGCGCTTCTTCGAGGCGCGGCTCGGCGACGAATTCTTGCGCTGGCAGCGCTACGGCGGCGATCTGTCGGTGCTGCTGTTCGATCTCGACCACTTCAAGACGATCAACGACCGCTTCGGGCATGCGGCGGGCGACGCCGTGCTGCGCGAGACGGCGCGCCGGGTCGCGTCGATCGTACGCGCGCAGGATACGTTCGGCCGTTTCGGCGGCGAGGAATTCGCGCTGCTGCTGCCGTGCACGAATCTCGACGAGGCGATGCGGGTGGCCGACAAGGTGCGCGAGGCGATCGGCAGCATGCCGGTCGATGCCGAGGGCGTCGGCGTGCCGGTCACGGCGAGCGTCGGCGCCGCGTGCGCGAAAGCCGGCGCGTTGAGCTGCGACGTGCTCGTCAACGAGGCAGACGCCGCGCTCTATCGTGCGAAGCGGCTCGGGCGCGATCGGTCGGTCGCGTACGCCTGACCGGCCGCGCCCGTTCCGCTCAGCTTTTCGCGATGTCGGCGAGCACGCCGGCCAGCACGGCCGGCTGCGACACGAACGGCGAATGACTGCTGTCGAGCTGGTGCACGTGGGTCGGATTGCCGGGCGCGAACGCGTCGGCTTCGTCGATGAAGCGCTGCTGCAGCGCGGGCAGGATCACGCGATCCTGCAGGCACTTGATGTAGTGGCGGTCGATCGCGCCCCAGCGTGCGGCGGTGGTCGGGATCGCGGTTGCGAACGGCGTGGCCGGCACGTCGCAGCTCATCAGGTTCGTGACCGCGTCGAAGTCGGCCTGCGGCGCGTCGTCGTACAGCGCGCGCTGCATCGATTCGCGATACGCGGCGTCGCCGCTGTGCGGATCGATGCGCAGTGCACCGGCCACGCGCGGGCTCGCGAGCATCAGCGGGCCGAGCAACTCGCCCTTGTTTTCCGGCGCGCGCACGTAGTCGAGGCCCGGCACGCCCGACGCGGGCATGAAGGCCGCGAGATAGACGAGCTTCGCAATCTTCTCCGGCGCGCGTTCGGCGGCCGCCGTGATCGCGAGGCCGCCCATGCTGTGCCCGACCAGCACGACCTTGCCGCGGCCGAGCGCATACGCGTCGTCGACGGCCTGCATCACCTGCGTCGCGTAGTCGTCGAGCGTCGTGTTCGCGACCGGCGACGGCTCGGCGCCGAACGCGTCCTTGTCGAGCGGCCGTGGGAGATACGACGCGGGAAAGCGGGCATGGATGCCGTGCGCGGGCAGGTCACGCGCGATCGACAGGTAGCCGCGCGCGGCGAGCGCGGCCGCCACGTGGGCGTAGCACCACGCGCCATGCCACGCGCCGTGCACCAGCACGAAAACGGGGGGATCGGACTGCGGGGTGGCGGTGTCGTTCGTCTCCATGGTGTCCGTATTTTTTCGAGAAAGGTGTCATCTTAGACGAACCCGCCGGCATCGAGACGCGATCGCGCGCCCGCGTTTCTCGACCGGCAACGAACCGTCCCGTTGTGTCGCGCAGGCGACATTTCGTCCTGATCCGATTTGAATTTGTGCCGAAGCGCGCTAATTTGTTGCTTTACCTGCGATTGCGCCCCATGAACGTCGACTATCTCTTCTACCGGAAGCCGAACAAACCCGGCCCCTATTCGCTCGACGATCTGGGCGACGTCGCGCCGCCGATCGGCCCGGGCGACCTGGTGCGCGCGGGCATCGCGCGCGTGTTCGAACAGATCGACTGGCAGGAATCGCCCGACGTGCCGGGCGCGTGGTTCGGTACGGGCGGCGCGGTTTTCCAGTTCACCGTCGAGCCCGACGGGCGCGTGACGAGCTTCATGGGCTCGCGCCTCGAGCGCCGCTCGATGCTCCAGCTCACGCGCGAAATGGGGCTCATCGCGCTCGATCTGCAGCGCGACATCGTTTACGGCTGACGCGCCGCGCGGCGTCGATTCGCCGAAGCGGGCCGCACGGGCGCCCAGACGGCGCCCGACACCCGCCACACGTGGCGCGCGTCCGCCATCGAACTTCAAAGATTGCTATACTTTCGGCCAATTCCGGCTTCCGGCCGGTAATTTGTGCCTGTCTGCGTCGATCGTTCGCATATCTCGCACGCATTTGACGCCCTGACCATCCCAGCCGGGCATGGCTTCTTCAATCGCCCCGCGTGGGTGTCTCCGTGGAGCTCGTCTTGGCCGTTTCCCATTCCGTCGTGGACGAACAAGAAACCGACGCCGCTGCCGTCACATCGGGCAGCTCCTTCTATCTGGCGATGCGCATCCTGCCGGCCGTGCAGCGCGATGCGATGTTCCAGGTCTACGCGTTTTGCCGCGCGGTCGACGACATCGCCGACAGCGACCTGCCGCGCGCCGAGCGCAACGCGGGCCTCGATCGCTGGCGCGCGGACATCGACGCATGCTTCGCCGGCCGCCCGCCGCGCCACCTGGCCGCGCTCGATCGCGAGATCCGCGCGTTCAACCTGCAGCGCGCCGATTTCCACGCGATGATCGACGGAATGGCGATGGACGCGGAGCAAGACATCTGCGCGCCCGACGAGCCGACGCTCGACCTCTTCTGCGATCGCGTGGCGAGCGCGGCCGGCCGGCTGTCGGTGCGCATTTTCGGGATGCCGGAAGCCGAAGGGATCGCGCTGTCGCACCACCTCGGCCGCGCGCTGCAACTGACGAACATCCTGCGCGACATCGACGACGACGCGGCGATCAACCGGTGCTACCTGCCGCGCGAACTGCTCGCGCGCGAAGGCATCGCGATCACGGATCCGGCGACGATCGTGCGCGATCCGGCGCTGCCGCGGGTGTGCGCGACGCTCGTCGAGCGCGCGCTCGAGCACTTCCGTCAGGCCGACGCGGTGATGGACACCTGCCCGCGTGCGCAGGTGAAGGCGCCGCGCATCATGTCGGGTGCCTATCGCTGCATTCTCGATGCCGCGATCGCACGCGGCTTTGCCGCGCCGCGCGCGCCGCTGCGCAAGCCGAAGGCGCGCATGCTGATGATCGCCGCGCGCTACGCGCTGTTCTGAGTCGACCGACGCGATGCCCAGAACCGTCCACGTGATCGGCGCAGGACTCGCGGGCCTGTCGGCCGCGGTCGAGCTGCAACGTCGCGGGCGGCGCATCGTGCTGCACGACGCGCACGCACACGCGGGCGGCCGCTGCCGCTCGTGGTTCGACGGGGCGCTGAACACGACGCTCGACAGCGGGCTGCACACGGTTTTCGCGGGACAGCCCGCGACGCAGCGCTACCTGCGCGCGATCGGCGCGGCCGATCAGCTCGCGGGGCCCGCGCTGGCTGAATTCCCGGTCATGGACATCGCGTCGCAGCAGCGCTGGACGCTGCGTTTCGGCAACGGCCGCTGGCCGTCGTGGCTGTTCGATGCCGCGTCGCGCGCGCCGGGCACGACGCCGCTCGACTACCTCGCGCTCGCCCCGCTCGCGTTCGCGCGCACGGGCCGCTCGCTCGCGCAGACGATGCGATGCGACGGCGTGCTGTGGGATCGCTGGCTGCGGCCGTTTTTCCTCGGGGTGCTGAATATCGAGCCGCGCCACGCGAGCGCCGAGCTCGCGCGCGCCGCGCTGTGCGGCACGTTTGCGGCGGGCGGGCCCGGCTGCCGTCCGCTCGTCGCGCGTCGCGGGCTCGGCAGCGCGTTCGTCGAACCGGCGCTGCGGATGCTGCAGCACGGCGGTGCACAGATTCGCCTGAATTCGCGGCTCGACGCGTTCGAATTCGGCGCGTACGGCAATGCGGTGGATGCGGTGTCGGTCGGCGGCGAGCGCATCGATCTCGCGCCGGGCGACGCGGTCGTGCTGGCCGTGCCGCCCGAAGTCGCGCAGCCGCTCGTGCCCGAACTCGCCGCGCCCGACACGTTCAGCGCGGTCGTGACCGCGTATTTCGCGGTCGAGAAGCCGGCCGGCGATCCGCTGCAGACGACCGTCGTCAACGGTGTCGTCGATGCGGTGCGGACCGGCGACGGCCTGCTCGCGGCGACGATCCGCGATGCGGGCCGCTGGCTCGACATGCCGCGCGACACACTCGCGCGGCGCATTTGGGAAGACGTCGCGCGCGTGAGCGGCGCGAACCCGGAAACCATCCCCGCGTGGCAGCTCGTCGTCGAGCCGCGCGCGGGCTTTGCGGCGGTGCCGTCGCAGGAAATGAAACGTCCGGCCGTGCGTACGCGCTGGACCAATCTTGTACTCGCGGGCGACTGGATTGCCACCGGCTTGCCCGCCACGATCGAGGGCGCGATCCGCTCCGGCCAGCTGGCCGCGGACGTGCTCCAGACGCAATAAACAGAGGGACCGATGAACGATCTCACCGAAATGGCTACCTTGTCCGCCGGCGCCGTGCCGGCCGGCGTCGACGCGGCTGTCGCGCGTGCGACCGACGCGCTGCTGGCCGCGCAGCAACCGGACGGGCACTGGGTCTACGAACTCGAAGCCGATTCGACGATTCCCGCCGAATACGTGCTGCTCGTCCACTATCTTGGCGAGACGCCGAACCTCGAGCTCGAACGGAAGATCGGCAAATATCTGCGCCGCATCCAGCAGGCCGACGGCGGCTGGCCGCTGTTCACCGATGGCGCGCCGAACATCAGCGCGAGCGTGAAGGCGTATTTCGCGCTGAAGGTGATCGGCGACGACGAGAACGCCGAGCACATGCAGCGCGCGCGCAAGGCGATCCATGCGATGGGCGGCGCCGAGATGTCGAACGTGTTCACGCGCATCCAGCTCGCGCTGTACGGGGCGATTCCGTGGCGCGCGGTGCCGATGATGCCGGTCGAGATCATGCTGCTGCCGCAGTGGTTCCCGTTCCACCTGTCGAAGGTGTCGTACTGGGCGCGCACCGTGATCGTGCCGCTGCTGGTGCTGAACGCGAAGCGTCCGCTCGCGAAGAACCCGCGCGGCGTGCGCATCGACGAGCTGTTCATCGATCCGCCCGTCAACGCCGGGCTGCTGCCGCGCCAGGGGCACCAGAGCGCCGGCTGGTTCGCGTTCTTCCGCGTGGTCGACCATGCGCTGCGCGCGGTCGACGGCCTGTTCCCGAGCTATACGCGCGAACGCGCGATCCGTCAGGCCGTGTCGTTCGTCGACGAGCGCCTGAACGGCGAGGATGGCCTCGGCGCGATCTATCCGGCGATGGCCAACGCGGTGATGATGTACGACGTGCTCGGCTATGCGGAAGACCATCCGAACCGCGCGCTCGCGCGCAAGTCGGTCGAGAAGCTGCTCGTCGTGCACGACGACGAAGCGTATTGCCAGCCGTGCCTGTCGCCGGTATGGGACACGTCGCTCGCCGCGCATGCGCTGCTCGAAACCGGCGATGCGCGTGCGCAGGAAGCCGTGCTGCGCGGCCTCGAATGGCTGCGCCCGCTGCAGATCCTCGACGTGCGCGGCGACTGGATCTCGCGCCGCCCGAACGTTCGGCCCGGCGGCTGGGCGTTCCAGTACGCGAACGCGTACTACCCGGACGTCGACGATACGGCCGTGGTGGTGATGGCGATGGACCGCGCGCAGAAGCTCACGCAGTCGGACACGTATCGCGAATCGATGGCGCGTGCGCGCGAATGGGTCGTCGGCATGCAGAGCAGCGACGGCGGCTGGGGCGCGTTCGAACCGGAAAACACGCAGTACTACCTGAACAACATCCCGTTTTCCGATCACGGCGCGCTGCTCGATCCGCCGACGGCCGACGTATCGGGCCGCTGCCTGTCGATGCTGTCGCAGCTCGGCGAGACGCCGCTGAACAGCGAGCCGGCCCGCCGCGCGCTCGATTACATGCTGAAGGAACAGGAGCCGGACGGCAGCTGGTACGGCCGCTGGGGGATGAACTACGTGTACGGCACGTGGACCGCGCTGTGCTCGCTGAACGCGGCCGGCCTGACGCCGGACGATCCGCGCATGAAGCGCGCTGCGCAGTGGCTGCTGTCGATCCAGAACAAGGACGGCGGCTGGGGCGAGGACGGCGACAGCTACAAACTGAACTACCGCGGATTCGAACAGGCACCGAGCACGGCGTCGCAGACGGCGTGGGCGCTGCTCGGCCTGATGGCGGCCGGCGAAGTGAACAATCCGGCCGTCGCGCGCGGCATCGACTACCTGGTCGCCCGGCAGAACGAAGAAGGCTTGTGGGACGAGACGCGCTTCACCGCGACCGGCTTCCCGCGCGTGTTCTACCTGCGCTACCACGGCTATCGCAAGTTCTTCCCGCTGTGGGCGCTCGCGCGCTACCGCAACCTGAAGCGCGCGAACGAGACGCGCGTCACGGTCGGGATGTAACGCGTGGGCATGTCACGGCACAACGGCGCATTGCCCGTCATCGCGGTGACGGGGATGGCGTTCGAGGCGCGCATCGCGCGCGGCCACGGCGTCGAGGCCGTGTTCGCCGCGCGGGCCGACCGGCTCGAGCGCGCATTGACCGATGCGACCGCGCACGGTTGCGCGGGCATCGTCAGCTTCGGCACGGCGGGCGGCCTCGCGCCGGATCTGGCGCCGGGCGCGCTCGTGATCGCGAGCGCGATCGACGGGCCGTTCGGCCGCGTGGAGACCGATGCGGGCTGGAGCACGCGGCTCGTCGCCGCGCTGCACGACACGCCGTTGTGGGCGCGGGTCGCGCGCGGCACGGTCGCGGCCGTCGGGGCGCCGGTCGTCGGCGAACAGGACAAGGCGTCGCTGCATCGCGCGAAAGGCGCGCTGGCCGTCGACATGGAGTCGCACATCGCCGCCGCGTTCGCGGCCGCGCGCGGCGTGCCGTTCGCGGTGTGTCGCGCGATCGTCGATCCGGCGTGGCGCACGCTGCCGCGTGCGGCAACGGCCGGCCTGCGCGACGACGGCAGCACGGCGATCCTGCCGATCCTGCGCGAATTGCTGAAGCAGCCGTCGCAGCTCGGCCCGCTGCTGCAGGTCGCCAGCGACGCGCGCGCGGCGCGCACGACCCTGATCCAGGCGCGGCACGCGTTCGAGCGGGCGGGCGCGATGCGGATCGTCTGAGCGGCACGCACCGCCGCCGTCTTCCCCCGCTTTCCGGTCCGCCGTTTCGCGCGGACAAAAAAAGAGCGCTGCACACATGCAGCGCTCTTTGCTTTTGCGCGGCCGCCGTTGCGGCGTTACTGCGCGGCCGGGCTGCTCGCGGGCGGTGTCGGCATCGCCGGCGCAATCGGCGCGCCGTTGGCGGCCGGCGTTGTCGTCTCACCGGCCGAAGCGGCCGCCGGTGCAGCCGCCGACGCAGCGACCGGCGCGGCAGCCGGTGCGCTTGCGGGCATCGCATTGTCCGCGCCCGGATCGTCGTATTGCGGCAATCCCGGCGCGGCCGGTGCGTTGTTCGGCGCGGCGCCCGATGCGCCGCCCGCATCGCCCGGATCCTCGTAGTTCGGCAGCCCCGGCACGCCCGGCGCGGCCGCCGGCACGGCACCCGATTCGCCCGGTTCGTTGTAGCTCGGCGGCGCGGCCGACGCCGACTGGCCCCGGTACGTCAACGACTTGCGCTGCTGCAGGTACGCGTCGCGCACGAACGAATACGGGTCGAGCGCGGCCTGCTTCAGCAGGTCGGTCGCGCCGAGCAGGTCCGAGCGCGCGCTGATGAACTGCGCGATGTACATCGGATTGCGCGCGGCCGGCTCGATGTAGTTCAGCAGGTTGAAGCGCACGTCCACCGCGCGGCCGACGCCGTCGCGGATCGTGCTCGGCCCGAACACGGGCAGCACGAGGTACGGACCGGACGGCATGCCCCAGCGCGCCATCGTCAGTCCGAAATCCTGATGATGCTTCGGCAGCCCGGCCGGCGTCGCGATGTCGATCAGGCCGGCGACGCCGAACAGCGAGTTCATCGCCACGCGCATCAGATCCTGCGTCGCATCGGTGATGCGCAACTGCAGCAGGTTGTTCGCCATGTTGCCGAGATCGCCGAGGTTCGAGAAGAAGTTGCTGATCGCGGTGCGCACCGGCGTCGGCGTGATCTTCTGGTAACCCTTCGCGATCGGCACCGCGATGTTCGAATCGACCGTGTCGTTGAACTTGTACATCGCCCGGTTCATCGGCTCGAGCGGGTCGTTGGGATTGCGGTTCGGTCCCGTCGCGCAGCCGGTCAGCATCGCGCTGGCGGCGACGGTCGCCGCAATGATTCGCACCTTATTCATTGATTCCTTGCGATTGGTTCTTGGCGCGTTTGACGCGCGGTTTGCCCATCAGGACGGGCTGGAACACCACGGCGCCGATCAGCGTACAGGTCAGGGCCAGCGCGAGCAGCTTGCCCATGCTCGACGTGCCCGGATGGTGCGACAGCCACAGGCTGCCGAATGCGGTCGCCGTCGTCGCGGCGCTGAACAGCACGGCGTGCGTGAGGCTCGAATGCAGCAGCCCCGTCTGCCCTGCGCGCCACGCCATCACGAAATACACCTTGAACGCGACGCCGACGCCGAGCATCAGCGGCAGCGCGATGATGTTCGCGAAGTTCAGCGACATGCCGAGCACGACGCACATCTCGAGCGTCACGATGCCCGACACGAGCAGCGGCACCAGCGTGCGCAGCACGTCGCCGAAGCGGCGCAGCGTGACCCACAGCAGGATCGTGATCGAGATGATCGACCACAGCGCCGCGTGCAGGAACGCGTTGATGATCGTGTCGGCCGAATGCAGGATCGAGATCGGCCCGCCGGTCGCGCCGGGTTCCGCGGCCTTCACGGCCTTGGCGAAACGGCGCAGCATCGTGTCATCGTTCGGGTCGACGCCCTTCGGCACCTTCGGCGAGATCTGCACGAGCGCGTGGCCGTCCGGCGCGACCCAGTCGCGCACGACCTGCGGCGGCAGCGATTCGCGCGTGATGTCCTGCGGCTGCAGCAGCGACGCGAGCTGGTTGAGCGCGATGCGCAGCGTATCGGAGAACGCACGTTCGGCACGGTCGCGCGTCGCGCCGTCGGCGGCGGCGAGCTTCGCGAGCGACGCGGACAGGTGCTGCGCGGCCGCGGCGCCCGGGCCCGGGTGATCTTCGGCCGCGTAGCTCAGCAGGTCGGACACGCGCTTGAGCGCCGCCACGCGTTGCGCGTCGGTCGCGGGCGGCGCGGCCGGCTGCGTCAGCGCGGGCAGCAGCTCGCTCGCGGCCGCGGCGATCGCCGCGCGCTTGGCCGGCTGGTCGGCGGGGATGAAGGTCGACAGCGTGGTCGTGCGGCCGACTTCGGGCAGCGCGTCGAGGCGCTTCGCGGCTGCATCGGCTTGCGCGAGCGACGGCGCGAGCAGCGTGACGTCGTTGACGGCGGCTTGCGGCGAATCCTTCAGCGCGAGCAGCGTCGCCATCGATTCGCTGTTCGGATCCTTCAGGTGCAGCGGGTTGAAGTCGAAATGCAGGAACGCGAGTAGCGGCAGCGCGCCGATCACGACCGCGAGCGTGCCGATCAGGATCGGCTTGCGATGGCGATCGAGGTAATCGTCGACCGGCGCGAGCCACGGAAAGCCCGGCGTCTTCGATTCGCCCGGCGGCGCGAACAGACGCAGCAACGCCGGCAGCAGCGTGAGCGTGGTCAGCAGTGCGACGAACATCCCGACGCCCGCGATCAGGCCGAGCTCGGATACGCCGCGATAGGCGGTGGGAATGAACGAGAAGAAGCTCGCCGCGACGGCAGCGGTGGCCAGCGCGAGCGGCATGCCCATCGAGTGGGCGGCGCCGATCAGCGCGTGATCGATGCGCGCGTCGCGGAAGCGTTCCTCGCGGTACTTCACGCCGTACTGAATCGAGAAGTCGACGCCGAGGCCGACGAACAGCACCATGAACGCGACCGAGATCATGTTCAGCGAGCCGACCATCGCGAGGCCGAGCGCCGCCGTCACGACGAGGCCGACGAACAGCGTGACGAGCACCGAGCCGATCATCCGCTTCGAGCGCAGCGCCAGCCACAGGATGACGAGCACGGCGAGCAGCGTGAGCGCGCCGTTGAGCGCGGCGCCGTCTTCGACCGATGCGAATTCGTCGTCGGCGAGCGGCTGTTCGCCGGTCAGGCGCACGGCCGCGCCGTAGCGTTTTTCGAGGTCGAGCGAGCGGGCCGCGTCGCGGATCACCTGGCTCGTTGCCGCGCCGGCCTTCAGCGCGCCGTAGTTGACCACCGGCTGCACGGTGACGAACGCGCGCGCGGGCTGCCGCGCGGCATCGTTGTCGACCAGCGCGCGCCACGAGAACGCGGCCGGCTTGCCGGCCAGCACGTCGTCGACCGTCGCCGCGCTGCGCGCGAGCAGCTTCGCCATCGCGGGCAGTTTCACCTGGCCGGTCAGGAGCGGCTGGCCGAGCGTGGTGGACAGCGTGGTGGCGAGCCCGGCGAGGCTCGGGTTCTTCGCGAGTTCGTTGACGAGCGGGCGCGCGCTCGCGAGTTGCGCGGTCGTATCGGAGACCTCCTGCGGCGACAGGAACAGCAGCCCGTTGTGCTCGAAGAACGGCCCGCCGCCCGGTTCGGCGACCGGGCCGATGCGGCCGGCGGCGGCGTCCTTCTGCAGTGCTTCGGTCAGCGCATGCGCGGCGGCCGTCGCGAATTCGGGCGCGGGCGCCTCGACGACCGCGAGGATCGTGCCGTTGCGTTGCGGGAACGCTTTGTCGACGGCCTTGCCGAGCGCGGCCCATTGCGGTTCCGCATCGACGAGCTTGCTGATGTCGGTGTTGATCTTGAAATGCTGCGCGACGTAGACGCCGCTGAAGGCGGCGATGACGAGCGACAGGACGACGACCCAGACGGGGCGGCGCACCGACCACGCAACGAGTCGGACGATGAGAGATGTCACCATGTGGCGGTGGGGAGCGGCTGGCTAGGGCAAAGTAGCCAAGTATACCGGCGCGGCGTGGCGACGGTCGTGACGTCGTGGAGATTCGGGGCGGGAAGGATATTTGCTCCAGACGTGGCAAACGGATCGCGCGACCGGCTCATTTGTATGGGGATATTTACATAATCGGCGCGGCGGTGCGTCGACACTCGCTCGCCCGCCTGTGACAAACGGCGCTGAAAGGTAACAGTCGGTCACCGGGCGGCACCGCGGCGTCAGGCCCGGTATACTTTGCTCCACCGGCCGATGCAAAGCGCCGGCCGTTTTTTCCCATCGAGTGCGAAATTCGTATGAAACGTCATTTGTTTGCTTTCGTCGCGGCGGCCGCCGTGTCGGTTTCCGCTTTCGCGCAGAGCGCGCCGGTCGATGTCGTCCGCACCGCGGTCGAGGGCACCGTCAATGCGATGAAGGCCGATCCGGCCGCGCGCGGCGGTGACATGGCGAAAATCACCCAAGTCGTCGAGCAGCGTTTCCTGCCCGTGACGAACTTCGAGCGCACGACCCGCATTGCGGTCGGCGACGCGTGGAAGCAGGCCACGCCGCAACAGCAGCAGGAGCTGTACAAGCAGTTCCGGTTGCTGATGACGCGCACCTACGCCGCGTCGCTCGCGCAGCTCGGCAACCAGGACGCGAAGTTCTCGTTCAAGGCCGGCGGCGCGTCGGGCGCCGACGCGCTCGTGCAGTCGACGGTCACGACGCCGGGCGACAGCCAGTCGGTCGGCTATCGTCTGGGCAAGGTCGGCAACGACTGGAAGATCTACGACATCGACATGTCGGGTGCGTGGCTGATCCAGGTCTACCAGGGCCAGTTCAAGAGCCAGATCGCGACGGGCGGGATCGACGGGCTGATCGCGTATCTGCAGAAGCACAATTCGCGGACGAACTGACGGCTGCTGCAACGCCGCGGTCCGGAGGCACGAAGGGCGCCCAGAGGGCGCCCTTTTTTCATCGCGGCGCGTCGACTGCGCGTTATGCGCCGACGCCGGGCATCCGCACGCAATCGTCGACCACCGCTTCGACGAACGCGGCGCGATCCGTTTCCGGCGCCGCGATGATGTGATCGGTCGCGCCTTTCGCGGCGGATCGGCTCGACAGGCGCGCCTACCGCCGCCGATGCTCGACCGCGAACTTGATCAACTCGGCCTGCCCTTCGATCTCCAGCTTGCGTTTCAGGTTGAGCCGGTGCGTCTCGACCGTGCGCACCGACAGCCCCGTCTGTTGCGCGATCTGCTTGCTCGACAGCCCTTCGGCCAGCGCGTCGAGGATGTCGCGTTCGCGCGGCGTCAATCGATCCAGCGGCGACGCGGTCGCGCTGGCCTGGATCATCCGCGCGGCCAGCCCTTCGCTGAAGAACGTCTGCCCGGCCAGCACCGCGCCGATCGCGCGGACGATCTCGCTCGCGGGCGAATCCTTCAGCAGATAGCCGCTCGCGCCGGCGCGCACCGCCTGCGTCACGTACTCGATGTTGTCGTGCATCGACAGCATCAGCACGCGAATGCCCGGAAAACGCTCGTGGAACACGCCGGCGAGCGTGATGCCGTTCATGCCGTTCATGCCGACGTCCATCAGCGCGAGATCGGGTTCGAGCGACGCGGCCAGCGCGAGCGCCTCGTCCGCGTTGCCGGCCTCGCCGACCACCGACAGGTCGGCCGCTTCGAGCCGCATCCGCAAGCCGTCGCGCACGAGCGGGTGATCGTCGACGAGCAGCAGTCGGGCGGCGGGACGGGCGGTATCGGGGGCGCTCATGGGCAAAGGTCTCCGGTTGGGGGGCGCGTGCTCAGGCGGCGGCGCGCTGCAGCGGCACACGTGCGGCCACGACGGTATGGCCGACCTGCGACGTGATCGACAACGTGCCGCCGAGCGCGTCGAGGCGCTCGCGCATGTTGCGCAGGCCGATACCGCGGCGCGCGTCGGCCTGCGAGCGTTCGGCGTCGAAGCCGCAGCCGTTGTCGGCGATCGTCAGCGTGACGGTTTGCGCGCCGACGTCGAGCGTGACGGCCGCGCGCGACGCCCGCGCATGATGCACGATGTTGCTCAGCGCTTCCTGCGCGATCCGGAACAGCGCGGTGTTGACGGCTTCGGGCAGCGGCCGCGTGCCGCTGTGCGCGACCTGCGTATAGCCGATGTCGATGCCGCTTTCGGCGCCCAGCTCGCGTACGAGTTGCTCGAGCGCGGCCGCGAGGCCGAGATCGTCGAGCATCGACGGCCGCAGCGCATGCGAGATGCGCCGGACTTCGCGCAGCGTGTCGCCGAGCCGCCCGACGCCCGACGCGAGCGCCTGCTCGGCTTCGGGCATGCGCGACGTGCCGCGCTCGAAGCGCGCGAGCGCGGATTCGAGCATCAGCTTCGCGGACACCATCATCTGGCTGATCCCGTCGTGCAGTTCGCGCGACAGCCGCGCGCGCTCCTGCTCCTGCGATTCGACGACGCGCTGCGCGAGCAGCTTGAGCTTCGCATCGGCGCTGCGCGACTCGCTGACGTTCAGCACCAGCGCGCACACGGCGATCGCCGCCGCGCCGGTGAGCGCGATCGCGGTGAGCCAGCTCATCGTGCGCTCGATGTTCGCGGACGCGCGCGCGTCGATGCGCTGCAGTGCGGTGTCGACGTCGTCGAGATAGATGCCGGTGCCGACCATCCAGCCCCAGCGCTCGAGCGCGACGACGTAGCCGAGCTTCGGCGCGACGCGGCCCGTCGACGGCCGCTGCCATGCGTAGCGCACGTAGCCGCCGCCCTGCGAGGCCGCGCCGATCAGCTTCTGGATGGTCAGCGCGCCTTGCGGATCGCGCATCGACCAGAAGTTGTGGCCGACGCGCTCGGGCTCGCGCGGATGCATCAGCGAATTGCCGTGCAGGTCGTAGACGAAGAAATAGCCGTCGGGGCCGAAATCCATCTTCTGCAGCATCGCGAGCGCCTGCGTGCGCAGCAGCGCGTCGTCGCGCGCGTTGCGGCCGCTCGCGTCGTAGAGCGGCATGATCGCGCTGGTCGCGAGCTCGACGTAGTGTTTCAGTTCGACTTCCTTGCTCGACAGGTACGCGGCCTGGATCGTCGCATGCTGGGTGCGCGCGAGCGACGTCGCCTGCTGGCGCACGCCGAAGCCGATGCCGGCGATCGCGAGCAGGAACGGCACGATGGCCAGAAGGAAGATCTTTGCCTTGAGTCTCATGGTGGTGCGAAGCGGCGCGGCCGGCTAGGCGCGGCCGGCCAGGCGCCGCGGGCCGGGTGCATCAGCCGCGCGGCCGCGCGGCGGCGTATCGAGCCGGTATTGTCGACGATTTTGCATGCGGACGGCGGCCGCCCCCGCTGCCTGGACGCTCAGGCCCGCCGCGATTCGAGATCGTCGGCCAGCGTGGCCGCCTGCACGACGACGCGATTGCGCCCGCCTTCCTTCGCCCGATACAGCGCATCGTCGGCACGCTTGAGCGCAGCCTGGATGTTGTCGTCGCGTTCGGGATAGCTGGTCGTCACGCCGATGCTCACCGTCAGCCGGCCGACCGTGCCGGCGTCGTGCCGGATGCCGAGATCGATGATGCCCGTGCGGATCGTTTCGGCGATCGTTACCGCGCCGGCCGTGTCGATGTCCGGCAGCACCACGACGAATTCCTCGCCGCCGTAGCGCGCCGCATAGTCGGCCGGGCGGCGCAGGCAGCCGGCGACGCAGTGGCCGACCGCGGCGAGCGCGTCGTCGCCGGCCTGGTGGCCCTGCGTGTCGTTGTAGCGCTTGAAGTCGTCGACGTCGATGAACAGCAGCGACAGCGCATGTTGCGAGCGCGCGGCGCGGCGCCATTCGCGCGCGAGCGTGACGTCGAGCATCCGGCGGTTGTCGAGGCCCGTCAGACCGTCGGTGCGCGCGAGCGCCTGCAGCTCGGTTTCCGCGCGATGACGCTTGCGCAATTGCACGTCGAGCAGCAGCGACAGGCCGACGAAGCCGATCGCGAGCGCGGCCATCGCGGAGCCGATCGGGATCGCACGGTCGTACCATGCGGCGTAGGTGTCCGCTTCCGAGCGCGCGACCATGACGATGAGCGGCAGGTGTTCGAGGTGCCGGAACACGTACAGGCGCCGCACGCCGTCGATCGACGCGGTATCGGCGAAGCTGCCTTCGCTGGCGGTCATGAAGTGCCGGAACGTGCTCGCGCGGCTGATGTCGCGGCCGACGATTTTGGGGTCGTACGGCTCGCGCGCGACCATCTTGCCGTCCGTGTTGATCAGCGCGACCGAGCCGCGATCGCCGAGCGACAGGCGCGAGAACAGGTTCTGGAAATATTCGAGCCGGATCGACATCACGGCGACGCCGCCGAACGAGCCGTCGGGCCGCGTAATGCGTCGGCTGAGCGCGATGCTCGGCGAGCCGCCGCGCAGCCGCGAATGATACGGATCGCTGACATACAGGCCGACGTCGGGCCGGTCGCGGTGCACGGTGAAGTACGGCTCGTTGCCGAAGTTGGCCTTGCGCGGCACGTCGCTCTTGCCGTCGACCGCGATGTCGCCTTTCGCGTCGAGCACGTAGATGCCGCCGAGGTACTTGGCCGTCGTCGCGCGGTCGAACAGCACCTGGCGGCGCATCGGCATCGGCAATGCGACGACCGCGGGGTCGTTCATGCCTTCGACGACGGCCTGCAGCGAAAGCGAATAGATCTCGATGTTGCGTTCGATGTCCCACGACGCCATCAGCGCGAGGTTCTGTTGCATGCTGCGCGAGCGGTCGCGCGCGTCGATCCGGCCTTCGTACAGCACGATTCCGCACAGGAGCAGCAGGATCAGCGCGATCAGCAGCCCCGTATAGAAAATCAGGTGTGGCAGCAGGAACCGGCGCAGATGAGCGGCGACACGACTCGTCAGGCCGGATTCGCTGGGCATTGCGTAGTCGGTTTCTGCCATGGTCCGTGGATCGGGGGCATCGTCGCCGCGCGGCGGGCCGATGCGATTGTTCGTATGACTACCGGTGGCGATCCGGTGCGCAGCCCTTCCCGTGGATGCGTTGCGTTCAGCGGAGAAAACGGGTACCGATTATCGGCAATCGCGGCCGGATAAACCGATGAAGCCTGTATTCACAGGTAACGTCTGCTGCAATTCGACGGTCCGACGAATCGCGCGATGCGAATGCCACGGAGTATAACGCGCGTGTTTGCGTGCGCGGAAAATGTCGCAACCTGTTGATCAGGGTCAAATTACGGCGTAATCCGGCGCTTGCCGATATCGGGCGGAGCGTTGCGGCGCAAGGCTTTGCGGGGCGGCGGGACAGGTCGCGCGGCAAACGGTTGCGGATACCGGCGGATTAACGGCCGGCGGCATCGTCCACGAAAGTGCGCGACAGGCGCCCATTATCGGTTTCGACGGTCGGGTGAACGCGAATATGAAAACGGGCAGCCGCGAGGCTGCCCGTTTCGCAAGACCGGCGTGCAGCCGGCGCCCGGCATGCGGGAGCGCCCGCATGCGCAGGATCATGCGCCGTGCTGTTGCGCCTTGAACGCGAGCCGGAACCGGTGCAGCAGCGGCTCGGTATAGCCGCTCGGCTGCGACGTACCTTGCAGCGCGAGCGCGCACGCGGCCTGGAACGCGGTCGACTGGTCGTAGCCGGGCGCCATCGGGCGGTAGTTCGGGTCGCCGGCGTTCTGCTGATCGACGACGCGGGCCATCCGCTTGAACACGTCGAGCACGAACGCCTCGGTGATCACGCCGTGGCGCAGCCAGTTCGCGATGTGCTGGCTCGAAATGCGCAGCGTCGCGCGATCTTCCATCAGGCCGACGTCGTGGATATCCGGCACCTTCGAGCAGCCGACGCCCTGTTCGACCCAGCGCACGACGTAGCCGAGGATGCCCTGCGCGTTGTTCTCGACCTCGCTCAGGATCTCGGCTTCGCTCCACGCGGCGCGCTCGACGACCGGCACCGTCAGCAGCCCTTCGAGCAGCGCGTCGCGCTCGCTCGCGTACGGCGTCTTCTCGAGTTCCTGCTGGACGGCCTGCACGTCGACGAGGTGGTAGTGCAGCGCGTGCAGCGTCGCGGCGGTCGGCGACGGCACCCACGCGGTGTTCGCGCCGGCGCGCGGATGCGCGATCTTCTGCTCGAGCATCGCGTGCATCAGGTCCGGCATCGCCCACATGCCCTTGCCGATCTGCGCGCGGCCGCGCAGGCCGGCCGACAGGCCCGCGAGCACGTTGTTGCGCTCGTACGACTGGATCCACGCCGACGATTTCATGTCGCCCTTGCGGATCATCGGGCCCGCCTCCATCGCGGTGTGCATCTCGTCGCCGGTGCGGTCGAGGAAGCCGGTGTTGATGAACGCGACGCGCGCGGCGGCCGCGGCGATACACGCGGCGAGGTTCACGCTGGTGCGGCGCTCCTCGTCCATGATGCCCATCTTCAGCGTGTTGCGCGGCAGGCCGTACAGATCCTCGATGCGCGCGAACAGCGTGTCGGCGAACGCGACTTCGGCCGGGCCGTGCATTTTCGGCTTCACGATGTAGATCGAGCCCGTGCGCGAATTGCGTTTGGCCTTCAGGTCGTGCAGCGCGCACAGCGTCGTGACGACACCGTCGAGAATCCCTTCCGGAATCTCGTTGCCGTCGCGGTCGAGCACCGCGCCGTTGGTCATCAGGTGGCCGACGTTGCGCACGAACAGCAGCGAGCGGCCGTGCAGCGACAGCGTGCCGCCGGCCGGCGTCGTGTACTCGCGATCGGCGTTCAGGCGGCGCGTGAAGAGCTTGCCGCCCTTCGCGACTTCCTCGGCGAGCGTGCCCTGCATCAGGCCGAGCCAGTTGCGGTAGAGCTGGACCTTGTCGTCGGCGTCGACCGCCGCGACCGAATCCTCGCAGTCGATGATCGTGCTGACCGCGGCTTCGAGCACGACGTCCTTCACGTTCGCGAGATCGGCGCGACCGATCGGTGTCGACGCATCGATCTGGATCTCGAGGTGCAGGCCGTTGTGCTTCAGCAGGATCGCGGACGGCGCGTCGGCCGCACCCTGGTAGCCGACGAACTGCGCGGGCTGCGCGAGATGCACGACGCCCTTGCCGGTTTCGACCGCAAGCTGGCCGTCCTGCACGCGGTAGCGCAGTGCGTCGCGGTGCGAGCCGCTCGCGAGCGGCGCGGCGTTGTCGAGCACGCCGCGCGCGTAGTCGATCACGCGCTGGCCGCGCGTCGGGTTGTAGGCCGACGTGCGTTCGGCGCCGCCGTCTTCCGGCAGTGCATCGGTGCCGTACAGCGCGTCGTACAGGCTGCCCCAGCGCGCGTTCGCGGCGTTCAGCGCATAGCGCGCGTTCGACAGCGGCACGACGAGCTGCGGGCCGGCCTGCGTGGCGATCTCGCTGTCGACGTTCGCGGTGGCTGCCGCGACGTTCGACGGGACCGGCACGAGATAGCCGATTCGTTCGAGGAATGCGCGATACGCGGCATGGTCGCGTACCGGGCCGGGGTGCGCGCGATGCCACGCGTCGAGTTCCTGCTGCAGGCGGTCGCGCTCGGCGAGCAGCTCGCGGTTGCGCGGCGCGAGATCGTGCACCAGGGCCGAGAAACCGCTCCAGAACGCGGCCTTGTCGATGCCGGTGCCCGGCAGCGCTTCGTTTTCAATGAACTGGCTCAGCGCTGGCGCGACTTGCAGTCCTGCTTGGTCGATCATCGTGAATCCTCCCGGGGAATGAAAAACGCGTGCGCGGCTTGGCTGGTTATTCCGCGACGCTGCGTGTGCCGGCGCGGGCGATCTGCGCGTCCTGTTCGGACTTTACGCCAGACACGCCGATCGCGCCCGTTATCCGGCCGCCGACCGTAACCGGCACGCCGCCTTCGAGCAATCCCGTCAGCGGCGCGCTCAGAAACGCGGTGCGGCCACCGTTGATCATATCCTCATACGCCTTCGTGTCGCGACGGCCGAGCGCCGCCGCACGCGCCTTGTCCTGCGCAAGGTAGCTGCTGGCCGGCGATGCGCCGTTCAGCCGCGCGAACGCGAGCAGGTGCCCGCCATCGTCGACGACGGCGATCGACACGGCCCAGCCGTGGCGTTCCGCTTCCTCGCGGGCAGCGGCGAGCATGCGCTCGGCATCGGCCAGTTCGAGTTCGGGTTTCGTTTGCATGGCTTTCCTCCGGAATCGCCGGTCAGTCGACCAGCCGGTTGTCGGCGAGCTCGATCCAGTGACGCGCGGGCGTGCGGCCCGCGCCGTTCAGACGAGTCTGGCAGCCGACGTTGGCGATGACAATCAGGTCGGGCTGCGCGGCTTCCAGCGCATCGAGCTTGTTGTCGCGGAGTGTCGTCGCGAGTTCGGGTTGCGTCAGCGAATGGGGGCCGGCCGAGCCGCCCATATCCGCCAGGACGAGGCGCGCTGGTGCAGTGTGCTCGTCGACGCGATCCGGTCGCTCGACACGGTCCCGACGCGGGGCGGTGGACATGCGGTTGCGCGGCGGCGCGGGTGGGGCGCAACCGGGACGGTAACCGCTAGAATTGTGGTTTTCGCCCGGAATACGTCCATGTCTTTTGCCTCGCTTGGCCTGATCGAGCCGTTGCTGCGCAATGTGCAGAGCCTCAATTACCAGACACCCACGCCGGTGCAGGCCAAGGCGATTCCCGCCGTGCTCGGCGGCAAGGACGTCATGGCCGCCGCGCAGACCGGCACCGGCAAGACGGCCGGCTTTGCGCTGCCGCTGTTGCAACGGCTGGTGCAACACGGCCCGGCGGTGTCCAGCAACCGTGCGCGCGTGCTGGTGCTGGTGCCCACGCGAGAACTGGCCGAACAGGTGCTGCAGAGCTTCGTTGCGTACGGCAAAGGGCTCGATCTGCGATTTCTGGCCGCGTACGGCGGCGTGAGCATCAATCCTCAGATGATGAAGCTGCGCAAGGGCGTGGACGTGCTCGTTGCCACGCCGGGCCGCTTGCTCGACCTCCATCGCCAGAACGCCGTGCAGTTCGATCAGGTGCAGACGCTGGTGCTGGACGAAGCCGACCGCATGCTGGATCTCGGCTTCGCGCGCGAACTCGACGCGGTCTTTGCCGCGTTGCCCGCCAAGCGCCAGACGCTGCTGTTCTCGGCCACGTTCTCCGACGAGATCCGCACGATGGCGGCGGGCATTCTGCGCAGCCCGGTCGACATCAGCGTCAGCCCGCCCAACGCCACGGCGAGCAAGATCAAGCAATGGGTGGTGCCGGTCGACAAGCGGAACAAGCCGGATCTCTTCATGCACCTGGTGGCCCAAAACAAGTGGGAGCATGCGCTGGTATTCGTCAAGACCCGCAATGGCGTCGATTATCTGGCGCTCATGCTGGAGAAAGCGGGCTACGCAGTCGATACGATCCACGGCGACAAGCCGCAACCCGCACGTTTGCGCGCGCTGGAGCGTTTCAAGACGGGTGAAGTGCAGATGCTGGTCGCCACCGACGTGGCGGCGCGCGGGCTGGATATCGACGATCTGCCGCTGGTGATCAACGTCGATCTGCCGATCGTCGCGCAAGACTACGTGCACCGTATCGGCCGTACCGGCCGTGCGGGCGCCAGCGGTGTCGCGGTATCGCTCGTGTGCGCCGATGAAGCGCCGCAATTGGCCGCGATCGAAGCGCTGATCCGGCAGACGCTGCGTCGGGAAGAAGAGCCGGGTTTCGAAGCCGAACACCGCGTGCCGGAAACCAGCGCGACGGGTCAGATCGTCAAGAAGCCGAAAAAGCCGAAGAAGCCCAAGGTGCAGCAAGCCGTGCCGGTCGCCAAACCGGGGCCGGGCAAGAAGCCGCATACGCAGGGCGGCGAAGGCAAGCGCAAGTCCGGGGCGCAGCATGCGACGGCCACGGGTGCCGGCAAGGGTCCCGACTACACCATCGGCAGCCCGTTCAGCGTGCAGAAGCCGCGCAGCAAACCGGCGGCCAAGCCGCCCGCGGGGAAGGCTGCGGGCAAATCTGCCGGCGGGCGTGGCAAACCTGGCAAACCGTCCCGATAGACTGAACCCTTCCCTTTCAACGTGCCCGATACGATCGAACCGTCCGATGCAGTGAACGCATACGGGCGGTTCGGAACCGCGCTGCCGGTTTTCTCGCTCGCGACCTGAAACCGCGTGCGATAGCGGCTTCCCCGCGTGACCCATGATGGGCGATGACTGAAGTGAGAGATGGAATGACGACGACATTCGACGAGGCGACAACGGCGGCGATTGCCGCATTTGCCCAACTGGATTTCTACACGGCTGTGCAAGCGATGCGCGCCGAGGCCGATTACGACCACGAACGAGACCAGTGGATCTCGCGCTATATCGACGAGCACGGCGGCGGCGTGGACGATGCGGAATACGACGCCCTGCACGCGCAGGCGCAGGCAACGCCGGAATACGCGGAGTTCATCGAGGGGGTCCGGCGGGAAATTCTGGAGTACTTCGGCATAACCGATGATCAACTGGACTGCATGGTCGTGCTGCGCGAAGACGACAGCGATGCGCTGTGGGCGGAAGTCAACCGGCAGCGCAGCGCGCTGGGAACCGGTGAAGTACGCGGCGATCTCTGACCGGGCCCGTCATTCGTCGGCAGGTTGGGGGCGCCATTTGAAGATCGGCTCCGAGCCACGTATCGGATGCTCGCCTGTCAATCAATCTTCTCGCGCCAGTCGTAGCAGGATATCGGCGAGGGCTCGAATTTTCGGTTGTGCCGCCCGTTGGGGCGGATAGACGAGGAAGTAGGAAAGGCCGTCTTCAGCCACATCCTCGAACGGTGTCACGAGCGATCCGGCACGGAGTCGGTCTCGCGCCATTCGCGGGTCGCCGATTGCAATGCCGTGTCCTTCCGTCGATGCCGCGAGCGTCAATTCGAGGGTATCGAATACGAGCCCGCGTCCCGCATCGATCTGGCGTGCCCCCACGTGATCGAGCCAGCATCGCCACTCTGCGCGGCTGGGCCCGGGATGGAGCAAATCGACATGCGCGAGGTCGGCAACGGATCGCAGCGATGTCGCCAATGCGGGCGCGCACATTGGCGTGAGCCGCTCGGGAAACAGCGGTACCGCGTCCATACCGGTCCACTGCCCCGTGCCCCGCACGATGATGGCGTCGACGTCGGACGTGGCGAAATCCGGCGTGTCGTCCGCGGATGTCGAGAGACGCAGCTCCGTCCCGCTCATCGCGCGATGAATGTCCGGCAGCCGTGGGAGCAACCAGCGAACGGCGAACGTGGACGGCAACTTCAACGTGAGAACCGAGGTCGCCCGTGCATGGGCATCCGCATGCCTGACCAATCGCGCGAGCACGTCGACCGCGACCGTCAGCAGTGCATTGCCTTCCGGCGTCAACGTCAGCCCCGATACATGGCGCACGAACAGTGCGCATCGGTAATGCGTTTCCAGCTGCTGTATCTGGCGGCTCACTGCGCCTTGCGTGCGGCATAGATGATCCGCGGCCTTGCTGACGCTGCCCAGCTGCGCCGCGGCGACGAACGACTGAATCGCCGCCAGCGGCGGGAGCGGGCGCGTCAGATCGGCCAGCGGATATGCATGCGCCGCATACCCGGGTTGCAAATTTTTCGATTGTTCGGTCATCGGTGCGTCGCTATCGTGCGTCTACCGGATGCCCTGTTCTCGCGAATGAACGGGGTCGTCGACGAATGATCGGAGGATAATTTTGGGCTCAACGTCGGAATCACTCTACACGGAACAGGTTCGCGCTTACCTTCGGGAACTGGAGCGAGGCGACGTCTGCGCCATTTGCGCGCTATTTACGCCGGACGCGCGGATTTTCTCGCCATTTCTCGGCTGGATGCACCCCGAGCCCTTCTTTTCGAAGGTCGCTGCCGCATCGGGAGAAAGCAGGATTACACCGATCGATATCTGCGTCAGCACGAGCGGGGCTCGACGTGCGACAGGTTACTTCATCTACGACTGGGGCCTGAAAGACGGTTCGGTGGCGCGCTTCGAGTGCGTCGACGTGTTCGAGTTCGACACGGCGGGGCTCATCGAACGGATGATCATCGTGTACGACACCCATCCGATTCGCAGTACGGTCGGCGACAAGTATGCCTAGTTGAATCGATGTCGGGCAAAGTCGTGCCCTGACGCCCACGCGCGTCGAACCCCCGGCGAGCGACGAGTGTAATCGGTCGATGGCGTTGAAGCCTGGACGGCGGGCCAGGTTCGCCAGGGGACCCTACCCGAATCCGCAACAGAATCCGCAAAAAAAAGCCCGCCGAAGCGGGCAACCTCACGATGCGGAGGGGGAGATACGAAGACGCAGCCGGCGCGCGTTCAGCCTTTCGTCGCGCCGAACGTGAGCCCCGCGACGAAATGCTTCTGCATCGCGAAGAACATCGCGACCGACGGCAGCGCGGCGAGAATCGACCCGGCCGATACGAGATTCCACGACGTCGTCCATTGCCCCTTCAGCGCCGCGACACCCGCCGTGATCGGCGCCGCCTCGTCGCCTTGCGTGAGGCACAGCGCCCAGAAGTAATCGTTCCACACGAACGTGAACACGAGAATCGCGAGTGCGGCCAGCGCCGGCCGGATCAACGGCAGCACGATTCGCCAGAACACCGTCCATTCGCCCGCGCCTTCGATGCGCGCCGCCTCGATCAGCTCGAACGGCAACTGCTTGATGAAGTTGCGCAGGAACAGCGTGCAGAAGCCCGTCTGGAACGCGACGTGAAACAGAATCAGCGCTTCGACGGTATTGAACACGCCGAGCCGCAGCGACAGGTCGCGCACCGGAATCATCAACACCTGCACCGGCACGAAATTGCCGGCGACGAACGTGCCGAACAGCGCGGTATTGCCGCGAAACCGATAGGTGGCGAGCGCGAAGCCGGCCATCGCCGCGAGCGCGATCGAGCCGATGACCGACGGCACGGTGATCTGCACGCTGTTCCAGAAGTAATGCAGCATCGGCGACGTGGTCAGCGCGTCGCGATAGTTCTCGATCATCGCGAAGCGGCGCGGCCAGTCCCAGTAATGACCTTCGACGAGTTCCTCGGTCGAGCGCACCGACGTGACGAACACCGCGATCATCGGCAGCAGCCAGACGAGCAGCGCGACGGGCAGCGACAGCTTGTACAGCCGGCGCGATACCGGCTTCCAGTGGGCAACGGGTGTCGGAAACATGATGAGCGCACTCCCGAAAGGTCACTGCTCGTTGCGCAGCATGCGGCGCAACTGGAACACGATGTAGACGAGCATGATCGCGAACAGCACGACCGCGATCGACGCGGAATAGCCGAGCCGGTAGTACTTGATCGCCTGGTCGTACATGTAATACGCGAGCACGGTCGAGCTTTCGAACGGGCCGCCGCCCGTCATCACCGAGATCAGGTCGAAGCTGCGCAGCGCGCCGATCACCGTGACGACGATCGCCATGAAGGTGGTCGGCCGCAGTTGCGGCAGCACGACGTGCCACAGCAGCGCGAATCCGCGCGCGCCTTCCATCCGCGCGGCCTCGATCTGTTCCGGGTTGACCGACGTGAGCCCGGTCAGGTACAGGATCATGCAGTACGCCGTTTGCGGCCACAGCGCGGCGAACACGATCCCGAACGTCGCATAGCGCGCGTCGCCGAGCACCGGGATGCCATGCCCGGCGAGCAGCGCGAGCAGCCCGAAGGTCGGATCGTAGAACCACGAGAAGATCAGCCCGACGACCACGCCCGACAGCACGAACGGCGCGAAGAACAGCGATTTCACGAGCCGGATGCCGCCGACCGCCTGGTTCAGGTACAGCGCGAGCGCGAGGCCGAGCGGCGGCGCGAGCATGAACAGCGCGAGCCAGATCACGTTGTTGCGCAGCGCCGTGTAGAACGTCGGCGCGTGCAGCAGCTCCGCATAGTTCGCGAGACCGACGAAGGTGCGTTCGGTCATCCCGTCCCAGTTGTACAGGCTCAGCCACAGCGTCGACAGGATCGGCCAGATCACATAGACGGCTACCATCGCGCAGGCCGGCGCGAGAAAGAGCCACGCGGCGCGCCGTTGCCGCCGCACGGCGGGCGACGGGCGGCGCGCGGGCAGCGTGGTGGCGGATGGGCCGCGCGGCGGCGCGGTGCCGGCGGGCGGGGGGGACGCGATCGGACTGGACACGGCAAGCCTCCTGAACGGACACGGCGGCGCGCGGCCGCCGGTTGGGTCACGCGGTCACTTCTTGTAGATTCGCTTGCGGGTCTGTTCGAGCTGCGCGAGCACCGTATCGAGCTGCGCGGGATTCGCGAGGAACTGCTGCATGCCCTTCATCCCTTCGTCGGCCATTTCCTTGGTCATGTCGCGATCGTAGAACTGCGCGACGCCGCCCTTCGTGTCGGCGAGGATCCGGAAGCCGATGCGCGAGATCGGATCGGCCGGCTCCGGCGACTTGCTGTTGGCCGACAGCGAGCCGAGCCCTTCGGCCAGCTTCGCGCCGATCTCCGGCGTTTCGACGAACGCGAGGAACGTGTGCGCGTCGGCCTTGTTCTTCGCCTTGGTCGGGATATGCAGCGATTCGACCGGGCCGTCCTCCGCGGTCGGCACCTTCGGGTCGATGATCGGGAAGCGGTAGTAGCCCATTTCCTGCTTGACGTTCGGCGGGAAACCCGCCGCGATGAAGGTGCCCATCAGCATCATCGCGGCCTTGCCCTGGAACAGGAACGGCTGCGCGCCGTCGAGATCGTAGGACAGCGCGTTGTCGATGAAGTAACCGGCATCGATCAGCGATTTCCACGTCGTGTAGACCTTCTTCACGCGCGGGTCGGTGTACGGCACGTCGCCGGCCATCAGTTGCTGGTGGAACGCGTTGCCGTTCAGCCGCAGGTCGAGATAATCGAACCAGCCGGCGAGCGTCCACGCATCGCGGCCGCCGATCGCCACCGGCGTGATGCCCGCGGCCTTCAGCTTCTTGCACGCATCGAGAAACTGGTCCCACGTCTTCGGTTCGTCGGCGATGCCGACCTTGCGGAACAGGTCCTTGCGGTAGAACAGCCCCCACGAGTAATAGACGGTCGGCGCCGCGTACTGCTTGCCGTTGTACGACGATGCGCTGCGCGTCGACGCGTACATCGCATCCCAGCCGTTCTTCGTCCAGTCGCCGCTCAGGTCCTCGAACAGCCCGCGCTTCGCGTAGTACGCCATCCGCTCGCCCGCGTGCCAGTTCACGACGTCCGGCGCGACGGTCGTGAGCCACGCGGGGAGCTGTACCTTGTACGCTTCCTCGTCGACGAAGGTCGGCTTCACGTCGATGTCGGGATGCGCCTTGTGGAACGCTTCGATCGTCGACTGCCACACGGCGCGCTGGCTCGCGCCCTTGAACGCGATGTTGATCGTCAGCGTGCCGGCATCGGCGGGCGCCGTCGTGCCGAGCGACGCGAAGGCGACGGCGGCGGCCGTGGCGAGCCGGGCGGCGGCGCGAAGGGGGCGATATGTCATGGTGTCTCCAGTCCTGTGTGTCGTTGTGCGTGACCGGCGCGTTGCGGCGCCGGGGGAGGTTACGAACGGCTTCGATACACGGCGACGCCTTGCGGCTCGACCTGTGCGGCGCCGACCACGAACGCGGACGGCGGCACCGCGTCGATCGTGTGCGGTGTGCTCGCGTAATTGAACACGTAAGTCAGCCCGCCGCGCCGGCTCACGCGTACGGCGTCGCCGAGCGGCGTCGGCGCGAGGCCGGCTTCGGCCGCGACATCGGCGAACAGTCGCGTGGTGGTCGCATCGTCGAACGGTGCGGCCCAGTAGTGCAGCGTACCGTGCGTGATGCACGCCGGATGGCCGTCGGCGAAGCGCGCGTGCACGACGCTGCGCGTGTCGTCGTGCAGTTCGACGAGGTCGCGCCAGTGACGCGCGTCGCCCGCGAACGGCGCGCCGTCGCGCAACGTGCCGTCGATCCGTTCGGTCACGTTCGGCCGCAGCGATTCGACGCGCCATACCCGCACGGGCAGGATCGACGCGAGCGGGCCGGGCGGCAGCGCCGGCGGAACCTGCAGGTCGGCGGTCTTCGAGCCGGTGCGCGGCCCGAACACCGCATGCGCGCCCGACGCGGCGAGCCGCGACGCGAAATCGTCCGGTACGATCGGCAGCGGCGGCACGACGACGAGGCGGTAGCCGTCGAGCGGCGCGTGCGCCGACACGATGTCGACGTCGAGGCCGAGCGAGCGCAGCGCCGAGTAGTACTCGAACGCGAAACGCGGATAGTGGAAATCGGCGCCCTGCGGCTGCACTTCGAACAGCCACTTCGCCTCGTAGTCGAAGACCAGCGCGACCGGTGCGCGCACCGGGCCGTCCGCGTCCGCGCCGGCGTCGTGCACGGCCACGATCTCGCGCGCGACGCGCTGCGCTTCGCGGCCGCCTTCGTCGAGCTGGTCGTCGGGGGTGTGCAGGCCCGCGTGCATCTGTTCCTGCGCGAACGGCGCCTGCCGCCAGCGGAAGTACGACACGCAGCCGGCGCCGTGCGCGAACGCTTCCCAGCTCCACAGCCGCACCATGCCCGGCAGCGGCGCGGGGTTCCAGTGCGCCCAGTTCACGGGGCCCGGCTGCTGTTCCATCACCCAGAACGGCAGCTTCGACATGCCGCGGTACAGGTCGTGATTGAACGACGCGAAATCGGGGTGGCCGGTGCGCAGCCAGCGCGCCTTCACGTCGGGCGCGAACCACAGCTCCTCGAGCGCGCCGAGCGGGTAGCTGTCCCACGTCGCGACGTCGAGGTCGCGCGCGACTTCGTAGTGATCGAACTCGGTGAACAGCTGCATGAAGTTGTGCGCGACCGGGCGGCCCGGCGAGTGCGCGCGGATCACGTCGACCTGCATTCGGTGATAGCGCGCGAGTTCGTCGGACGCGAAGCGCCGGTAGTCGAGGCGATGCGACGGATGGGCTTCGGTCACGGTGCCCACGGGCGCGTCCACTTCGTCGAAATGGCGATACTCCATGCTCCAGAACACGGTGCCCCACGCACGGTTGAGCGCGTCGATCGTGCCGTAGCGCGCCTGCAGCCATTCGCGGAAGCGCACGAGCGCGGCCGGCGAGTAGCTGACGACGGTCTGGTGGCAACCCAGCTCGTTGTCGGTCTGCCAGTAGCGCACGGCCGGGTGGCGGCCATAGCGTTCGGCGACCGCCGTGCAGATCTGGCGCGACGCTTCGAGATAGGTCGGCGACGAGAAATCGTAGTGGCGGCGCGAGCCGAACGCGCGCGGCCGGCCGTCGGCGCCGATCGCGAGGATGTCGGGATGGCGGTCGACCAGCCATTTCGGCGGCGTGGCGGTCGGCGTGCACATCACGATCTCGAGGCCGGCCGCCCCGAGCACGTCGACCGCACGGTCGAGCCAGCCCCAGTCGTATTCGCCCGGCGACGGCTCGATACGGCTCCACGCGAATTCGGCGATCCGCACCTGCGCGATGCCGAGCGTTTTCATCCGGCGGGCGTCGTCGGCCCACATCGATTCCGGCCAGTGTTCCGGGTAGTAGCAGACTCCGAGGCGCATGCCGATCCTTATGCGTAGTGGTGAACGTGGACGTCGGCGCACGCGGGCACCGCGCGGCCGTCTTCGGTGAACAGATGGCAGGCCGCGGCCGGCGCGTGCACGTGCACGCGTTCGCCGGTGTGCACCTGCGCGTCGCCCGGCACCTTCGCGATCAGCGGCGTCGCACTGGGCTGGCCGCACGGATCGAGGTGCACGTAGGTCTGCTCGCCCAGGCGCTCGACGAGCGCGACGTCGCGCGCGAGCGTCGTCGCATCGGGCGCGGCGCCGAGCGTCAGGTGCTCGGGGCGGATGCCGAGCGTCACGGCGGCGCCGGCGCCGAGCGCCGAGCCGTCGCGCGGCAGCACGAAGATTTCGCCGGACGGCACGAGCGAGACGGTCGTGCGATGCGCGTCGCACGCGGTCACGACGGCCGGCAGGAAGTTCATGCGCGGCGAGCCGATGAAGCCCGCGACGAAGCGGCTGGCCGGGTGATGGTAGAGGTCGAGCGGCGCGCCGACCTGCGCGATGCTGCCGTGCCGCGCGGTATCCGCGCCGGCGTGCAGCAGCACGATCTTGTCGGCGAGCGTCATCGCCTCTGTCTGGTCGTGCGTCACGTAGACGACGCTCGCGCGTTCGAACTGCCGATGCAGCCGCGCGATCTCGATGCGGGTCTGGCCGCGCAGCGCCGCGTCGAGATTCGACAGCGGTTCGTCGAACAGGAACACGCCGGGCTCGCGCACGATTGCGCGGCCGATCGCGACGCGCTGCCGCTGGCCGCCCGACAGCGCCTTCGGCTTGCGTTCGAGCAGCGTGTCGAGCTGCAGGATCCGTGCGGCGTCGCGCACCTTCCGGTCGATCTCGGCCTTCGGCACGCGCGCGAGCTTCAGCCCGAACGCCATGTTCTCGTACACCGTCATGTGCGGAAACAGCGCGTAGCTCTGGAACACCATCGCCACGCCGCGCTCGGCGGCCGGCACGTCGTCGACGCGGCGGCCGTCGATCGACAGCTCGCCCGCGCTCAGATCCTCCAGCCCGGCGATCATGCGCAGCAGCGTCGATTTCCCGCATCCGGACGGCCCGAGAAACACGCAGAACTCGTGCGCGCCGATCTCCAGATCGACGTCGCGAATGACCGGCGCATGCTCGCCATAGGCTTTCTGCACGCGCCGCATCGAGATGCTCGCCATTGTCTCCGCTCCATGTTCTAATGCGCCGTACTGCGTGATTAAGCGCTTAATCATCGCGATCAAAAAAAGAGGCGAGGTGATCGCGGCCGAGTCGCGCCCGTCGGTCGGGCGGCAAGGTGTGCGGCGATAGTGCGCCGCTTCGCTGAGCGAAGCAAATACTGGATCGACGTCTCATATAGTGGGCAAACGATGGCTACTCTGGATGAAGTGGCGCGCCGCGCCGGCGTGACGGCCGCGACGGTGTCGAACGTGCTGCGCGACCGCGGCCGGGTCGGCGACGCGACGCGGGCGCGGGTGCTCGAAGCAGTCGACGCGCTCGGGTATCGGCCGCACCTCGCCGCGCGGGCGCTGGCGGAAGGGCGTGCGCCGACGGTCGCGTTGATGGTATCGAGCATCGCGAACCCGTTCTACCCGGAGTTCGCGCTCGCGGTCGAGCGTGCGGTGCGGCGCAACGGGCAGTTCCTGATCGTCTGCAATACGAACGAAGATCCGTTGCAGGGGCGCGCGTATCTCGACCAGATCGCCGGCACGATCTCCGAAGGCATTCTCGTGACCAATGCGAACCTGCACCTGCCGGATCTGCTCGACGTCGCGCGGCGTGGCGTGCCGGTCGTGCTGTGCCTGTGGGAGCGGCCCGAGGCGCCGCCCGACGGGCTGCCGTGCGTGGCCATCGATTTCCGCGAGGCGGGACGGATCGCGACGCGGCATCTGCTCGAACTCGGTCACGAGAAAATCGGCGTGATCGTCGGCGGCGCGGCGAGCGGTGTGCAGGCGGCGCGCTATGACGGCTTCGTCGACGTGATGCGCGACGCGGGGCTCGACGCGTCGATCGTCGAGGCCGAGCGCGATTCGATCGAGGGCGGCCTGCGCGCGGCGGGCCGGCTGCTCGATGCGCACCCGCAGTTGACCGCGCTGGTCGCGACCAACGACCTGCCGGCGATCGGCGCGCTGCACGCGGCGGCCGATCGCGGCAGGCGCGTGCCGGAGGACCTGTCGATCGTCGGCATTACCGATATTCACCTCGCCCGCGACACGCGGCCCACGCTGACGACCGTCGCGATTCCGACCGCCGAAGCGGCCGGAATCGCGGTCGAATTGCTCAATACGCTGCGCGAGGCGGGCGGGCAGGGCGACGACGCGTCGCGTGTGCGGGTCGCGTCGCTGCCGACGCTGGCGGTGCGCGGCACGACCGGGCCGGCCAGCGACCGTGCAACGCACCGTGCCGCGCGTACGCGCCGCCCGTAAGACCGCGAACGGGCCGTGTGGCGGCGCGAGGTTCGTTGGTAGAATTCGCATCCGTGGACAGCCGCCGCTGGCGATCGATACCACCGCCGGCTGCGCCCGACGGCCGACCCGCGCCTGCTTCGGCGCTCGACCCAATACGTGAATGAAGAAAACCGTCAAGACAGGTACGGCAACGGCTTCCGGCACGGCGCGCGCACGCCGGCCGACGCAGGCAGAGCGCAGCCAGGCGACGCGTGAGCGCGTCATTGCCGCCGCGATATCGCTGCTGCACAAGGAAGGCTATTCGGGCGCGACGACGCTCGCGATCCGGCGCGAAGCCGACGTCAGCATGGGCGCGCTGCAGCACCAGTTTCCAACCAAGGCAGAACTGATGGCGGCGGTGCAGGAACGGCTCATCGGCGATCGCTTCACACAGTTCGAACGCGCGGCGCGCAGCGCCACGACGCCGCTGGAGCGGATCGACCGGATGCTCGATGTCGCGGGCGCGCTCATCGGCACGCCGCTGTTCGCCGCCAGTATGGAGATCCAGTTGGCGCGGCGCGCCGACAAAGAGCTCGACGAGGCCGTGGCACGCATCCTCCAGCCGTTCGACGACGGGTTTCGCGCACTGATGCGCGACGTCGTCGCAGGTTTCGATCGGGCGACCGCGCTCAAGGTCACGCAATTGCAGTTGCTGGGCGGATCGATGATCCGCGGGCTGACCATCGATGTCGTGACGGGCGGCGAACCTGCGGCGGCGCGGGACGCCTTCGCGCTCTGGCGTGAAATCGCGCTGCGGCAAATTACGGACATGACGCAATCGCCCTCGCCGGCGCCGACGAAAACCGACAAGCGCCGCGCGTCGCGCTGATATTCCGCTGACGATTCGGGCCGCTCCGCATTTCGAGGCACCGCTCGGTTTGCTCAATTGACAAGCAATATATCCCACTTGTATGTTGCAGCTCATGCATGTTCGTGGCTGCGCTGTCGCCGATGGCAATGCGTCGAGCCGATACGCATGCCTGTATGACCGATCACGGATTCTTGCCGACATGACCCGAGCAACACCCCCGTACCGAACCGCCGGCTTCACCGCCGCGCTCCCGATGCTGTCCGCATGCGCGAGCGTGCAGCTTCATGCTCGCGCATGCGGATACCATCGTCGCCGTCCCGCATGCCGGTCGCTGGCTGATCGACGATGTGGGGCGCGTGCCGATCGTTCACGGCATCAACGTGGAGGCCACGCGGCGTCCTGATCAGCACCATCGACGCACACCCACCGCGCGTCATTTAAAAGCAGTGTGTATTACTTTTATAAAGACGGCGCCGTGCCGTACGGTCGTCCGTCGCTACATGGAGACATCAATGCGTATCGATCCGTCCAATCCGCGCTCGCCGGCGCGCCGCACGTTCCTGCGCGCCGGTGGCGCGGCAGCCGCCGGCCTGGCCTGCTCACCCGCGTTCGCGAGCGACAACGACGCTCGCTTCGCCGACGATTTCGTGTGGGGCGTCGCGGCGTCGGCCGCGCAAACGGAAAGCCGGGAAGGCCGCGGGCGGAGCAACTGGGACGTGTTCGCCGAACGGGCCGGCACGATCGCCGACGGCTCGACCAATGCGCGCTGCACGGAATTCGAACGGCGCTATCCGGCCGATATCGCATGGATGGCCGCCGCCGGAATTCGCGCGTTCCGCTTCTCGATCGCCTGGCCGCGCGTGCAGCCGCAGGGGCCAGGCGCGCCGAGCGACGCCGGCCTCGCCACCTACGACAGAATGATCGACGCGATGCTCGCGCGCGGCATCGAGCCGTTTCCGACGCTGTTTCACTGGGATACGCCGGTCTGGGCCGGCGATTTCCGGACCCGCGACATCGCCTATCGGCTGGCCGATTACGCCGATCGGGTGACGCGCCGGCTCGGCGATCGCGTGAAGCACTGGATCGTGCTGAACGAGCCCAACAGCCTCGCGCTGCGCGGCTACGGGATGGGCGTGCATGCGCCGGGGCTGCGCTCGCCGGAAGGCGTGTTCGCGGCGATGCATCACCAGAACCTCGCGCAGGGCCTCGCCTTCCAGGCGCTGCGTGCGAACCTGCGCGACGCGCGGATCGGCACGACGATCAACCTTCAACCGGTGCGCCCGGCGGCGCCGCGCGACGAAGACCGCAAGGCGGCCGGCCTCGTCGACATGTTGTGGAATCGCGCATTCCTCGATCCCCTGTACGGGCACGGTTATCCCGAGCCGCTCGTGCATTCGCTCGCCGCTCTCGTCCGGCCGGGTGACATGGACATCGTTGCCGCGAAGCCGGATTTCCTCGGGATGAACTACTACTCGCGCATCTACGCGCGAGCCAATCCGTCGGTGCCGTTCGGTGTCGAGCAGGCCGAACCGCCGGCCGATTTGCCGCGCACCGCGTACTTCCAGGTCGAGCCGGACGGGATGACCGAAATGCTGCTGCGCGTGCATCGCGACTACGGCGCGCCGGACATCTACATCACCGAAACCGGCTTCGCGCTCGACGATCCGGCGCCGCGCGACGGCGTCGTCGACGACGGCCCGCGCGTCGATCACCTGTCGCGCTATCTGCGCGCGGCACACGACGCTTATCGGCAAGGTGTGCGGCTGAAGGGGCTGTTCTACTGGGCCGCCACCGACAACTGGGAATGGGGGCAGGGGTTTTCGAAGCGATTCGGCCTCGTGCACGTCGATCTCGACACACAGGTTCGTATGCCTAAACGCAGCCTCGCGTACTACTCGCGATGCATCGCGCAGAACGCGGTGGCGTGATGCGCGGTCGCTTTTCTCATTCGTCATCGATCATCGGCATCGCATGAAATCCCGTTCGCAAGCCCGGCGCCTTCCGCGCCGGATCGTGCCGGCCAGCGTCGCGCCTCATTCGCCCGGCTCGCCCGGCTGGCCGGACTCGCCGGACGCCGACCGTCGTCCGCTGTTGCCGCGCGGCTGGCGCGGCGTCCGGCTGCTGGCCGTGCTGATCGTCGCATGCGCGGCGTTGGGCGCGGGGATCGGTTGGCTGTCCGCGGCCGCGCCGTCCCGCGGCGATGGCCCGCGCGCCGTCATCGGCGACGGACACGACGGGCCGCGCGACATGGCGTGGATTCCCGGCGGGACGTTTCTGATGGGCAGCGATGCGCAGGCGGCGCAGCCGAACGAGCGGCCTGCGCACCGGGTCACCGTGCGCGGCTTCTGGCTCGATCGCCACGACGTGACCAACGCGGAATTCCGGCGCTTCGTCGATGCGACCGGTTACGTCACGACCGCCGAGCGCAAGCCGGACTGGAACGCGCTGAAGGCGCAATTGCCGCCCGGCACGCCGCGGCCGCCCGACCGTGCGCTGGTGCCGGGCGCGCTCGTGTTCGTCGGCACGGCCGGCCCGGTTCCACTGGACGATTACGCGCGATGGTGGCGGTTCCTGCCCGGTGCGGACTGGCGGCACCCCGACGGGCCCGACAGCACGATCACAGGCAAGGACGATTACCCGGTCGTACAGGTCTCGTACGACGATGCGCGCGCGTATGCGCAGTGGGTCGGCAAGCGGCTGCCGACCGAGGCCGAATGGGAATTCGCGGCGCGCGGCGGTCTCGAGCAGGCCGATTACGCGTGGGGCAGTCAGCTCAAGCCGGCAGGGCGGCTGATGGCGAATATCTGGGAAGGGCAGCAGCCGCAGCCGTTTCCGGTCGTCGACGCGCGCACCGGCAAGCCGCCCGCCCCGAGCCCGGCCGGCACCTATCCGGCCAATGGCTACGGGCTGTACGACATGGCCGGCAACGTGTGGCAATGGGTGGCCGACTGGTATCGGGCCGATGCGTTCCTGCTGGCGGCCGAGAGCGGCCGTCCGATCGTCGAACCGCAGGGCCCCGCCGACAGTTGGGATCCAGCCGAGCCCGGCGTGCCGCCGCATGCGCCGAAGCGAGTGATCCGCGGCGGCTCGTTTCTTTGCAACGAATCGTATTGCCAGAGCTATCGGCCCAGCGCGCGGCGCGGCGTCGACCCCGAAGCGGGGATGTCGCATCTCGGCTTCCGGCTGGCGATGGACGAGCGCACGTGGCTCGCACGGCGCGGCCATGCGTACGCACCGGATTGACCGGCCGGATCAACCCAATCGAGGAGACAACCATGCGTTCCCCCCTGACCCGGCGAACCCGCCGGCACGCGCTGTCGCGCATCGTGGCATGCGCGACGGCCTGGCTGCTGATGCTGTTCGCCGGCACAGCGCATGCCGGTGCGGCGCGGCCGAACATCGTGTGGATCACCGTCGAGGACATCACGACGTTCATCGGCGGATACGGCGACCCGCAGGTCAGGACGCCGAACATCGACCGGCTGGCACGCGAGGGCGTGCTGTACACGCATGCTTATCAGGTGTCGGGTGTATGTGCACCTTCGCGTTCCGCGCTGATCACCGGCATGTATCCGACCTCGGTGGGCGCCCAGCATCACCGGACAGGGCCGGGCGAGATCTCGATCCCGGGCGTGACGGCGAACGACAAACCGAACGGCGTGCCCGCGACCTATTCGGTGGTGCTGCCGCCCGACGTGAAGGCGTTCCCCGAGCTGCTGCGCAAGGCCGGCTACTACACGTCGAACAACCAGAAGACCGATTACCAGTTCGTGCCGCCCGTGACGGTGTGGGACGAGAACGGCCCCGCGGCGTCCTACCGCTATCGGCCGAAGGAAAAGCCGTTCTTCGCGGTGTTCAACTTCTTCGTCACGCACGAGTCGATGATCGCCAACCGCAAGGATTCGCTGCGCGTCGATCCCGCGTCGATCACGGTGCCGCCGATCTATCCGGACACGCCGGCGGTGCGCGGCGACATCGCGCGCATGTACACCAACATCGAGACGATGGACCGGCAGGTCGGCGAACTGTTCGAGATGCTCAAGCGCGACGGCGTGTACGACAACACGATCATCTTCTTCTTCGCGGACAACGGCGGCACATTGCCGTGGATGAAGCGCGAGGTGCTCGAGCGCGGCACACGCGTACCGCTGATCATTCGTTTCCCCGGTGCGCCGCGTGCCGGGACCACCGATGCGCAGCTCGTGAGCGGCGTCGATCTCGCGCCGACCGTGCTGTCGCTGGCCGGCGTGCCGATTCCGTCCTACATGCAGGGGCAGGCATTCCTCGGGCCGGCGCGCGCACCGACGCCGCGCCGCTACGTGTTTGCCGCGCGCGACCGGATGGACAATGAATACGATCGCGTGCGGATGGTGCGCGATCAACGCTTCCGCTATCTGTACAACTACATGCCGGAGAAGCCGTACTACCAGCCTATCCGGTTCCGCGAAAGCATGCCGATGATGCGCGACATCCGGCGGCTGAAGGATGAAGGCAAGCTGCCGCCGCCCACCGCGGCGTGGTTCGGCACGAAGCCGGTGGAGGAGCTGTACGACGCCGACCGGGACCCATGGGAGCTGCACAACCTCGCGGACGACCCGCGCTATCGCGCCAAGCTCGACGAACTGCGCGCCGCATTTCATGTGTGGACCGATCGTTACGGCGATATGGGCGGCATCCCGGAACCCGAGATGATCTCGCGGATGTGGCTCGGCGGTTCGGCGCCGCCTGCCACGGCCGTGCCCGAAATCCGGCCTGCGCCGGGCGGCGTGACGATCGCATGCGCGACCCGTGGCGCGTCGATCGGCTACTGGATCGAACGTCGCGGCGATCCAGCGCCGCGTGTTACGCACACCGTACTGAGTTGGGACTTCGAACGGCTCGCCGGCGAAATGCTGCCGCCGAAGCTCGGTGCGCGCTTCGCCCATCTCGGCGATCAGCGGCCCGTGCAGCAGGACTGGTCCGTGTACGACGCGGGGCGCGTGATCCCGTTGCGCTCCGGCGACGTGCTGCACGTCAACGCAATGCGGATCGGCTATACGGCCGCGACGCTCGACTACCCGTTCCCGCAGACGCAAGCCCGCCGCTAGCGCGCTTGCCGAACGCGTGACGGCTGGCCCGTGCGGATCGCCTCGATGCGTGCCCGCGAGCCGGCCGACGCTGTCGCATCGACCAGGAACAAGCCATGGCGATGCCTAATCAATAAGTAAAACGAAATAAATGGATGGAGACACATGAAAAGAATCATCATGGTATCGGCGTTGGCATGCACGGCCGCCAATGCCGTTGCGCAATCGAGCGTGACGTTGTTCGGCTACGTCGGCGGCGGTATTCGCTGGACCGACGGCGTGAAGGGCGGCAGTCAGGTCGGTTTCGACAACAACACGATATCGGGCAACATCTTCGGCCTGAAGGGCGTCGAGGATCTCGGTGGCGGCGTGCAGGCGATCTTCATGCTGCAGAGCGGGTTCCTGACGGGAACGGGGGCGCTGTCGAAATCGTCGGGGCTGCTGTTTTCGCAGATGTCCTATGTCGGCTTGAGCGGCCCGTTCGGCCGTGTCACGCTCGGGCGACAGTTGAATGCGGCCGAGGACATCGGCATCGCGCTCGACCCGAATTCCGCGCAAGGACAGACGCTCGCGACGATCCCCGGCGTGGTTTGGGGCGGCAACTTCTTCACGAACGATTCGCGCTTCAACAACACGATCAAGTACGTCGGCACGTTCGGCGGCGTGACCGTGCGCGGCAGCTACTCGCCCGGCGGAACGGCCGGCAATCAGCGCGCCGGGTCGAATGTCGCGGTCGGCACGAGCTACCGGTTCCGGACGCTGTTGCTCGGCGCGGCTTACCAGACGACCTGGAACGCCGACGCATCGCAATGGGCGCGCACGATCATGGGCGGCGCGACCTGGCAGGTCGGCCCGACCCGTCTCTATTTGAGCTACAGCGATCTCGCCGTCAGCGCCGCGCGGGCCGGCGCGCCGGAGCGGCGCGACCGGATTCCGGCTGTCGGGGTCGTCTATCAGATCACGCCGTTCCTGCAATTGTCCGGCGCGACCTATTGGGACTTCGGGCAGAACCTGAAGAACGCCGCCGGCGCGGACGGCCGCAAGCTCACGTCGTACGCGATGCTGCAGTACTTCCTGTCGAAGCGGACGAGCCTGTATGCGGAGTTCGATCGAAACGGCTTCTCGGGCGCCTACAAGAAAGATCCGACCAATATTGGCGGGCTGTCGCTGCGACCGGACGGACGTACGGTCACCGGCGTGTCGGTCGGCATGATCACGCAGTTCTGATGCGCGTGGCTTCGGCAGCCAGCGCGTAGTTCGTTCTCCATCCTGTTGCGGAACTCATCCATGATTTATTCGAACCCCCGGGTTGTACTGATGCTCGCCGCATTGCTGCTGGCGTCCACCGCGCCGGCGCTTGCCCAGCCGTCCACGCCGCGTGCCACCGTGCCGGTTGCCGAGGCGGGAAGCGATGCCGGTGTCGCCGGCGCCGCCGCGCCGAACCGCGATACGTCGCGGGCCAGGCGGAAATCGAATCGGCTGCTCGTCAAGCGCGTGGCGGCGGTGCTCGCGCGTACGCGCGGGCTCGATTCGAGCCGCATCCTGATTCGCGCGGCCGACGGTACGGTGACGTTGTCGGGTACCGTGCCGGACAGCGTGCAGATTCCGCTGGCGGTGAATGTGGCTCGGCAGGTCGCCGGTGTGACGGCGGTTCGCAATCAACTGCGGATCGGGACACGTATCGAATAGCATCGATCGGCACATAGGCCGGCGCGCGCGACGCACACGCGCCCTCGCCGGCCTCAGTCGCCTTCGACGAGCCTCAACACGATGCGTCGGGCCGACTCGAGATGCGCGACGGTCATCGCGCGGGCGCCGCGTGCATTGCGTTCGCGGCACGCCTGGAGGATATCGTCGTGCTCGACCTGGAACGACGGCGTATCCGCGAGCAGCGTCGCCTGCAGGCGTTCGTAGCGCTCGACCTGGCCGCGCAGCTCGGCGATCGACTTCAACTGCCGCGCGTTGCCGCAGCACGAATACAGCAACGCGTGGAATTCGCGGTTCAGCTCGCCTTGCCGGCGCGGCACGGTTGCGTCCCCGAGCAGCCGATGCACGAGTTCGGCGCGGGCGAGCGTCTCGTCGTCGAGCCGCTTCACGCTGCGGTAGATCGCATCGCCTTCGAGCAGCACGCGCAAGTCGTAGATTTCCTGCACGTCCGACGCGCTCAGCATGCGCACGACGGCGCCGCGATTCCTGAAGATATCGAGCAGGCCTTCGCGTTCCAGCCGCTGGATCGCCTCGCGCATCGGAATCCGGCTGATGCCGAACCGTTCGGCCAGATCGCGCTCGACGAGCCGCTCGCCGGCCGCCAGCTCGCCGTTGACGATCATGTCGCGCAGCGATGCGGCGATCGCGTCCGCCGTGGAGTCGAGTCTGGTTTCCATGCCTGCGTGTTCCGTTAATTTGGAATAATGGTATACCAAACGGCGATCAGGTGCCACAATGAAGACCCCCGGCGGGCGTCGCGCAACGGCGTCCGGGCCGGTCGAGACACCAACATCAATGGAGAGCGAGATGGCATCGAGCGAACACACGTATCGCGTCGCGGTGGAGTGGACGGGCAATCGTGGCACCGGCACGTCGGGGTATCGCGAGTACGGCCGCGATCACGTGATCCGGGCCGGTTCCAAGCCGGATATCCCCGGTTCGTCGGACCCGGCGTTCCGCGGCGACGCGGCGCGCTGGAACCCCGAAGACCTGTTGCTCGCGTCGGCGTCGGCATGCCACAAGCTCTGGTATCTGCACCTGTGTTCCGAAGCCGGCATCCGCGTGTTGGCCTACGTCGACCACGCGGAAGGCACGATGCTCGACGGCGCCGAAGCGGGGCGCTTCACCGAAATCGTGCTGCGTCCGCAGGTGACGATCCGGGCCGGCGACGATCGCGAACGGGCGGCGCATCTGCATCACGACGCGCATGCAAAGTGCTATATCGCGAATTCGGTGAACTTTCCGATTCGCTGCGAACCGGTGATCGCGTGCGCAGCAGAATAAGAAACCGCGGCGACGGCGTCACAGCGCGACGTCGTACACCTCCCGTGCCGCCGCCCGAATCGCATCGACCATCACCGTCACCGCCGGCGAATGCAGCCGGTCGGTGCGCGTGATGATTCCGAAGTCGTCCATCCGGCAATCCATTTCCAGCGGCAGCACCGTGACGATGCCGTGCCGCGCGTAGTACCGCGCGACGTCCTCGGCGAGCACCGCGATCATGTCGCTCTGCTCGATCAATTGCGTGATGAACAGCAGCGCGGCCGTTTCGACGACGTTCGCCGGCGGCGCGAGGCTCGCGCGCTGGAACACGAGATCGAAGCGATGGCGCAGCACGCTGCCGGCCGGCGGCACGACCCAGGCGGCGCGCTGCACGTCCGCGAGCGACAGCGGCGCGTGCGCGAGCAGCGGATGGCCGGGGCGCACCACGGCCGCCACTGACTCGCCGGTCAGCGGCTCGTAGCGCAGGCGCAGCTTGTCGTGTTCGGCCGACAGCCGGCCGAGCACGATGTCGATCTTTTCCTGCGCGAGGTGTTCGAGCAGCACGTTGCTGGTGTCGATCTCGACCGACACGTGCAGGCCGGCATGCGTGCCTTTCACGGCGGCGACGGCCGGCGGCACGAGGCGCAGGCCCGGCGACGTGATCGCACCGACCGCCACGTGGCCGAGATGGCCGGCCTTCAGCGCGGCCAGTTCCTCGTGCGCCTGGTCGAGGCTGCCGAGCGCCGCGCGCGCGTGGCGGATCAGCGCGTCGCCGTACAGCGTCGGCCGCATCCCGCGCGGCAGGCGCTCGAACAGCACCGCGCCGATCGATTCCTCGAGTTCGCGCAGCAGCTTCGACGCAGCCGGCTGCGTCATGTTCAGCGCCGCCGCCGCGCGGTGAATGCTGCCTTCGTCGGCGAGCGCGACGAGCAGCAGCAACTGGCGCGTCTTCAGGCGGGCGCGGTTTCCCCATGGGCTGGCTTCGGGCATCGTACGGGTTTATATCGATATCGGAATCGATATCGTAATCGCCTAAATCGTCATTAGCCAGTTATCAAAATTCTGCCTAGACTGCGCCGGTATCCCGTCACCACAGGACTGACGATGTCGGCAACAAAACCCAGGCTGCGCTCCGCTCAATGGTTCGGCACGAACGACAAGAACGGCTTCATGTACCGGAGCTGGATGAAGAACCAGGGCATTCCCGATCACGAATTCGACGGCCGGCCGATCATCGGCATCTGCAACACATGGTCGGAACTGACGCCGTGCAACGCGCACTTTCGCAAGCTCGCCGAGCACGTGAAGCGCGGGATCTCCGAGGCGGGCGGCTTCCCGGTCGAATTCCCGGTGTTCTCGAACGGCGAATCGAACCTGCGGCCGTCGGCGATGCTCACGCGCAACCTCGCGTCGATGGACGTCGAGGAAGCGATCCGCGGCAACCCGATCGACGCGGTCGTGCTGCTCGCCGGCTGCGACAAGACGACGCCTGCGCTGCTGATGGGTGCGGCCAGCTGCGACGTGCCGGCGATCGTCGTGTCGGGCGGCCCGATGCTGAACGGCAAACTCGAAGGCAAGAACATCGGTTCGGGCACGGCCGTGTGGCAGTTGCACGAAGCGCTGAAGGCCGGCGAGATCGACGTGCATCACTTCCTGTCGGCCGAGGCCGGCATGTCGCGCTCGGCCGGCACCTGCAACACGATGGGCACCGCGTCGACGATGGCGTGCATGGCCGAGGCGCTCGGCGTCGCGCTGCCGCACAACGCGGCGATTCCGGCCGTCGATTCGCGCCGCTACGTGCTCGCGCACATGTCGGGCATCCGGATCGTCGAGATGGCGCTCGAAGGGCTCGTGCTGTCGAAGATCCTGACGCGCGCGGCGTTCGAGAACGCGATCCGCACTAACGCGGCGATCGGCGGCTCGACGAATGCCGTGATTCACCTGAAGGCGATCGCCGGCCGCATCGGCGTGCCGCTCGAACTGGAAGACTGGATGCGCATCGGCCGCGACACGCCGACGATCGTCGACCTGATGCCGTCGGGGCGCTTCCTGATGGAGGAGTTCTATTACGCGGGCGGGCTGCCGGCCGTGCTGCGCCGGCTCGGCGAAGGCGGGCTGCTGCCGCATCCGGATGCGCTGACGGTCAACGGCAAGTCGCTGTGGGACAACGTGCGCGAAGCGCCGAACTACGACGAAGAAGTGATCCGCCCGCTCGACCGGCCGCTGATCGCGGACGGCGGGATCTGCATCCTGCGCGGCAATCTCGCGCCGCGCGGCGCGGTGCTGAAGCCGTCGGCGGCGAGCCCCGAGCTGCTGAAGCATCGCGGCCGCGCGGTGGTGTTCGAGAACCTCGAGCACTACAAGGCGACGATCAACGACGAATCGCTCGACGTCGACGCGAGCTCCGTGATGGTGCTGAAGAACTGCGGGCCGCGCGGCTATCCGGGCATGGCCGAGGTCGGCAACATGGGGCTGCCGCCGAAGCTGCTGCGCCAGGGCGTGAAGGACATGGTGCGGATTTCCGACGCGCGGATGAGCGGCACCGCGTACGGCACGGTCGTGCTGCACGTCGCGCCGGAAGCGGCGGCCGGCGGGCCGCTCGCGGCCGTGCGCAACGGCGACTGGATCGAGCTCGACTGCGAGGCCGGCACGCTGCATCTCGACGTCACGGACGAGGAACTGCAGCGCCGCCTGTCGGACGTCGATCCGACCGCGGCGCCGGGTGTGGCCGGCCAGCTCGGCAAGGGCGGCTATGCACGGCTGTACATCGATCACGTGCTGCAGGCCGACGAGGGGTGCGACCTCGACTTCCTGGTTGGCACGCGCGGCGCGGAAGTGCCGAGCCATTCGCATTGAGCGGCGGGAACACGCATTCCGGGAACGGACCGAGACGGGGCACGAGGGAAACACGGTGACGCGCCGGATGCGGCCGAGCGCGAAGGAAGAGCTGCGTAAGCGTTCACGCACAAACGACGGCCGACCGTGAAGTATGGGGTATGAGCGCAGAAGCGCCAACGGGGATCGGCCGCGAAGCATGCGGTATGCGCAAGCCCCCAAGCGCAAATGCATACCGGCCGCGAAGGATGGGACGCACGTAAGCGCGAAAGCACTAACGTGCGTCGACCGCGAAGCATGGGGTCCGCGCAAGCGCTGAAGCGCTAACGTGGATCGACCGCGATGCATGGGACGTACGTAAGCGCTGAAGCGCTAACGTACGTCGACCGCGATGCATGGGATCCACGTAAGCGCTGAAGCGCTAACGTGGATCGACAGGAGACAAGATGACGACGCAGTACACGAGCGCGCAGGACGCGGCGGAACAGTCCGATTCGACGGCAGCCGTCGACGAACGGCACCTGACCCGCCTGCTCACGCGCAAGCTGGTGCCGTTCCTCGCGCTGATCTACGTGGTCGCCTACGTCGACCGTACCATCGTCGGCTTCGCGAAGCTCCACATGAACGCGGCGATCGGCCTCGGCGACGCCGCGTACGGGCTCGGCGCGGGACTGTTCTTCATCGGCTACTTCCTGTGCGAGGTACCGAGCAACCTCGCACTCGGCCGCTTCGGCGCACGCGTATGGTTCGCGCGCATCCTCGCGACCTGGGGCGCGATCACGATGGCCATGGCGCTCGTACAGGGGCCGACCAGCTTCTACGTGCTGCGCTTCCTGCTCGGCGCGGCCGAAGCCGGCCTCTATCCCGGCATCCTGTACTTCCTCACGCAATGGTTCCCGATGCGCGATCGCGCGCGGGTGATCGGCCTGCTCGTGCTCGCGCAACCGCTCGCCGGTATCGTGACCGGGCCGCTCGCTGGCTGGCTGCTGTCGACGCATGGGTGGCTCGGCCTGTCGGACTGGCAGACGCTGTTCGTCGTCAGCGGCCTGCCTGCCGTGCTGCTCGCGTGGCCGACGCTGCGGCTGTTGCCCGAGTCGCCCGCACATGCGCGCTGGCTGAATGACGGCCAACGCCGCTGGATCGCCCGGCAACTCGCCGCCGACCGCGACACCTATCGCCCCGATTCGCACGGCAATCCGCTCGCCGCGTTGCGCGACCGCCGCGTGCTGCTGCTCGCCGCGCTGTTCCTGCCGTTTCCGCTGTGCATCTACGGATTGTCGCTGTGGCTGCCGACGATCATTCACGCGTTCGGCACCGGCGATGCGACGACCGGCCTGCTGTCCGCCGTGCCGTACCTGTTCGCGGTGGTCGGCCTGCTCGTCGTGCCGCGCCATTCGGACCGCAAGCGCGAGCGCTACTGGCACATCGTCGTCGTGTCGGCCGCCGCCGCCGTGACGATGGCCGCGAGCGCGTGGGTACGGCAACCCGCGCTGCAATTCCTGTTCATCTGCCTCACTGCGTTTTCGCTGTATTCGATCCAGGCCGTCGTATGGGCGCTGCCCGGCGAATTCCTGACCGGCACGAGCGCCGCGGTCGGCATCGCCGCGATCAATTCGCTCGCGAATCTCGGCGGTTACCTGGGGCCATACGGGATCGGACTGATCAAGGCATCGACCGGCAGCCTCGCGGCCGGCCTGTACTTCCTCGCGGCGACGCTGCTGTTCGCGGTGCTGATGACGTTCGTGGTCCGGGCCGCGCTGCGCGTGCCCGAACCGGCCGCCGGCGCGTTCGCCGGCGAATCCTGAGCGCCTTGTTTTCCGGCTGAACGCCGATTCGACTGATGCAGGACCAACCATGACATCGAGCAGCACGCCGCGCTATCGCGGCATTTTCCCCGTCGTCCCGACGACGTTTACCGAGACCGGCGAGCTCGACCTCGCGAGCCAGAAGCGCGCGGTCGATTTCATGATCGACGCCGGCTCGGACGGGCTGTGCATCCTCGCGAACTTCTCCGAACAGTTCGCGATCGCCGACGACGAACGCGACGTGCTCACGCGCACGATCCTCGAGCACGTCGCAGGCCGCGTGCCGGTGATCGTCACGACGTCGCACTACAGCACGCAGGTGTGTGCCGCGCGCAGCCTGCGCGCGCAGCAGCTCGGCGCGGCGATGGTGATGGCGATGCCGCCGTATCACGGCGCGACGTTCCGCGTGCCGGAAGCGCAGATCTTCGATTTCTTTGCGCGCGTGTCGGATGCGATCGACATCCCGATCATGATCCAGGACGCGCCCGCGAGCGGCACCGCGCTGTCCGCGCCGTTCCTCGCGCGGATGGCGCGCGAGATCGAGCAGGTCGCGTATTTCAAGATCGAGACGCCTGGCGCCGCGAACAAGCTGCGCGAGCTGATCCGGCTCGGCGGCGACGCGATCGAGGGGCCGTGGGACGGCGAGGAGGCGATCACGCTGCTCGCCGATCTCCATGCGGGCGCGACCGGCGCGATGACGGGCGGCGGCTTTCCGGACGGCATCCGGCCGATCCTCGAAGCGTTCCGCGAAGGGCGGCACGACGATGCGTTCGCGCATTACCAGACGTGGCTGCCGCTGATCAATCACGAGAACCGCCAGTCCGGGATCTTGACCGCGAAGGCGCTGATGCGCGAAGGCGGTGTGATCGCGTGCGAGCGGCCGCGGCATCCGATGCCGGAACTGCACCCGGACACGCGCGCGGAATTGCTCGCGATCGCGCGCCGGCTCGATCCGCTCGTGTTGCGCTGGGCGCACTGAGCGAGTGGCGAAGGAGGAAAGCACGATGAGCGATGTGATTTCGTTGGGCGTCGTCGGGATCGGCAAGATCGCGCGCGACCAGCATTTGCCGGCGATCGCCGCCGAACCGGGCTTCGCGTTGACTGCCTGTGCGAGCCGTCACGCGGAAGTCAACGGCGTGCGCAATTATCCGGATCTGAACGCGCTGCTGGCCGCCGAGCGCGAGCTCGAAGCGGTCTCGCTGTGCGCGCCGCCGCAAGTGCGCTACGCGCAGGCGCGCGCCGCGCTCGAAGCCGGCAAGCATGTGATGCTCGAGAAGCCGCCGGGCGCGACGCTGGGCGAAGTGGCTGCGCTGGAAGCGCTGGCGCGCGAGCGCGGCCTCACGCTGTTCGCAACCTGGCATTCGCGTTGTGCGAGCGCGGTCGAGCCGGCGCGCGCGTGGCTCGCGCAGCGCACGATCCGGGCAGTGCAGGTGCGCTGGAAGGAGGACGTGCGGCGCTGGCATCCGGGGCAGCAGTGGATCTGGGAACCGGGCGGCCTCGGCGTGTTCGATCCGGGCATCAACGCGCTGTCGATCGTCACGCGAATCCTGCCGCGCGAGCTCGTGCTGCGCGAGGCGACGCTGTTCGTGCCGAGCGACGCACAGATGCCGATCGCGGCCGAACTCGATTGCGCGGATACCGCCGGCGTGCCGGTGCACGCGGAATTCGACTGGCGGCACGGGCCGGTCGAGCAATGGGAGATCGCGGTCGACACGGCCGACGGCGTGCTCGCGATCAGCCGCGGCGGCGCGCAACTGTCGATCGCGGGTGAGCCGGTCGAAGTCGGCCCGGAACGCGAGTATCCGGCGCTGTATGCGCACTTCCACGCGCTGATCGCGCGTGGCGAAAGCGACGTCGACGCGCGGCCGCTGCGGCTCGTCGCCGACGCCTTCCTGTTCGGCCGGCGCGTGCAGACCGACGCGTTCGGCCGCTGAACCTGCGTCGCGCGCTTCGGCGCGAAGCGCGACGCGTGATCGATTACGACACACATCCACGGCATCGGCCGATACAAAGGAGACACCCATGAACCGCACGATTCGTCGACATATCCTGCGCGCGCTGCTGGCCGCGCTCTGCATCGCACCGCTCGGCATGCAGGGCGCCGCGCGCGCCGATGCGCCGCTGAAGATCGGCTTCCTCGTGAAGATGCCGGAGCAGGCGTGGTTCATCAACGAGCAGAACGCGGCGTCCGCGCTCGGCCAGAAGGAGAACTTCTCGGTCGTGAAGATCGGCACGCCGGACGGCGAGAAGGTGCTGGCCGCGATCGACAACCTCGGCTCGCAGGGCGCGCAGGGCTTCGTGATTTGCGCGCCGGACGTGCGCCTCGGGCCGGCGATCGCGTCGCGCGCGAAGCGCTACAACATGAAGTTCGTGACGGTCGACGACCAGCTCGTCGATTCGAGCGGCAAGCCGCTGCCGAACGTGCCGCACCTCGGGATGTCGGCGACCAAGATCGGCAACCAGGTCGGCCAGGCGATCGCCGACGAGATGAAGCGGCGCGGCTGGAAGCCCGAGGAAGTCGGCGCGCTGCGCGTCACCAACTACGAGCTGCCGACCGCGAAGCTGCGCACCGACGGCGCGACGCAGGCGCTGCTCGCGAACGGCTTCCGCAAGGAGAACATCTTCGACGCGCCGCAGAAGACGACCGACGACGAAGGCGGCTTCAGCGCGGCAGCGCCCGTGCTCGCCCGCCATCCGAACGTGAAGAAATGGGTGATCTACGCGCTGAACGAGGAAACGGTGCTCGGCGCGGTACGCGCGACCGAGCAGCTGCACATTCCGGCGGCGGACGTGATCGGCGTCGGCATAAACGGCGCGGGCGAGGCGTTCGCCGAGTTCCAGAAGAAGGAGCCGACCGGCTTCTACGGGACGATCGCGGTCAGCTCGACGAACCACGGCAAGGAGAGCACGCAGAATCTCGTCGACTGGATCCGCACCGGCAAGACGCCGCCGGCCGACACGCAGACGAGCGGCAAGCTGATGACGCGCGCGAACTGGCAGGCCGTGCGCGCCGAACTCGGTATCTGAGCGGGGCGAGGCGAGAACGCGATGACGATGCAGACGATGACGGCCGCGTCCGGCCACGACGCAGAAGCGGCCGCGCCGCCGGAAGGCCCGCTGCTCGCGCTCGACGGCATCACCGTGACGTTTCCGGGCGTGCGTGCGCTCGACGCGGTGTCGCTGTCGGTGCGCGCGGGCGAAGTGCACGGGCTGATGGGCGAGAACGGCGCCGGGAAATCGACGCTGCTGAAGGTGCTGTCCGGCGTGAACCAGCCGCAGGCGGGCACGCTGACGCTGAACGGCACGGTGCAGCGCTTCGCGTCGACGCGCGCGGCGCTCGAGGCCGGCATCGCGATCATCTACCAGGAGCTGCATCTGGTGCCCGAGTTGACGGTCGCGGAAAACCTGATGCTCGGGCAATTGCCGAGCCGGCTCGGCGTGGTCGACGAGCGTGCGCTCGCCGCGCGCGCGCTCGATGCGCTGGAGCGGCTCGGCGAGCACATCGATCCGGGCATCCCGGTGAAATATCTGTCGATCGGCCAGCGCCAGATGATCGAGATCGGCAAGGCGCTGATGCGCGACGCGCGCGTGATCGCGTTCGACGAACCGACGAGTTCGCTGTCCGCGCGCGAAACCACGCAACTGTTCCGGATCATCCGCGCGCTGCGCGCGCAAGGCCGCGCGATCATCTACGTCACGCACCGGATGGAGGAAGTCTACGAACTGTGCGACCGCGTGACGGTGTTTCGCGACGGTCGCCGCATCGACACGTTCGAATCCGTCGCCGATCTCGACCGAGACCGGCTGATCGGCTGCATGGTCGGCCGTTCGATCGAGGACGTGTACGGCTATCGGCCGCGCCCCGCCGGCGACGTGCTGATCGAAGCGAAGGGGTTGACGGGGCCGGGGTTGGCCGAGCCCGTGTCGTTCACCGCGCGGCGCGGCGAGATCGTCGGCTTCTTCGGGCTCGTCGGCGCGGGCCGCTCGGAGCTGATGAAGCTGCTGTACGGCGCGGTGCGGCCGAGTGCCGGGTACGTCGAGCTGAACGGCAAGCGGGTGGCGTTCGGCAGCCCGCGCGACGCGGTGCGCGCCGGCATCGCGCTGTGCCCGGAAGACCGCAAGCAGGAAGGCATCGTCGCGATCGCGTCGGTGGCCGACAACCTGAACATCAGCGCGCGCCGTCATTTCAGCCCGGCGCGCGTGCTGCTCGACGGGCGGCGCGAACGCGAGCTCGCGCAGCAATACATCGAGCGGCTCGCGATCAAGACCCGCGACGGCGAAACGCCGATCGGCGCGCTGTCGGGCGGCAACCAGCAGAAGGTCGTGCTCGCGCGCTGGCTGGCCGAGCGCATCGACGTGTTCCTGATGGACGAGCCGACGCGCGGCATCGACGTCGGCGCGCGCGCGGAAATCTACAACCTGTTCTACGAACTCGCGGAAGCGGGCCGCACGGTGATCCTCGTGTCGAGCGATCTGGCCGAGGTGATCGGCGTGTCGGACCGCATCGTCGTGATGAAGGAAGGGCGGATCGCGGGCGAGGTCGCGAAGGCGCACGCGACGCCCGACGCGCTGATCAAGCTCGCGCTGCCGCGCTAGCGGCCCGCAGTCAACCGGAAAGCAAACGTTATGAGCCAGGCAATGCAACCCCAACGTACCACCCCATCCCCGGATGCTCCCGCCGTGCCCGCGCGTGCGCGCGGCGGCGTGTGGCAGCTGATCAACCGCTCCGGCATCGTGATGGTGTTTCTCGTGCTGTTCGCGACGCTGTCGCTGACGGTGCCGGACTTCCTCACGCCGCGCAACATCCAGGGCCTGCTGCTGTCGGTCACGCTGATCGGCTCGATCGCGGTGACGATGATGTTCGTGCTCGCGCTCGGCGAGGTCGACCTGTCGGTCGCGTCGATCGTCGCGTTCGCGGGCGTCGTCGCGTCGACGCTGATCACCGCGACGCACAGCGTCGTGCTCGGCATCGCGGCCGGCGTGCTCGCGGGCGGTGCAGTCGGGCTCGTGAACGGCGTGCTGATCGCGCGCTACCGGATCAACTCGCTGATCGTCACGCTCGCGATGATGGAAGTCGTGCGCGGGCTCGCGTTCATCACGTCGAACGGCGACGCGGTGATGATCTCCGAGGAGCGCTTCTTCGATCTCGGCGGCGGGTCGTTCCTCGGCATCTCGTATCCGATCTGGAGCAACATCGTCGGCTTCGTCGTGTTCGGCTTCCTGCTGCGCAAGACGGTGTTCGGCAAGAACGTGCTGGCCGTCGGCGGCAACGGCGAGGCCGCGCTGCTCGCGGGGCTGCCGGTGATGCGCATCAAGATCGCCGTGTTCGTGCTGCAGGGGCTCGTGACGGGCTTTGCCGGCGTGATGCTCGCGTCGCGGATGAGCCTCGGCGATCCGAAGACGTCGGTCGGTCTCGAGCTCGGCGTGATTTCCGCGTGCGTGCTCGGCGGCGTGTCGCTGACGGGCGGCGTCGCGACCATCTCCGGCGTGCTGGTCGGCGTGCTAATCATGGGCTCCGTGCAGGACGCGATGAGCCTGCTGAACGTGCCGACCTTTTACCAATATCTGATACGCGGCGGAATTCTGTTGCTCGCGGTGCTGTTCGACCAGTATCGTCGCAACCAACGGCGCGCGATGAAGATCTGACTTCGACTCACGCGCGGCCGCCTGCACTTACGACGAATATCGGGAGACGGCATGCAACAGACTCAACCGGGCACGGCGGCGGCGCTGCTGGTCGACAGCCGCAACACGCTCGGCGAAGGCGCGACGTGGTGCGACAGGACGCACGCGCTGTACTGGGTGGACATCGAGGGCGCGCAGCTGTGGCGCTGCCGCGCGGACGGTTCGGACCTCGCGCAATGGGCGATGCCCGAACGGCTCGCGTGCTTTGCGCTGACCGACGAGCCGGACGTGCTGCTCGTCGGGCTCGCGACGCATCTCGCGTTCTTCGACCTGCGCCGCGGCGCGTTCACGCGGATCGTCGACGTCGAACCCGATCTGCCCACGCGGCTGAACGACGGGCGCTGCGACCCGTTCGGCGCATTCGTGTTCGGGATGAAGGACGAGGGCGCCGAGCCGCCGCGCGCGGTCGGCGGGTTCTACCGGCTCAATCCCGATCTCACGCTCGAACGGCTTGCATTGCCGGCGGCAGCGATCGCGAACAGCATCGCGTTCTCGCCGGACGGCACGAAGCTGTATTTCTGCGATTCGCTGGTGCGCGAGATTTTCGTGTGCGATTACCGGGCAGGCGGCGACGTCGCGAACGTGCGGCCGTTCGCGCGGCTGACGGATGCGGACGGCGACCCGGACGGCTCGATCGTCGATCGCGACGGCGGGCTGTGGAACGCGCAGTGGGGCGGCCGGCGGGTGGTGCGTTACGGGCCGGACGGGATCGAGACGGACCGCGTCGAGGTGCCGACCGCGCAGCCGAGTTGTGTCGCGATCGACGGTGAAGGCAGGTTGTACGTGACGAGTGCGCGTGTCGGGCTGAGCGACGACGCGCTGGCCGGCGACGCGCACGCGGGCGGCGTGTTCGTCGCGCAGGCGCGGCATGCGGGGCTGCCGACCGCGCGGTTCGCGGGCACGCCGCGCGGTTGATCGCGTCGTCGCATACGGGTTCCCGTCCATGGGATCGGGCCGACGCGACGGTCTTCGCGGTCTGGCCCGCGATCCGCTGCACATGCGCGCGCGCACGGCGGCCGACCGCCATCCCCGAACATCCGTTCATCTCCCCACCTGCTGGTAAGATGGCCCGCAATTCCATCCTGCCCGCACCATGAGTTCCGCACCGACCAAGCCCGCGAATCCGAAGAACGCCGCGAAGAACGCCCGCGCGACGGGCGACAAGCCGAAAGCGCGCGTGCAACAACGCCTGACCTACGTGATCGGCGGCCTCGACCGGCTGCTGCGGCGTCACATGACCGACGCGCTCGCGCCGCTCGGCATCACGCTCGCGCAATACACGGCGCTGTCGGTGCTCGAGGCGCGCGGCGCATCGTCGAATGCGCAGTTGGCCGAGCGCTCGTGGATCACGCCGCAATCGGCGAACGAGGTGATGAGCGTGATGGCCGCGCGCGGTTTCGTCACGCGCGAAGCCGACCCGTCGCACGGCCGCATCATCCTGCTGACGCTGACCGACGCAGGCGCGGCGATGCTGCGCGAATGCGAAGCCGTGCTGCGCCCGCTCGAGGCACGCATGCTCGGCGACATCTCGGCCGACGACGCCGCGCACGTGCAGCGCGCGCTCGAACTGTTCTCGCGCAACCTGCGCGGCTGACCGCTTCCCCGATTTTTACGACGCGGGCCTGCCGGTCCGCTCGCTTCGTACGCGCCAGAGCCGGTCGCCCGACCGCTCCCCGATTTCCCGACACTTTCTCCGCCTTCCGCTCCGGGTTTACACCGGCGCTCGTGCCGCTTGCAATATCAGGTAGCCTGATATTAAATGAAGTCGTCCGCAGCAGGGATGCTGCGCACCGAATCGCACAGGAACGAACGACAGGAACAGACATGAGCAAGTACGACAATCGCTGGCAGACCGTTGAAGTGAAAGTGGAGGCCGGCATCGCGTGGGTGACGCTGAATCGCCCCGAGAAGCGCAACGCAATGAACCCGACGCTGAACCGGGAGATGCTGGAAGTCCTCGACGCGATCGAGTTCGACTACGAGGCGAAGGTGCTGGTGCTGACCGGCGCGGGCGCCGCGTGGACGGCCGGCATGGATCTGAAGGAATATTTCCGCGAGATCGACGGCGGCCCCGACGCGCTGCAGGAAAAGGTGCGCCGCGACGCATCGGAATGGCAGTGGCGCCGCCTGCGGATGTACAACAAGCCGACCATCGCGATGGTGAACGGCTGGTGCTTCGGCGGCGGGTTCTCGCCGCTCGTCGCGTGCGACCTCGCGATCGCGGCGGACGACGCGGTGTTCGGGCTGTCGGAAATCAACTGGGGCATCCCGCCGGGCAACCTCGTCAGCAAGGCGATGGCGGACACGGTCGGGCATCGCCGCGCGCTGCACTTCATCATGACCGGCGATACGTTCACCGGCGCGGAAGCGGCGGAAATGGGCCTCGTGAACAGCAGCGTGCCGCTCGCCGGGCTGCGCGATGCGACGATCGCGCTCGCCGCGCGGCTGATGGACAAGAACCCGGTCGTGCTGCGCGCGGCGAAGCACGGCTTCAAGCGTTCGCGCGAGCTCACGTGGGAACAGTGCGAGGATTACCTGTACGCGAAGCTCGACCAGGCGCAGCTGCGCGACCCGGAGCGCGGCCGCGAGCAGGGGCTGAAGCAGTTCCTCGACGACAAGACGATCAAGCCGGGCCTGCAGGCATACAAGCGCTGATACAAGCGCCGACGCAGCCGCCGGCGTCACCGCCGGCGTAATCGCAAGAGACAGGCAAGGCAGGAGACGACATGACCGACAGACGGATGCTGATCGGCGGCGAGTGGTGCGCCGCCCGCGACGGGCGGACCTTCGACCGCCTCAACCCCGCGACGGGCGCGCTCGCTTCGCGCGCGCCGGCGGCCGGCAACGCCGACGTCGACGCGGCGATCGACGCCGCGCACCGCGCATTCCCCGCATGGGCGGCGCTCGCGCCGACCGAGCGGCGGCGCCGGCTGCTGAAGGCGGCCGACCTGATGGATGCGCGCATCGACGCGTTCATCGAAACCGGCGTCGCCGAAACCGGCGCGACGCCCGGTTGGCTCGGCTTCAACGTGACGCTCGCGGCGAACATGCTGCGCGAGGCCGCGTCGATGACGACGCAGATCGCCGGCGACGTGATCCCGTCCGACGTGCCGGGCAATCTCGCGCTCGCGATGCGCGTGCCGTGCGGCGTGGTGCTCGGCATCGCGCCGTGGAACGCGCCGGTGATTCTCGGCACGCGTGCGCTGGCGATGCCCCTCGCGTGCGGCAACACGGTCGTGCTGAAGGCGTCCGAGGCGTGCCCGGGCGTGCATGCGCTGATCGGCGCGGTGCTGGACGAAGCGGGGCTCGGTGCGGGCGTGGTGAACGTGATCACGCACGCGGCGGCCGACGCACCCGAACTCGTCGAGCGGATGATCGCGCATCCGCACGTGAAGCGGATCAACTTCACCGGGTCGACGCACGTCGGCCGCATCGTCGCGCGCCACGCGGCCGCGCACCTGAAGCCCGTGCTGCTCGAACTCGGCGGCAAGGCGCCGGTGCTGGTGCTCGACGACGCGGATCTCGACGCGGCCGTCGACGCGATCGCATTCGGCGCATTCTTCAACCAGGGGCAGATCTGCATGTCGACCGAGCGCGTGATCGCCGCGCGGCCGATCGCCGATGCGCTCGTCGAGCGGCTCGCCGCGAAGGCGCGCACGCTGGTCGCGGGCGATCCGCTGGCCGGCCATCCGCTCGGCACGATGGTCGATGCGCGGGCCGCCGCGCGCGCGGCGGCGCTGGTCGAGGATGCGCGTGCGCACGGCGCGCAACTGCCGCTCGGTTGCCGTGTGGATGGCGCGACGATGCAGCCCGCGATCGTCGACGGCGTCACCCGCGACATGCGGCTCTATCGCGAGGAGTCGTTCGCGCCGGTCGTCGCCGTCCTGCGTGCGGATAGCGATGACGAAGCGGTCGCGCTCGCGAACGACAGCGAGTTCGGGCTGTCGGCGAGCGTGTTCAGCCGCGACGTCGCACGTGCGATGGCGGTCGCCCGGCAGATCGAATCGGGGATTTGCCACATCAACGGGCCGACCGTGCACGACGAAGCGCAGATGCCGTTCGGCGGCACGAAGGCGAGCGGCTACGGCCGCTTCGGCAGCCGCGCGTCGATCGCCGAATTCACCGAGCTGCGCTGGATCACCGTGCAGACCGCGCCGCGGCACTACCCGATATGAGCGAGGTCACGATGAACGTCTCGCACCCCGCCGGCGGGCCGGCGGCCGACACGGGCGGCGTGCGCTATCGCGCGGCGGCCGTCGCGGTCGGCGCGGCCGAGATTCGTCGCGACGACGACGGCACCTGGTACCTGCGCTCGCGCGAGCCGCTCGGCGCTTATCCGACGCGCATCACCGACTGCCTCGTGCGCGGCGCGCAAGCGCACCCCGATCGCGTGCTGGCTGCGCGGCGCGGTGCAGACGGGCGCTGGATCGAGATCACCTACGCGCGGATGCTCGAACGCGCGCGCGCGCTCGGCCAGGGGCTCGTCGATCTCGGGCTGTCGGCCGACCGTCCGCTCGCGGTGCTGTCCGGCAACGATCTCGAGCATCTGCAACTGATGTTCGCGGCGATGCTGGCCGGCGTGCCGTACTCGCCGATCTCGCCCGCGTATTCGCTGGTGTCGACCGACTACGGCAAGCTGCGTCACACGCTCGGCGTGCTGCGGCCGGGTGCGGTGTTCGTCGCGGAGCGCGCACCGTTCGCGCGTGCGCTCGACGCGACGCTGCCGGCCGATGCGGCGCTGATCGTCGCGCGCGATGCCGACGTCGATGCCGACGGCCGCGCGGTGCCGCTGTCGCGCCTCGTCGCCACCGTCCCGCGCACGATCGACGCGATCCACGATGCGGTCGGCCCCGACCATCTCGCGAAGATCCTGTTCACGTCCGGTTCGACGAAGCTGCCGAAGGCCGTGCCGACCACGCACCGGATGCTGTGCAGCAACCAGCAGATGCTGCGCCAGACCATGCCCGAACTCACGCGCGAGCCGCCGGTGCTGGTGGACTGGCTGCCGTGGAATCACACGTTCGGCGGCAGTCACAACCTCGGCATCGCGCTGTACAACGGCGGCACGCTGTATATCGACGACGGCCGTCCGATGCCCGGCCGTTTCGACGAAACCGTGCGCAACCTGCGCGAGATCGCGCCGACGATCTACTTCAACGTGCCGAAGGGCTGGGAGGAGCTGACCGCCGCGCTCGAACGCGATGCCGAACTGCGCGACACGTTTTTTTCGCGCGTGAAGCTGTATTTCTTCGGCGGCGCGGGGCTGTCGCAAGCCGCGTGGGACCGGCTCGACCGCGTGACCGAAGCGCATTGCGGCGAGCGCATCCGGATCATGGCCGGCCTCGGGATGACGGAGGCGTCGCCGTCGTGCCTGTTCACCACGGGGCCGCTGATGCGCGCCGGCTACATCGGGTTGCCCGCGCCCGGCTGCGACGCGAAGCTCGTGCCGTGCGGCGGCAAGCACGAACTGCGCTTCAAGGGGCCGAACGTGATGCGCGGCTACTGGCATGCCGACGTCGATCCGCGCGACGTGTTCGACGAAGAAGGCTATTACCGCAGCGGCGACGCGGGCGTGTTTGCCGATCCGGCGCGGCCGGAACTCGGGCTGCTGTTCGACGGGCGGCTCACCGAGGACTTCAAGCTGAGCAGCGGCACGTTCGTCAGCGTCGGGCCGTTGCGCGCGAATGCCGTGTCGACGGGTGCCCCATACGTGCAGGACGTGGTCGTGACCGGGATCGATCGCGACGACATCGGCTTGCTGGTGTTCCCGCGCGTCGATGCATGCCGTGCGCTCGCGGGGCTTGCCGCCGATGCGTCCGTGGCCGACGTGCTGCGCGCGCCGGCCGTGCGGGCGGCGTTCGCGGCGTGGCTCGCCGAGCTGAACCGGAACGCGAGCGGCGGCTCGACGTTCGTCGCGCGGATCCGGCTGATCGACACGCCGCCGTCGCTCGATCTCGGCGAAGTGACCGACAAGGGTTCGCTGAACCAGGCGGCCGTGCAGAAGCATCGCGCGGCGACGATCGACGCGCTGTACGACCCGGCGCGGCGCGATCCCGACGTAATTTACGCGTAAGCAGTACGCAGGGGCAGTCAGCAGCAACGAGCACACACAACGACCGGCCGGCCACGACACCGGCGGGCATGCTTGCGGCCAGTGAATCAGGTTGCCTGATAAAGGCGGCCGTTCATGCGGCACCTCGCGCGCCGAACCGCCACTGGCCGGCGGCGGCGCGCGGCGGTCGTTGCACGGCCGACCGACTACAAGACATGGGACTGGAGACACAATGAATACCTACGTTGCCGAAAAACCCACGGTCGCGACCACGCTCGCGCTGTGTTTCGCGATCGCACTCCTCGAAGGGCTCGACCTGCAGTCGGTCGGCGTTGCCGCGCCGCGGATGGCGCGCGAATTCGGGTTGTCCGTGTCGCAGATGGGCATCGCGTTCAGCGCGGGCACCTTCGGGCTGCTGCCGGGCGCGATGCTCGGCGGGCGGCTCGCCGACCGGATCGGCCGCAAGCGCGTGCTGATCGCGTCGACCGTGCTGTTCGGGCTGCTGTCGATCGCGACCGCGCAGGTCTCGAGCTTCGCGATGCTCGTCGTCGTGCGCGTGCTGACCGGCATCGGCCTCGGCGGCGCGATGCCGAACTTGATCGCGCTGTCGTCCGAAGCGGTCGAGCCGCGTTCGCGCAGCAGCGCGGTCGCGACGATGTACTGCGGGATCCCGTTCGGCGGCGTGATCGCGTCGCTGATCGGCGTGCTGCTCGCCGGCGACACCGAATGGCGGCACATCTTCTACGTCGGCGGCGTGGGGCCGCTGCTGCTCGTGCCGCTGCTCGTGTGGTTCCTGCCGGAATCGCGCGCGTATCTCGACGTCGCGGGCACGCCGGCCGCGCGCGCCAGCGTCGCACGCACGCTGTTCGGCGACGGCCGCACGACGTCGACGGTCGCGCTGTGGGTCAGCTACTTCTGCACGCTGATCGTCCTCTACTTCCTGCTGAACTGGCTGCCGTCGCTGATGGCCGCGCGCGGGCTCGATCGCGCGCACGTCGGCCTCGTGCAGATCGCATTCAACGTCGGCGCGGGGCTCGGCGCGCTCGGCATCGGCGCGGCGCTCGACCGGATGCGCGCGTCGCGCGTGGTCGGCGGCATGTATGTCGGGATCGTACTGTCGCTCGCCGCGCTCGCGGCCGCGCCCGGTTTCGCGTCGCTCGCGGCGGCCGCGTTCGCGGCGGGGATGTTCGTGGTCGGCGGGCAGTCGGTGCTGTATGCGCTCGCGGCAATCTACTACCCGACCGCGATGCGCGGTACCGGCGTCGGCGCGGCGGTGGCGGTCGGCCGGCTCGGCTCCGTCGTCGGGCCGCTCGCGGCCGCGACGCTGCTGGCCGCCGGCCGCAGCGCGCCCGTCGTGATCGGCGCGAGCATCCCCGTCACGCTCGTCGCGGCCTTCGCTGCCTTCGTGCTGATTCGCCGCCCGCAAGCCGGCGACTGACGGTTCGCTTTTTTCGATGCGCGCCGTCAGAGCGCGCAATTCAACACGGTCTGGAGACGCAACGAAATGAAAACGAAGACAAGGAACGGCCTGCTGGCCGCCGGCGCGTGCTGCGCGCTCGCCGCGCCGGGCGCACACGCACAGTCGAGCGTGACGCTGTACGGGATCATCGATACGGGCGTCGAATTCGTGTCGCACGCGAACGCGGCCGGCGACCACGTGGTGCGGATGCCGGCCGTGACGGGCGAGTTGCCGTCGCGCTGGGGGCTGCGCGGCACCGAGGATCTCGGCGGCGGCTACCAGGCGGTGTTCACGCTCGAAAGCGGCTTCAACGTGCGCGGCGGCGATCTCGGGCAGGGCGGACGGCTGTTCGGGCGGCAGGCGTTCGTCGGTCTGAAGAGCGGCTTCGGCACGCTCGCGTTCGGCCGTCAGTACACGATGACCTATCTCGCGCTGCAGGGCGCGGACATCATCGGCCCCGACATCTACGGGCTCGGCTCGTTCGACGCGTACGTGCCGAACGGCCGCGCCGACAACGCGGTGACTTACCTCGGCACGTACCGCGGCGTGACGCTCGGCGCCGCGTATTCGTTCGGCCGCGACGGCGCGGGCACCGGCAACTCGCCGGGGCAGGGCACGTGCGCGGGGCAGGTGCCGGGCGACGCGGTGCAATGCCGCAACTGGTCGGTGATGCTCAAGTACGACAGCGCGTATTTCGGCGCGGCGGCGTCGTACGAGGAGCAGCGCGGCGGCACCGGCGCGGCCGCGAATTTCTTCGACGGCGTCGCGCCCGTCCCCTTCACGAGCAGCGGCGGCAAGGACGCGCGCACGCACGTGAGCGCGTATGCGCAGGCGGGCGGCGCGAAGATCGGCGCGGGCTGGATCGGCCGGCGCGTGTCGACCGGTTCGCCGGCCGCGGCCGGCGCGCGTTCGGACCTGTTCTTCGTCGGTGCGTCGTATGCGGTGAAGCCCGCTTTCATCGTCGACGGCGAAGGCTACCGGATCGTCAACAGCGCACACGACACGCGCGCGACGATGGCGACGCTGCGTGCGACCTATCTGCTGAGCAAGCGCACGGCCGTCTACGCACAGTCGTCGTATCTGTGGAACAGCGCGCATGCTCGCTACTCGGTCAGCGGCGGCGGGCCGGGCACGACGCCCGGCGCCGGGATGGGGCAGCTCGGCGCGATGGTCGGCGTGCGGCACATGTTCTGATTCACCGGCGTGACGAACCGAACGGGAGTTATCTTGCACAGAAAATCTGCAATCCTCTGTATTGCGCCGTTGTCCGCCGCCGCCATGCTCGCCGGTTGCGGCGGCGACGATTCGATCGGTGCCGCGCCCACGCACCTGAGCGCCGCGACGCCGGCCGCGATGGCGCAGACCTGCGACGCGCTCGCCGCGAAGCTCGCGTATGCGAACACGTCGTTCACGTCGGTGACGACCGCGGCGGCCGGCGCGCTGACGGTGGCCGGCAAGCCGGTCGCCGAGCACTGCGTGATCGCAGGGAAGATGAACGAGCGCGTGAGCGCGGTGGACGGCAAGACCTATGCGATCGGCTTCGAGATGCGTTTGCCGAAAGCGTGGAACGGCCGCTTCTTCTACCAGGCGAACGGCGGGCTCGACGGTAACGTCGTGACCGCGACCGGCGAGATCGGCGGCGGCGGGCCGCTGACCAACGCGCTGAACCAGGGTTTCGCGGTGATCAGCTCGGATTCCGGGCACAGCGCCGCGCAGAATCCGCTGTTCGGCCTCGATCCGCAGGCGCGGATCGACTACGGCTACGGCGCCGTCGATGCGCTGACGCCGATGGCGAAGCAGGTGATCCGGCTCGCGTACGGCAAGGCGCCCGATCGCAGCTATTTCGGCGGCTGCTCGAACGGCGGCCGTCACGCGATGGTCACGGCGGTGCGCAACCCGGCCGACTACGACGGCATCATCGCGGGCGATCCGGGCTTCCATCTGCCGAAGGCGGCGATCGGCGAGATGTACGGCGCGCAGCAGTTCGCGAGGATCGCGTCGGCCACCGGATCGAACGGGTTGCCGGATATCCGCAGCGGTTTCAACGATGCGGAACGCCAGTTCGTCGGCGCGAGGATCCTCGACAAATGCGATGCGCTCGACGGCGCGGCCGACGGGATGGTGCAGGACGTCGCCGCGTGCCAGGCGCACTTCAGCATCGATACCGATATCCCGACCTGCGCGAACGGCACGCGCACCGGCGCCTGCCTGACGCCTGCGCAGAAAACCGCGCTGGAGAACGTGTTCGCCGGTGCGCGCAACGGCGCGGGCACGGCGCTGTACGCGAGCTTTCCGTACGACCCGGGCGTGGCTGCCGGCGGCTGGGCGTCGTGGAAGCAATCGGCGTCGATCACGCTCGATCCGGCCGCGATGGCGTTCACGTTCATGACGCCGCCGAAAACCGCCGCGGCGCTCGCGAACCTGCCCGGTTTCGCGCTCGGCTTCGACATGGACAACGACGCGCCGGCGATCTTCGCGACGAGCGGCGTGTACACGCAATCGGCGTGGTCGTTCATGACGCCGCCCGACGAGACGAACCTGTCCGCGCTGAAGACACGCGGCGCGAAGCTGCTCGTCTATCACGGCACGGGCGACCCGGTGTTTTCGTTCAACGACACGCGCGACTGGTACGCGCAGGTCGCGCAGGCGAACGGCGGCGACGCGTCGAGCTTTGCACGCTTCTATCCGGTGCCGGGGATGAACCACTGCTCGGGCGGGCCGGCCGCCGACCAGTTCGACATGCTGACGCCGCTCGTCGAGTGGGTCGAACAGGGGCAGGCGCCGACGGCGATCGTTGCTGCCGCGCGCGACACGACGAATGCGGTGCCGAACGCGGACGTGCCCGCATCGTGGGGCGCGGGGCGCACGCGGCCGCTGTGCCCGTATCCGCAGATCGCGCGCTACAACGGCTCGGGCGACCTGAATTCGGCGGCGAGCTTCAGTTGTCGCTGACGTAGCCGTCGATGGGAAGCGGCCGGCGCAGGCAGTCGTGCGCTGGCCGTTTCGCCGCAGCGTTCACTCGCCGGCATCGACCGGCACGTCGAGGCCGACCTTCACGCGGCTCATGCTCACCAGCGTCTTGAACCGCTTCACGTTGTTGTTCGCGAAGAACAGCTCGCGCGTGAGCGCGTTGTACTGATCCATGTTGCGCACCGCGAGGATCAGCACGAAATCCCATTCCCCCGTCACGTAATAGCACTGCTGAATCTGCGGGCAGCGCTCGAATGCGCGCTTCATCGCGTCGAGCTGGTCGATCTGCTCGCTTTCGACCTCGACGTTCACGACGATCGTCAGCGGATGATCGACCTTGTCCGGCGCGACGACGGCCGTATAGCGCTCGATCACGCCGTCTTCCGCGAGGCGGCGCAGCCGCCGGTTCACGGCGGCGGTCGACAGGTTGACGCGCGCGCCGAGCTCGGCCTGCGGCGTCTGCGCGTCGCGCTGGACTTCCATCAACAGCTTGCGATCGAACGCATCGAGAGGGGGCGTCATGATGGTGTGTCGAGCCTCGAAAGAATGAGAAATTTTTGCGTATGAGCCGTCGATTTGGCGATTTCATTCGCCAGTGCACGCAATATTATTTTTCCAACCGATGGCGAGCGCAACCTGCGTCTGCCTGATCCGACTCACCCGACGGACCGTCAGCGGTCCCGCTCCGGAGCCCTTTGCCATGCTGATCGCCAACCCGCGCGCGTCGCGCACGCCCTATCCCAACGCGCTGCGCCGCGTGATGAACATCGCGTCGGCCGACGAAAGCGGCGCGTGGCTGTCGCACTGGCCGCTCGTCGGCCACACGCGCACGCCGCTGCGCGCGCTGCCCGATCTCGCCGCGCGGCTCGGCGTCGCGAGCGTCAGCGTGAAGGACGAGTCGTGCCGCTCGTCGCTCGGCAGCTTCAAGGCGCTTGGCGCGCCGATCGCGCTGGTGCGGCTCGTGAAGCGGCTGCGGCGCACGCAAGAACTCGATCCGCGGGGGCTCGTCACCGGCCGCTATGCGTCGACGCTGGCCGATCTGACGGTGATCAGCGCGACCGACGGCAATCACGGCCGTGCGCTGGCCGCCGCCGCGCGCGCGATCGGCTGCGGGTGCGTGATCGTGCTGCACGCGAACGTCGACGCCGAGCGCGAACGCGCGATCGCGGCGTACGGCGCGCGGATCGTGCGCATCGCGGGGAACTACGACGAATCGGTCGTCTGCGCGGCGCAGCTCGCGCAGGCGAACGGCTGGTACGTCGTGTCGGATACGTCGTACGACGGCTACGAAGCGATTCCGCGCGACGTGATGCAGGGCTACGGCGTGATCGCCGCCGAAGCGGCCGCGCAGGCGGCCGCGGACGACGGGCGGCCGTTCACGCACGTGTTCCTGCAGGGCGGCGTGGGCGGCCTCGCCGCGGGCGTCGCGAGCTACCTGTGGGAGCGCGACGGCGTGCAGCGGCCGCGCTTCGTCGTCGTCGAGCCGCGCCAGGCCGATTGTCTGTACCAGAGCGCGCTGGCCGGGCGCGCGACGAAGGCCACCGGCAGCGTCGATTCGGTGATGGCAGGGCTTGCGTGCGGCGAGGCGTCGCCGCTCGCGTGGGATTTCCTCGAGATGTGCATCGATCATTTCATGCTGATCGACGACGAAGACGCGGTGCAGGCGATGCGCAGCCTCGCGGCCGGCAGCGAACGCGACGTGCCGCTCGTCGCCGGCGAATCGGGCGCGGCCGGCGTGGCCGGGCTGGACGTGCTGATGCGCGACCCGGCGCTCGCGCGGCAGGTCGGACTCGATGCGCATGCGCGGGTGCTGGCGATCAACACGGAAGGGGCGACCGCGCCGTCCGTGTACCGGAAGTTCGTCGGCGAGACGGCCGACGCGGTGCTCGCGCGTCAGCGCGAGTGGCTCAGCCGCGCGGCGGTGGCAGCCTGAACGACATGACGACCGACGAGGCGAACGCGATGGACGAAACCGACGCAATCGAAGCAAGCACGCTGCAAGCGCAACTGAAGACCTGGCGCCGCCATCTGCACCGGTATCCGGAGACGGGTTTCGAAGAGGTGAACACATCGGACTACGTCGCGCGCATCCTGACCACGCTCGGGCTCGACGTGCATCGCGGCATCGGCGGCACCGGGCTCGTCGCGAACCTGACGGCCGGCACGGGCACGCGCGCGATCGGCATTCGCGCGGACATGGACGCGCTGAACATCGCCGAGCACGCGCCAGGCCGCGAACACGCGTCGCGCACGCCGGGCAAGATGCATGCGTGCGGGCACGACGGCCACATGTCGATGGTGCTCGGCGCCGCGCAGCTGCTGGCCGAACGCAAGGATTTCGACGGCACGGTGCGCTTCATTTTCCAGCCGGCGGAAGAGCACGGCCGCGGCGCGAAGGCGATGATGGCCGACGGGCTGTTCGAGCGCTTTCCGGTCGACGCGATCTTCGGCGCGCACAACATGCCGGGCATGCGCGCGGGCACGTTCTCGACGCGTGCGGGCGGCATCATGGCGAGCGAAGACAATTTCGTGATCCGGATCGACGGGCGCGGTACGCACGCGGCGCGGCCGCACATGGGCATCGATCCGATCGTGATCGGCGCGCAGATCGTGCTCGCGTTGCAGACGATCGTGTCGCGCAATCTCGACCCGGGCCGGCAGGCGGTGGTTTCGTGCACGGAATTCATCACCGACGGGCTGCGCAACGTGCTGCCGTCGACCGTGACGATCAAGGGCGACACGCGCAGCTATTCGCGCGACGTGCAGACGTTGCTGGCCACGCGGATGCGCGAGATCAGCGAAGGGATCTGCCGCACGCACGGCGCGACCGGCACGTTCGAGTACACGCACGAGTTCGCGCCGACGGTAAATTCACCGGAATGGGTCGAGACGGCCGTGCAGGCCGCCGCGCAGGTCGCGGGCGCCGACGCGGTGAACCCCGACGTGCAGCCGATGATGATCTCGGAGGATTTCGGCGCGTTCCTGCAGGCGGTGCCGGGCAATTTCATGTTCATCGGCAACGGCGAAGCGGCCGGGCTGGGCGGCGTGCCGCTGCACAACGCGACGTACGATTTCAACGACGACATTCTGCCGGTCGGCGCGCGGTATTTCGCGGAAGTGGCGCGGCGCGCGTTGCGGGCCGCGTAGCGGGCGGGAGGGCCCGGTACGCGCTCGCGCGAGTACCGGGCCTTGCGTCAGCGCTTCACACCAGTTCGCCCAGACACGCATCGAACTGCGCGACGAGCCGGTCGACATCGTCGGCGGTCGTTTGCGGGCACACGAGCATCATGTTGTGGAACGGCGTGATCAGCACGCCGCGATTCAGCAGGTACAGGTGCACGATGTGCTCGAGTTCGCTGTCGAGCTGCGCGCCGGCCAGCGTGCCGTTGCGCGGCGGCACGGGCGCGAACTGAAACTCGGTGCGCGCGCCGATGCGCGTCACGCACCACGGCAGCCCGTGTTTCGCGATCGCATGTTCGAGGCCCGTCGCGAGCCGCGCGGCGAGCGCGAACATGTGCGCATAGGCGGCATCGGTCGCGACTTCGGCGAGCGTCGCGCGCATCGCATGCATCGCGAGCATGTTCGCGGTGAGCGTCGTGCCGATTCCCGAATGGCCGGGCGGCGCGTTCAGCTTCGCCTGCTTCGCGCGTTCCGCGAATTCGGCGCTGAACCCGTACACCGCGCACGGCACGCCGCCCGCGATCGGCTTGCCGACCACCAGCATGTCCGGTTCGAGACCGTGCGCGACCGCGTAGCCGCCGGGGCCGCTGCTGATCGTGTGCGTCTCGTCGATCACCAGCAGCGTGCCGTGGCGGCGCGTCAGTGCGCGTGCGGCCTCCCAGAAGCCCGGGTCGGGCAGCACCATGCCGATGTTCGTCATCGCGGGCTCGGCGAGCACGCACGCGACATCGCCGTCCTGCAGCGCCGCTTCGAGCGCGTCGAGATCGTTGAATTCGACGACACGCGTGTTCGCGAGCAGGTCGTACGACTGTCCGAGCAGGCTGTCGCGCTGCACCGGGCGGCCGTCGACGAGATCGACGAACACGTCGTCGACCGTGCCGTGATAGCAGCCGTTGAACACGACGATCGTGTTGCGGCCGGTGGCCGCGCGCGCCCAGCGCAGCACGAAGCGGTTCGCGTCGCTCGCGCTCAAAGCGAATTGCCAGACCGGCAGATGGAAGCGGCGCGCGAGTTCGCGCGACACCCAGGCGGCGTCCTCGCTCGGCAGCATCGTCGTGTAGCCGCGCGTGGCCTGCTCGGCGAGCGCGCGGGCGACGGGTTCGGGCGCATGGCCGAACATCGCGCCCGTATCGCCGAGGCAGAAATCGACGTAGCGATGACCGTCGACGTCGGTGAAGGTCGCGCCGCGGGCCTCCTTCACGTAGAGCGAGAACGGGGTCGACCAGTCCTGCATCCAGTGCAACGGCACGCCGAACAGCAAGTGCTCGGACGCTTCCGCGGACAGCGCGCGGGAAACCGGCATGGCTTCGGCGAACGCGTGGCGCTCGCGATCGAACAGCGCGCGGGCGCGGATGAGGTCGACTCCGTGGCGGGTAGGCAAAGGCGGCTCCTCGACTGTGGGAATGGACAAACGATAGCGCGGGTGGCGCGGGGCTGACCAGAGGCGGAATTACCGAGGCGGGGTGGCGGCGGGCGGGCAGGAACCGTACCGTTGGAGAGTGGTGGCCGGAGAGGATTGAGTGGAAGTTTTTGCGCATAAACATACGACAACATATCTCTGGAGCCTCATCCGTCGATGTGAGTGTGCGCACACATTCGATATATAACCCCATAAATAACAGGGTAAACGACAAATACATACGTCACCCCAATCGCGTCTAGACTCCATCACGTAGTACGACGACGTATAAATCGCGATCCGCCGACCGGCGCATCGATCCCCTCTACCCCGAAGGAGTGCCCATGGCCGCCCATCGCCGCCGTTCGTCTTCGTCCGCCCGATCGCCCGCATCGAAACGGGTATCGCGCCGCGCTTTCATCGGCTGGACCGGTGCGCTCGCCGGCGGCGCGATGCTCGGCGGTCCGTTCGCGGCCAGCCGGGCGCTGGCGAAGGGCGCGACGCCCGATGCGTCGGCGGTCGATCTCGTGTGGGGCGAGCACGGCGCGGCGGCGCGCATCGCCGCATCGCTCGCGCACGTGTCGCGGCTCGCGCGGCGCGGGCGCGACTTCGACGTGACGCAGTACGGCGCGCGACGGTGCGCGACGGTCGCGCAGACGTCGCCGTACCCGGCAGCGAAATCGCCGGTCAGCCCCGGCTCCGAGCTGACGGTCGCGCCCGGCGCATTCGATGCGCGCCCGGCGTTTCTCGCGGCGATCGACGCATGCCGGCGTGAAGGCGGCGGCCGGGTCGTCGTGCCGTCCGGCACCTGGTACTGCGCGGGGCCGATCGTGCTGCAGAGCAACGTCACGTTCCATCTGAGCGCGAACTGCACGATCTACTTCAGCCCGAACCCGGCCGATTACGCGAAGGACGGCCCGGTCGATTGCGGCGCGAACGGCCGGCTGTACTACAGCCGTTGGCAGGCGAACGATTGCCTGAACTTCGGTGCGCCCGTCTACGCGCGCCACGCGACGAACATCGCGCTGACCGGAGAAGGCCCGACGTCGGTGCTCAACGGGCAGGCGATGACGCCGTTCTCCGGCAGCGGCGCGAACAGCGTGTGCTGGTGGACCTACAAGGGCTCGTCGGGCGCGTACGGCGCAGGCGCGACGGTGCCGGCCCAGAACTACGCGAACCCGAACAACGTCGACCTGCGGATCGTCGCGCCCGCGATTCCCGACGCGCTTTATGCGCTGCTGACGTCGCCCGTCACGCCGTGGCAGCAGGACCAGAACTACCTGCCCGCGCTGTCCGAGGCCGGCGTGCCGGTGGAGAAACGCATCTTCGGCCTCGGTCATTACCTGCGGCCATGCATGGTCGAATTCATCGGCTGCACGAACGTGCTGATGGCGAACTACCAGACGCAGAACACGCCGTTCTGGCAGCACCATCCGACCGCGAGCCGCAACGTCGTGATCCGCGGCGTGACGACCAACAGCATTGGCCCGAACAACGACGGCTTCGATCCGGACGCGTGCACCGACGTGCTGTGCGAGGACTGCACGTTCAACACCGGCGACGACTGCATCGCGATCAAGTCGGGCAAGGACCGCGACACCGAATACGGGCCCGCGAAGCGGCACCTGATCCGCAACTGCACGATGAACAGCGGGCACGGCGGGATCACGCTCGGCAGCGAGATGGGCGGCGGCGTCGAGCAGATCTATGCGACGAACCTGTCGATGCTGAACGCGAACTGGCAGACCAACCCGCTGAACATCGCGATTCGCGTGAAGACCAACATGAATCGCGGCGGCTACGTGAAGGATTTCCACGTGAAGGGCGTCACGCTGCCGAACGGCGTGACGCTGAAGGGCGGCGGCTACGGCAGTGCGCTGCTCGCGGGCAGCCCGGTCAACGCGAGCGTCCCGCTCGGCGTCGTCACGCCGTCGGCCGGCAATCCGTCCGCGGCGCAGGGCGGCATCGTCACGTTCGACTGCGACTATCAGCCGGCGAACGATGCGGTGCGCACGCGCGCGCCGGTCGTGCAGAACGTGACGATCGCCGACGTGAAGGCGAACAACGTGACGCTGAACGGCGTGAGCGCGTCGTGCTTCCAGGCGATCGTCGCGCAGGGGCCGGTCGCGTTCGACTACAACGGCACACCGCCCACGCCTGCGGTGCAGCCGATCTCCGGCGTGACGATCGCCAATTGCGACTTCGGCACGCCGGTGGCGTCGGGCACGCCGACGGTTACGTCGCCGGGGCCGATCTATGCGTTCAACGTGAGCGCGATGACGCTGACGAACGTGACGATCGCCGGGCAGATCGTCAACGCGACGATCACCGACACGCGGTGAGATGACGTCACGTCGCCGCGTTCGCGTGCAACCGGCCGGCGCCTGCACGCGAACGCCGATGTGTCATGCCAGCGTCTTGATCATGTAGTGCTCGTCGTAGAAACGGCCGTCGACGCACATCGAGCGCGGCTCCGTGCCGAACCGCACGAACCCCTGCGATGCATACAGCCGCTCCGCGGTGTGGTTGACCTCGTTTACGCACAGCATCAGTTGGCTGCATCCCCACGCGTTCGCCGCATGCGCGGTCGCGCTGTCGAGCAGCGCCTGCGCGATGCGTTGCCCGCGATATGCGGCGTCGACGTAGACACCCCAGATCGTCGCCTTGTGCGCGATCTTCGTGCGCGCATCGCGGCGCACGCCGGTGATGCCGACGAGCGTCTCGCCGTCGAACGCGCCGAACACGGCCTGTACCTGCGTCGGCGTGAGGCGCTTCGCGAATTCGTCGACCGGCACCTGCGATTCTTCGTCGAGCGTCGGCAGGAAGGAGGTGGGCGCGGTGTCGACCGCACGCAGGCGGACGGCACGGAAACAGGCGGCGTCGGCCGCGTCGAGCAGGCGGATCGTGATCGTCATCGGGGGCGTTCCGGTTGAGGGGCGTGCTTGCCCGCGCGCGCCGCTGCGGCGGGCGCGGGATGCATCGTCCTTATCCTAACGGGAATCCGGATGTCGCGACGCGATGCCCGCTGCGGGCACGAACGGGAGCCGGGAAGACGGTGATGACGGCGGGTCGTGCCGCCATCGACGAGGGACGCCGGGCGCGTGTGCCGTTGCGCCGAACCTGCACCCGACGTCGAATGCTCGGCATGCGCGAGATCGGCTCACGCGCATGCCGCTGGTATCAATAGCGCGACAGCTGATTGCCGTTGATCTGCACGCGATCGCCCGGACGCAGGTTGCCCGGCGACTGCACGTCGAACGAGCGCATCGAGCCGTCGCTGACCTGCACGTCGATCCGGTAGCTGCTCGGGCCTTGCGCGGCGCCCATCTGCTGGCCGATCTGGTTGCCCGCCACCGCACCGCCGAGCGCGCCGATCACCGTTGCCGCATCGCGGCCATGACCGCGGCCGAACTGGTTGCCCACCAGGCCGCCGACCAGCGCACCGACGACGGTGCCGGCGACACCCGACGGGCCGACCGAGCCGTTGACCGGCTGGATGTTCGCGACGGTGCCGTATTGCGTGCCGTACGGGTTCGCGTATTGCTGTTGCCGATTGCCATACGAGTCATACGGCTGCGAGCCGTACTGCGACGGGTTGCCGTATTGATCGTACGGTTGCGGCGCCTGGTTCGGATACGCCGGCTGCTGCTGCACGTAGCCCGGTTGCGAATACGCGGGCTGTGCATAGCCGGGCGTCGCGTATTGCTGCTGCGGATAGCCCGGCTGCGCGCCGTAGTAGCCCGGCGCGACGCACGCGGTGAGCGGAAGCGCCGCCACGGCGACGAGCGAGGCGAACAGAACGGTCTTCGTGGAAGGCATGCGCATCATGTGTTTCCTGCATCGGCAACGTGTCCGCCGATGGATTCCCGACACGGGTGGCGAACTCGGCGTGAGTATAAGGAATGGGCGAATGCGCGTCCGGTGCGGCCGGGTAACAACGTGTAAAGTCTGTTGCCGCGTAAATCGCCGATCGGGCGGGGCGTCGAAGCCCCGCCCGGCAACGCGGCGACGCGGCTTCCTCCCGGCGCTCGCGTGCGGATGATTCGGGCGATGCGGGCGATGCGGGCGATGCGGGCGATGCGCGGCCGCCGACCGGGTCGGCCCTTTCCACGTCGATCGTGCCTGCCGTCGCGTCCGGTCCGGCGCGCCTGCGCGCCGCACATCGCGAAATCGAATGCGCGGCATCGCGACATTTAATTGGCCTCGGGCAGCGGCGTCCGATATCGTGGCCGGATTCCTGCCAAAGGTCGCGCCGCGCCGGCCGCGGTTCCTTCCCCTGTCCGCGCCGGCGTCGCGCCGCGACCCCCATATTCCAGGCCATGACCGAACGATTCTTCATCAACGCCGTCGACGCCGGCGGCCAACCCGTCAACCTCGTCGTCCGCGACGGCCGCTTCGCCGCGATCGGCGCCGATTGCGCAGCCGCGCCCGGCGCGCAGACGATCGACCTCGACGGCCGCGTCGTGCTGCCCGGTTTCGTCGACGGCCATATCCATCTCGACAAGAGCTTCGTCGGCGATCGCTGGGTGCCGCACGAACCGGCCGGCTCGCTGCGCGAGCGGCTTGCGGCCGAGAAGCGCCAGCTCGCGGCCGCGCCGCCGATCGTCGAGCGTGCGAACGCGCTGATTGCGCAGGCCGCCGCGTTCGGCACGATCGCGATGCGCAGCCACGTCGACGTCGATGCGACGACGGGCCTGTCGAACCTGCACGCGGTGATGGCCGCGCGCGAACGATGGCGCGGGATCGTCGACATCGAACTGGTCGCGTTTCCGCAGGCCGGCGTGATCGCGTGCCCGGGCACCGCCGAGCTACTCGATGCCGCCGTGCGCGACGGCGCGGACGTGGTCGGCGGGATCGACCCGACGACGCTCGACGGCGATGCGGATGGCCAGCTCGACATCGTGTTCGGCATCGCCGAGAAGCGCGGCGCGAAAATCGACATCCACCTGCACGAGCCGGGGGAAACCGGCATTGCGCAACTGCTGCGGATCGCGGCGCGCACGCGCGCGGCCGGGCTCGGCGGGCGCGTGAACGTGAGCCATGCGTATGCGCTCGGCCAGGTGAGCGATGACGACGTGCGGCGTACGGCTGCGGTGTTGGCCGAAGCCGGCGTATCGATCCTGACGAATGCGCCGGGCGACTGCGCGTTCCCGCCGGTGCAACGGCTGCGCGACGCGAGCGTGCACGTGTTCGCGGGCAACGACAACATCCGCGACGCGTGGTGGCCGTACGGCAACGGCGACATGTTGCAGCGCGCGATGATGGTCGGCTACCGGTCGGGCTTCTACACCGACGAGGCGCTCGGCGTCGCGCTCGACATGGCGACGCACGCCGGCGCGCGCGCCATCGGCAAGGACAACTACGGAATCGCGGTCGGCTGCGACGCGAGCTTCGTCGCGGTGCGCGCGCCGAATGCGGCGGCGGCCGTCGCGGGCGTGCCGGCCGAACGCTGGGTATTCCGCCGCGGCGAAAGCGATACGGGCGCCCCGTTCGCCCCGTCGTTGCGCTTTACGCGCTGACCCACCCGAGCGGCGGCACGGCGCGCGCCGTGCCCGGCTTGCACCGACCGACCCGACCGGACCCGACCCGACATGACGAACCTGCTGATCCGCAATGTCCGCACGAACGCCGACGCCGCGCTCGATATCCTGATCGAAGGCGATCGCATCGCGCGCGTCGGCCCGTCGCTCGATGCGCCCGCCGGCTGCGCGATCGAGGACGGCGCGGGCGCGTTGGCGCTGCCCGGCCTCGTCGAAGGCCATACGCACCTCGACAAGACCCACTGGGGGATGCCGTGGTATCGCAACCAGGTCGGGCCGCGCCTCGTCGACCGCATCGAGAACGAGCGCCACTATCGCGCGACGAGCGGCCATGACGCGGGCGCCGCATCGCTCGCGCTGGCGCGCGCATTCCTCGCGGCCGGCACGACGCGCATCCGTACCCACGTCGACGTCGATACCCAGGCCGGGCTGCGCCACCTGAACGGCGTGCTGGCCACGCGCGAGACGCTGCGCGGGCAGGTCGAGATCCAGATCGTCGCGTTTCCGCAATCGGGTGTCCTCAAGCGGCCGGGCACCGATGCGCTGTTGTCCGACGCGCTCGACGCCGGCGCCGACCTGCTCGGCGGGCTCGATCCGTGTGCGATCGAAGGCGATCCGGTCGAGGCGGTGGACGTGCTGTTCGCGATCGCCGCGCGCCACGGCCGCGGGCTCGACATCCATCTGCACGAGCGCGGGTCGATTGGCGCGTACTCGCTCGAGCTGATCCTGCAGCGCACGGCGGCTCACGGCATGCAGGGAAAGGTCACGATCAGCCATGGTTTCTGCCTGGGCGATATCGCCGAACGCGAGCGCGATGCGCTGCTCGCGCGGATGGCCGAGCTCGGTGTCGCGATCGTCACGACCGCGCCGGCCTCGGTGCCGGTGCCGCCGGTGGCCGCGTGCCGTGCGGCGGGCGTGACCGTGATCGGCGGCAACGACGGCGTGCGCGATACGTGGACGCCGTACGGCTCGCCCGACATGCTCGAGCGCGCGATGCTGATCGGCATGCGCAACGATTTCCGCCGCGACGATGCGCTCGAAGTCGCGCTCGACTGCGTGACGCACGGCGCAGCGCGCGGCTGCGGCTTCGCGGATTACGGGCTGCAGCCGGGCTGCCGCGCGGACGTCGTGCTCGTCGATGCGCTGACCTTCGCCGAGGCCGTCGTCGCGCGGCCGGTGCGGCGTCTCGTCGTGTCGTCCGGGAAGATCGTCGCGCGCAACGGCGCGCTGGTCTGAGGGCAGGTGGCGCGCTCGGGTGCGTCAACGCGTCCGGGCGTGCGTGGTCGGTGTCCTCGGTATGATCGGGCCTTCAACGATTCGACCGGGAGATCGAGATGCGACGCATGGCAGCAGTACGGGCGACACGATGGATCGCGGCGGCGATGTTCGCGGTGACGGCCGCGCATGCCGCGGCAGCCGGCGCGAGCGACGCGCAGCAGGAGGCCAATCGCCGCACGGTGCTGGCGTTCTACGAGAAAGGCTTGAACGAGAAGGATGCGGACGCCGCGCTCGCGTATGTCGGCGATCGCTACGTGCAGCACAACCCGAACGCGGCCGACGGGCGCGACGGTTTTCGCCAGTTCGTCGCGTTTCTGCGCGACAAATATCCGCAGTCGCACAGCGAGATCAAACGCGCGTTCGTCGACGGCGACTACGTGATCCTGCACGTGCACGCGGTGCGCGAACCCGGCACGCGCGGCAGCGCGATCATGGACATCTTCCGGCTCGAGCACGGCAAGATCGTCGAACACTGGGACGTCAACCAGCCGGTGCCCGAGCAGGCGGCGAACGGCAATACGATGTTCTGACGCGGGGCCGTGCGGCCGAATCGGGCGCATTTCGCTTACCGCCCTTCGAGTTCCAGCATCGCCGCGAGCGTCTTCGTCAGCGCGCCGACCATCGGGTCGGCCGTCGGCCGGTGCAGGATCGCGATGTCCATGTGCTCGATCGGCGCGAAGCCCTGCTTCGCGGTCAGCACCACATGCTCGTCCGTCACCACGCGCGCGGGCAGCACGCTGATGCCGAGGCCGTCCGCGACGGCCGCCTGGATCCCGCTCAGGCTCGACGTCGTGAAGCTGATCCGCCAGCGGCGGCCGCGCTCCTCGATCGCCTTGATCATGTCGTCGCGGTACAGCCCGCGCGGCGGGAACACGACGATCGGCACCGGGTCGAGATCGATCGACGGATGCTTCGCACTGTCGATCCAGCGCAGCTTCTCGGGCCAGCGCACGACCGCCTCGCGGCTGTCGCGCCGCTGCTTGATCAATACGAGATCGAGTTCGCCGCGATCGTACGCGGCGCTGATGTCGCGGCTCAGCCCGCACGTCACTTCGAGCTTCACCTGCGGATGCTCGCGCTTGAACGCCGCGAGCGCATGGGTCGTGCGGCCCGCCGCGAAATCGTCGGGTACGCCGAGCCGGATCGTCAGCGCGACCGTCGCGCCCGACAGCGCCTCCAGCATCTCGTCGTTCAGCGCGAGCATGCGCCGCGCATAGCTGAGCACCGTCACGCCCGCGTCGGTCGGCCGCACGTCGCGCGTGCCGCGGTCGAGCAGGCGGTGGCCGGCGATTTCCTCGAGCCGGCGCACCTTCTGGCTGACCGTCGACTGCGTCGAATGCAGGCGCGCGGAAGCCGTCGTGAAACTGCCGCAGTCGGCGACCATCACCAGCGCGCGCAGCAGGTCGATGTCGAACAGGGGTCTATTCATTTTTGTACTTCTGTGGATTCGAGCATTTCGTTTTCAAATGCGTGCGACGACTTTTAACATGGCCGCACATCGCAGGCAATCGCGGTTTCGCCGGACCCGGCGCGGGGTTTCGCGACGCCACGGGCGGCGCAGATCGGGTGGGGGCGGGAGGGGCGAGTTGGTTACGACTGCCTCTGAGGTCGTTTTCGATGCGGTATAGGCTGCCTCGTCGATTCCGCTGAGGTCTCCTCGTTGAGGCTCCGCTCTGATCGCATGTCCAGACATCGGGTGCGCGGTGGATATTCGGACAAGCGCCCGCTATGGGGGACGTGCGACACACAGGGTAAACACCCGCCAATCCCGTAAATCAGCCATAAATAAAGCGTCGCCCGGTCTTTCCGCGTCCGCTTGACCTCGGTCCATCCCGTCTCCGCTTCCTTCCGCTTGCGCTCGGAAATCTAGCGGTCTAGACTGCATCGCAGTTTCATCGAAGTCCCCGTCTTTCGCGCCTCGTACCGGCATGCCGTCGCGGCGCCTTCACTGGACGACGGCTCCGCCCGCCGCGTCGAGACTTTCAAGGACACGCCATGAACCGTACCGCCAAGTTCCTCGTTACCGCGCTGGCGTTCGCGCCGCTCGCATCGTTCGCGCAGGACACGTCGACGATCCGCTGGGGTATCGATCCCACGTATCCGCCGTTCGAGGCGAAGCAGCCCGACGGCTCGCTCGCCGGCTTCGACATCGACTTGCGCAATGCGATCTGCGAGCAACTGCATGCGAAGTGCGTGTGGGTCGAGCAGGGCTTCGACGGGATGATCCCGGCGCTGCGCGCGCGCAAGTTCGACGTGATCATGTCCGCGATGACGGCCACCGACGAGCGGCTCAAGCAGATCGACTTCTCGAACAAGCTGTATGCGTCGCCGGGCGCGCTCGTCGCGCCGGTCGGCTCGAAGCTGCTGCCGACCGCCGCGTCGCTCGCCGGCAAGCGCGTCGGGATCGACCAGGGCACGACGCAGGAGGCATACGCGAAGGCCGAATGGGCGACCAAGGGCGTGACGATCGTCTCGTACCAGAATCAGGACCAGGTGTATCAGGATCTCGTCAACGGCCGCCTCGACGCGACCTTCCAGGACAAGACGCAGGCCGGCTACTCGTTCCTGAAGACGCCGCGCGGCAAGGGCTACGCGTTCGCGGGCCCGGACGTGACCGACGTGCGGATCACCGGCTACGGCGTCGCGATGGGCATACGCAAGGGCGACGCCGACATGAAGAAGCGGCTGAACGACGCGATCGCCGCGATTCGTGCGAACGGCACGTACCAGAAGATCGCCGCGAAATACTTCGACTTCGACATCTACGGCGCGAAGCAGCAACTGACTTCGGCGCCGTGACCCCCGTGACCCATTCGATCGACAGGTACACCATGACGAATATCCAGGAGCGCGTCGCGCAAGCCGTGACGCCCGAACTGATCGCCGCGTTCCGCGACGAAGGCGCGGTTTGCATCAAGGGCATCTTTTCGCCCGACGAAGTGGCCGCGTTGCGGGCCGGCATCGACGCGAACCTCGCGCAGCCGAGCGAACGCGCGAAAGTCGCGAGCCGGCCCGACGATCCGGGCTGGTTCTTCGAGGATTTCTGCAACTGGCAGCACAACGACGCGTATCGCGACTTCATCGTGCGCTCGCCGGCGCCGTCGGTTGCCGGCGCGCTGATGGGCACGGACAACGTGCGGCTGCATCACGACCATCTGCTCGTGAAGGAGCCCGGCACGCGGCAGCGCACGCCGTGGCACCAGGACCAGCCGTACTACAACATCGAAGGCGACGACAACGTCAGCATGTGGATTCCGGTCGATCCGGTGCCGCTCGAATCGACGCTGGAATTTGTCGCCGGCTCGCATCGCGGGCCGTGGCTGATGCCGCGCACGTTCATGGACAAGGAGGCGAAGTGGTTCCCGGAAGGCAGCCTCGCCGATCTGCCCGACATCGAAGCCGACCGTGCGGCCTTCCCGATCCGCCGCTGGGCGCTCGAACCCGGCGATATGGTGTGCTTCCGGATGCTGACGCTGCATGCGTCGGGCGGCACGCGGAACCGCCGGCGCGCGTTCTCGATCCGCTTCGTCGGCGACGATGTCCGTCACGCGCCGCGCCGCTGGAAAACGTCGCCCGATTTTCCCGGGCTCGCGGAACAGCTGGCCGACGGCGCGCCGCTCGATCACCCGCTGTTTCCGGTCGTGTGGTCGCGCGACGCGGGGCAGGTTGGTGCGATCTGACCCGACGTAGTGAATGAACACGGCGGCCGTTTCATCATGAAACGGCCGCCGTGCGTGTCGGGAGCGTGCGACGAAGGATCAGGTCGGGTGGCGCCCCGCGCCCGGCTTGAAGCGCGAGCCGAGCCGGTAGCGGTTGCCCGGATGCAGGAAGTGCACGAACGTGACGGGCAGCCCGTCCGTCCATGTGCGGCGCGTGAGCGTGAGGCACGGTTCGTCGGCGCGCATGTCGAGCAGCCGCGCCTGTTCGCCGGTGGGCAGCGACGCGTCGACGACGTGCTCGATTTCCAGTTCGTAGTGCGACACGTTGTTGTACAGGTACTCGGATGGCGGCTCGACCCGGAAATCCTGATCGATGAAGCCGGGCGCGGCAGCCGGGTTCACGTAGCGATCCTCGAGCTGGATCGGGCGGCCGTTTTCCTCGTGCACGCACACCACGTGAAAGACCGGCGTATTGACCGGCAGGCCGAACGCGGCCGCGACGTCGAACGACGCGGGCTCGCGCGCCTGGCTGAGCACGCGGCAACGGTATTCGTGCCCGCGCGCACGGATCTCGTCGCGGATATGCGCGATCATCAGCAGGTTCGACTGCGGCTTCGCCTCGGCGACGAACGTGCCGACCCCCGCGATGCGCTTCAGCACGCCTTCCTCGGTCAGCTCGCGCAGTGCGCGGTTGACCGTCATGCGCGCGACGCCGAACTGCGCGGCGAGATCGAGTTCGGACGGAATGCGGTCGCCGGGGCGCCAGTCGCCGGACTCGACGTTCTGGCGAACGAGCGTCTTGATCTGCTGGAACGGTGCGGTGGCCCTGGTGACCATCGGAAGATCCTTGCGCGAAGAAGTGACGAGGCTAGTCGTCGTGGCTGACGATGACCAGAATCTCCGCCTGCGCGGTGCCGAGGCTGCGCGTGCGGTGGGGAATGAGTGCGTTGAAATAGACTGAATCGCCGGTCCTGAGTTGCACCGTCTCGTTCGGGAATTCGATTTCGACCCGCCCCTTGTGCACGAACAGGAATTCCTCGCCTTCGTGCTCGCGGAACGTCGACGCGACGAATTCGTGCGGCGGATGCACGACGAACGGCAGCATCTTCTTCGGCGCGACGCCGGCCGCGATGCTCTCGAAACGGTGCGCGTGGCTGTCGGTCGCCCCGCCCATCGCGGTGCGCTCGCCGGCGCGCGTGACCGTGATCAACTCGCGGTTGCCGCTTTCCGAGAACAGTTGCTCGACGTCGACGTTCAGCGCCTTCGACAGCTTCAGCGCGACCGCGATCGACGGCACGCTCAGGCCGCGCTCGACCTTCGACAGGTAGCTCTTGGTGAGGCCGGTCTCGTCGGCCAGCACGTCGAGCGTCCAGCCTTTCTGTTTTCTGAGCAGCTTCAGGCGAATCGTCATGGGGCGGCAGGTGTCCTTCGAAAAACCGATTGTAACGCATGACACAAAGTGTCATTCGGTGTATTGTGTGTCATGCGCTCGGGGAAACGGCCGCGGACGGCGCGGCAGACCCGGTGCATTCAGGAGGCGAACATGGCGGAAACGCTGAATTTGACGAAGGAAGCGCTGGTCGCGCTGGCGGAGCGGCGCCTTGAAAACGAAGCGGGCGACAGCGGCTGGTCCGCGCGGCAAAAGCTCGCGCTGACGTGCCGGATCCTGTTCGACGCCGGCCACGACTCGGGCCTGGCCGGGCAGATCACCTGCCGCGCGGATGCGGCCGGCACCTACTACACGCAGCGGCTCGGGCTCGGCTTCGACGAGATCTCGGCCGCGAACCTGCTGCGCGTCAACGAGGATCTCGACGTCGTCGATGGCGAAGGCATTCCGAACCCGGCTAACCGGTTCCATACGTGGATCTATCGCGAGCGCCCGGACGTGAACTGCATCATCCACACGCATCCGGCGCATGTCGCGGCGCTGTCGATGCTCGAGCAGCCGCTCGTGGTGTCGCACATGGACACCTGCCCGCTGTACGACGATTGCGCGTTCCTGAAGGACTGGCCGGGCGTGCCGGTCGGCAACGAGGAAGGCGAGATCATCTCGAAGGCGCTCGGCAGCAAGCGCGCGATCCTGCTGTCGCATCACGGCCAGCTCGTGGTCGGCAAGACGATCGAGGAGGCGTGCATTCTCGCGCTGCTGATCGAGCGCGCCGCGAAGCTGCAACTGCTCGCGATGTCGGCCGGCGAGATCAAGCCGGTGCCGCCGGCGCTCGCGCGCGAAGCGCACGACTGGATCTCGAAGCCGAAGCGCGATGCGGTGACGTTCGACTACTACGCGCGCCGCGCGTTGCGTACGCATCGGGACTGCGTCGCATAAGCGGGCGTACCGTTCCGGTCCTGTCAGACAATCATTGAGGAATACGAATCGTGTCAATTCTGCTGAAGGGCATCATTGCCTACCCGGTTACGCCGTTCTCCGCCGATGGCGGCGTCGACCTGAGCGCGCTCGATGCGCTGATCGAGCGCCTGATCGCCGATGGTGTTCACGCGATCGCGCCGCTGGGTAGTACCGGCGAAAGCGCCTACCTGTCCGACGCCGAATGGGAGGCCGTCGCCACCGCGTCGATCCGCGCGGTGCGCCGGCGCGTGCCGACCGTCGTCGGAATTTCCGATCTCACCACGGCTGGCGCGGTGCGCCGCGCCCGCTTCGCCGAGCAGGCCGGCGCCGATGCGGTGATGGTGTTGCCCGTGTCGTACTGGAAGCTCGGCAACGACGAGATCGTCGCGCACTACCGCGCGATCGGCGAAGCGATCGGCATCCCGATCATGCTGTACAACAACCCGGCGACGAGCGGCGTCGACATGTCGCCGGACTTGATCACGACGATCTGCCGCACCGTCGACAACGTGACGATGGTCAAGGAAAGCACTGGCGACATCGGCCGGATGCACCGGCTCGCGCAATTGAGCGACGGGACGATCCCGTTCTACAACGGCAGCAATCCGATGGCGCTCGCCGCGCTGGCCGCGGGCGCGGCCGGATGGTGCACGGCCGCGCCGAACCTGAATGCCGCGTTGCCGCTCGCGTTGTTCGATGCGATGCGCGCCGGCGATCTCGAGCGCGCCCGATCGGTTTTTCACGCGCAGTTGCCGTTGCTGCAGTTCATCGTCAACGACGGATTGCCGGTGACCGTGAAGGCCGGCTTGAGGCTGCGCGGCTTCGACGCCGGCGAACCGAGACGGCCGCTGCTACCGCTCGGCGAAGCACGCACGCGCGAACTCGAGCGACTGCTCGCGGCGCTGCCGGACGGTGTGGCCGCATGAGCGACGACGCCCGGCCGGCGATCGCGGCCGCCATTGGCGCGGTGCGGATCGGCGCGAGCCGTCCGCTCGCCGGCACGCCGCACGCAAGCGCGATCGACAAGCAGCCGGTGGATGCGCGCCTGTGGCTGGGCGCGCTCGGCTTCGCCGGCGACGCGCAGGCCGATGCGCGGCATCACGGCGGCCCCGACAAGGCCGTTCATCACTATGCGCACGATCACTATGCGTGGTGGGCCGGGCAGATCGGCGCGCGCGACGTGCTCGCCCGTCCGGGCGCGTTCGGCGAGAACCTGTCGACGCGCGGCATCACCGAGCACGACGTGTGTCTCGGCGACGTGTTCACACTCGGCGGCGCGGTACTCCAGGTCTCGCAGTCGTGGCAGCCGTGCTGGAAGCTCAACGTGCGTTTCGACCATCCGCGGATGGCGGCGCTCGTGCAGCAAAGCGGCCGGACGGGCTGGTACTACCGCGTGTTGCAGGAGGGCTGGGTGGCGGCGGGCGATGCGCTCGCGCTGCACGAGCGCCGTTACCCGCAATGGCCGCTGTCGACGGTGCTCGACGTGCTGTATCGACGCACGCTCGACATGGCCGCGCTCGATGCGCTGTGCGACGTGCCGTTGCTGCCGCCCGGCTGGCGCAGCATGCTGGAAAAGCGCCGGACGGCGCGGCAGGTCGAAGACTGGACGAAGCGGCTCGAAGGATGACGCGCCGCGTCCGATGCTACTTCGTCGGCAGGTTGCGCACGTCGGCCGTCGGCTCGTTGCCGAATGCGTCGCTCAGCGTATAGCCGATCAGTTGTCGGGCGGTTGCCTCGGGCGTGGCGAGCGCGCCGCTCGACTTCAGCTCGTCGAATTTGTCGCGCATCGGGAAATTGTCTTTGCCGGTCGCGCGGATCGTGGCCTGCATGCCCGTGTCGACGACGCCCGGCGCGACGCTGCAGATGCGCAGCGCGCCGTTCGCGTCGAGCGCGACGGCGCGCGCATGGTGATCGAGCGCCGCCTTGGTCGCGCAGTAGACGCTCCAGCCCGCATACGCGTTGCGGGCAGCACCGCTCGACAGGTGCACGATCCGGCATTCGGTCGCGGCAGACGCGGCCTGTGCGAGCGCGGCCGACAGCATCAGCGGCGCGGCGACGTTCAGGCCGACCGCGCGGGCGACGATCGCCGGGTCCTGCGCGGCGAGCGGGCCGATCGGATCGACGATGCCGGCGTTGTTGAACAGCAGCACGAGCGACGCGCCGTCGACGAAGCGGCGCAGGGTGTCGCCGGCCAGCCAGGTCGCGATGGTCTTCGAGTCCGACAGGTCGAGTTCGACCTCGGCGAAGCGCTCGCCGGCCTGCGACGCGAGCGACGGATGACGGCTGCGCGACACGCCGAGCACGGCGATGCCTTCCTGCAGCAGTTGTTCGGCGAGCGCCGCGCCGACGCCGCGCGTATGTCCGGTGACGATGGCGCGCACGGGTGCGGAAGAAGATGCAGTCATGGTGGTGAACCGGTGAGGGAGTGAACGGGTTTGGCGCGCGGCGCGCGGCACGGCGGCAGCGCATTCAACGCGGGTAATGCGTGATATCGACGCGTGAAGGCGATCGCGCGCGGCGCCGCTGATATCGGGATGAACATCTATCGTAGCGCCGGCATGCGCGTCGCGCAAACGCCCGGGCGTGCGCGAAGGATGAATCTGCGGTGCTGTGCACATGCATCGCCGCGTTGCGTCGCCCGCTATCGGGCGCGCCGCTACGTCGGACGAAAGCCCGCTGCGGCACGTGCGCGCGCCGGTGCGGCGAGTGGCGTCGGGCCGTGCGTCGCGAGCTATCATATGGCTCGCCCGTGCGCGATGCCGGACGGGCAGCGACTGTTTCCCTTCACCTGCTGCACGCTGCGACGCCACTCATGAACACCACGCCGGATACGCCCACGCCCCGCGCACTTCGCGAACTCACGCCTCTCGAGGCCCGCATTCTCGGCGTGCTCGTCGAGAAACAGCACACCGTGCCGGATACCTACCCGCTGTCGCTGAACGCGCTGACCGCGGGCTGCAACCAGAAAACCGCGCGCTTGCCGGTGATGAACGTCAGCGAGGACGAAGTCACGACCGCGCTCGACGGGCTGAAGCACTTGAGCCTCGTGATGGAGGGCAGCAGCAGCCGCGTGCCGCGTTTCGAGCACAACATGAACCGCGTGCTCGGCATCCCGAGCCAGGCGATCGCGCTGTTGACGATCCTGTTGCTGCGCGGCCCGCAGACGGCCGCCGAGTTGCGCCTGAACAGCGCGCGCCTGCACGGCTTCGCGGATATCTCGTCGGTCGAGGCGTTCCTCGACGAGCTCGCGGCGCGCGCGCAACCCCTCGTCGTCCGGCTGCCGCGTGCACCGGGCGCACGCGAGAACCGCTGGATGCACCTGATGTGCGGCGCGGTGAACGTGGCCGATTTCGCGAGCGCGGATGCCGGCGGCACGGATGCGGTGCCGCCTTCCGAATTCGAAGCGCTGAAGGCCGAACAGAAACGCCTCGCGGACGAAGTGGCGCGGCTGAATGCGCTGGTGCAGCGGATGGCCGGCGAACTGGGGATCGACGTCGGCGCGCAGGGCGACGCGGCGGGCTGATCGCGTTCCGATGCAGTGATGGCGGGGCTCGCGCACCGCCGCGTTACTTCAGCTTGATGCCGTCGGCGGCCGTCTCGGGCGCGGAGCCGAGGTCCGCGTTGACGCGCCACCCCTGTTCCGTGCGAACTGCTCCGACAGGTCGTGGACGATGCCATGCGGCCCGTCTTCGGTCGGCGTGTCGGCTGCCGCCTCTCCCGGGTGCCATAATCGAGCCTGCCCATCATTCCAGATAGACGTCCCCGGAGAATCGCCATGCAGAACCTCGACAATCCTTCCCACGATCGCGAGGTAGGCAGCGCCGACGCGACGCAGGACACCACGCGCATCGACGACGTCCGCATCGGTGCCGTGCGTCCGCTGATTTCCCCGGCGCTGTTGCTCGACGAACTGCCGGTGCCGGCCGCCACGCAGACGCTCGTCGAGGATACGCGCCGCGCGATCGGCGATATCCTGCACGGTCGCGACGACCGGCTGCTGCTCGTCGTCGGCCCGTGCTCGATCCACGATCACGACCAGGCGCTCGATTACGCGCGCCGCCTGAAGGCCGCCGCCGACGCGCTGAAGGACGACCTGCTGATCACGATGCGCGTCTACTTCGAGAAGCCGCGCACGACGGTCGGCTGGAAGGGATACATCAACGATCCGCGTCTCGACGGCAGCTTCCGCATCAACGAAGGGCTGCGCGCCGCGCGGCAACTCCTGCTCGACATCAACGCGCTCGGCCTGCCGGCGTCGACCGAATTCCTCGATCTGCTGAGCCCGCAGTACATCGCCGACCTGATCGCGTGGGGCGCGATCGGCGCGCGCACGACCGAGAGCCAGAGCCATCGCCAGCTCGCGTCGGGGCTGAGCTGCCCGATCGGCTTCAAGAACGGCACCGACGGCGGCGTGCAGGTCGCGTCGGACGCGATCGTCGCCGCAGCAGCGAGCCATGCGTTCATGGGGATGACGAAGATGGGGATGGCGGCGATCTTCGAGACGCGCGGCAACGACGATGCGCACGTGATCCTGCGCGGCGGCAAGAACGGGCCGAACTACGATGCGGCGCACGTCGAAGCGAGCTGCGCGGTGCTGCGCAAGGCCGGCTTGCGCGAGCAGGTGATGGTCGACTGCTCGCATGCGAACTCGAACAAGTCGCACGAGCGGCAGATCGAGGTGGCGCAGGATCTCGCGCGGCAACTGTCGCAGGGCGAGCACCGGATCGTCGGCGTGATGGTGGAGAGCCATCTCGAGGCCGGCCGCCAGGATCTGAAGCCGGGCGTGCCGTTGCAGTACGGCGTGTCGATCACCGATGCGTGCCTGAGTTGGACGCAGACGGAGCCGGTGCTCGACGTGCTGGCGGAGGCGGTGCGGCATCGCAGGGTGTATTCGCGCAATGCGTGACGCAGCGGGGCGGCGCGGCCGCCGCCGCGTCGTTCGCTGCGCCGCGACGACCGGGTGCGCGTCAGTGACGTTGTCCTGATCGACGGGCCGCGGCGTCATTTTTTCGCGCCGCGCGCCCGGCTGTTCTGCGTGGTCTTTGATCCCGATCCGGTTCGCCCTACCCGCCGCATCGCACTCCGAACGCACGATCCGTCGATTGCCGCTACCATGAACGACGTGTTGCACGCTGCGGTCCGGCCATGCCGGTCCGCCACGCACACACGCCGTGGCGGCGCGGCCGGCCGCCACGCGACCGACGAAGCGCGGGGCGGCCATCCGCAGGGTGCTCACCGGTCAACCGTTGCACCCGTGTCGCTTCGTTCCCGGAATCCACAACAACCGAACCGGAGTGCAACGCATATGAAGTTCTACAAGACCCTCCTCGCAGCAACCGTCCTCGCCTCGAGCGTCGGCGCGCACGCGCAGATCGCGGGCGCGCAGCCGATCAGCGTGACCGTCGAGCAATCGCAGGCGCTGCTCGAAGGCTGGAGCGTGAAGAAGAGCGTGCTCGGCAAGACCGTGTACAACGACGAGAACCAGAAGGTCGGCAAGGTCCGCGACCTGATCGTCGCGCCGGACGGCTCGGTGTCGGCCGCGATCGTGTCGGCCGGCGGCTTCCTCGGCGTGGCCGCGCACGACGTCGCGGTGCCGATCGCGTCGCTCGACGTGCGCAACGGCAACATCTATCTGCCCGGTGCGACCAAAGATGCGCTGAAGGCCACGCCGGCATTCCAGTACGCGAAGGTGCCGTCGCCGCCGAAGCCGAAGAAGCTCGACGAAAAGCACTGATTGGCCATCTCGCGCGGCACGCGTCGTACGTCGCGTGCCGCGCGTCCTCGCGACGGTCAGGTTGCGTCGAGTCCGCCGTCGACCGTGATCACCTGCCCCGTCATCCATGCCGCCTGTGGCGACGCAAGCGACACGATCCAGTTTGCGACGTCCGCGGGCTCGCCGCGCCGGCCAAGCGGAATGCGCGTGCGCTCCTGCGCCTTGATCGCTTCGATCTCGGGTGCCGACAGCTTCATCCGTTCCGACAGGAAGTCCGTTTCCGTCGGGCCTGCCGCGACGGCGTTCACGCGTACGCCCGCCGATGCGAGCTCGAGCGCCCAGCAGCGCGTCAGATGCTCGAGCGCGGCCTTGCTCGCTGCATAGTGCGACAACAGCGCCGCGGCCTTGTGTCCGAACGTGCTCGACACGTTGACGATGCTGCCGCGGGCTGCTTTCAGGTGCGGCAACGCGGCGGTCGCGAGCATCGACGGTCCGAGCGTATTGACCGAAAAAATCGCGCTGATCGCTTCGAAGGTAGCCCGCTCGAGCGGCAGGATTGCACCCGCGCCCGCATTGTTGACCAGCACATCGAGCCGCCCCGCCAGTGCGACTGCTTCGTCGATCGTGCGCGCGGCGTCGGCCGGATCGCCGGCATCCGCGACCACGTAGTCGATGCCTGGCGCGCTGCGCGCGGCTGCGGACAGCGCATCTTCGCGGCGGCCCGTGATGACGACGCGCGCGCCTTCGCGTGCGAACGCGACGGCCGCTGCTAGCCCGATGCCGGCACCGCCGCCGGTAATGAGGATCACCTTGTTGTCGAATGACTGCATGACTTTCTCGTGAAGACGATGGGTTGAATGTGCGTGCCGTTTAGCGTTCGGGCGCATCGTCCACCGGCGCGAGCGCCACGACGTGGCTGATTCCCTCGTGCGCCATCTTCGTGTACGGACAGAAACGCTCCGTATTGCGGACGAGTTCTTCCGCCACCGCGCGTTCGACGCCCGGCAACTGCACGCGAATGGTCGCGTTCAGCATGAACAGCCCGTCCATCGGATCGCGACAGAAGTCGATCGATGCGGATACCGATGCGCCGGCGATCGACACGCCCGCCCGTGCAGCCAGCAGGCTCAGCGCGCCGTGAAAGCACGCCGCATAGCTGGCGGCGAACAACTGCTCCGGGTTCGGGCCGTCGCCGGGCCCGCCCAGCGCGGACGGCAGGCGCAGCTCGATGTCCAGGCGTCCGTCGTCGGAACGGGCGACGCCCGATGCGCGGCCGTGCTCGGCCGCCCCGCCCGTGACGGTCACCGTCGTCGAGTACAGCGTCTGCGGTTCCCGTCCGCGATACCGGTCGAGCAGCGACAGCGGCGGCGGGCGCAGCGGCGTCATGGCGTGCGTGATCCGGCTGCGGCGTTCAGCGCACGAGCGCGTTCTGCCGGAACCACGCGTCGAAGGTCGTCGCGCCGAGGCGTGCACCGGGCGCCGGCACGAGGGTGTCGTCCTGCAGCAGCGCGCCGAAGTAGTCGGCCTCCGCATCGCGCGTCACCGTCCGCGCGTCGTGCGTGGCCGCCAGGAAACGCTCGACCAGATCCGCGATCCGCACGCGCTCGGGGCCGCCGATCTCGGCGATGCCGTTGCGCGGCGCGTCGAGCGCGAAGTCGGTCACGGCGGCCGCGACGTCGTCCGATGCGATCGGCTGGAAGTGCGCGGTGGTCAACCGGACCGTGTCGCTTTGCGTGCCAGCCTGCGCGATCGCCCCGACGAATTCGAAGAACTGCGTCGAGCGCACGATCGTGTACGGCACGCCTGCGTCGCGGATCAGGTTTTCCTGAATGATCTTGCCGCGGAAATACGCGCTCTGCTGCAGCCGGTCGGTGCCGACCACCGACAGCGCGACGTGATGGCGTACGCCGGCCGCGCGCTCCGCGGCGAACAGGTTGCGCCCCGACGCCTCGAAGAAGGCCTTCACGGCCGCTTCCTCGAACGACGGCGAATTCGCGAGATCGACGACGACTTCCGCGCCGGCGAGCGCGTCGTCCAGCCCCGTGCCCGTGATCGTATCGACGCCGGTCGACGGCGCGGCCGCCACCGCGTCGTGGCCGCGTGCGATGAGGTTCCTGACGACCTTGCTGCCGATGAGGCCGGTACCGCCAATCACGACGATTTTCACGATTGCTCTCCTTGAACGGGCGCGCGACATGCGCGCCGCTTGAACCTGCCGAAACCGGCGCCCGTCGCGCTAGCGCGATCGGGCCGGTGTCTTGCCGAACGGCGCAGCGCGGTACTCGCGTGCGTGTCGAACAGCCCGCATCGTAGGCATGCGCCGCGTGATCCGGTAGAGGCCTGCAAGCCCTCACCGTGTTGCTGCGAATGCATCAATCGACCGTCTCCAGCGGCGCCATCGTCGTCATCGTGGCCGGGCACTGCAGGTCGCGCGCACGCGTTTGCTCGATCATGTAGTCGATGAACACGCGGATGCGCGTGGGCAGGTGCTTGCGGCTCAGGTAGCAGAGGTAGTGGCCGCCGTCGTCCGGCGCATGCTGGCCGAGACAGCTCACCAGCCGGCCGTCGGCGAGCAGGTCGCACACCTGGTACGCAGGCAGTTGCGCGATGCCGAGCCCGTCGAGCGCCGCGCGCACGACGAGATCGATGTCGTTGAACGTGTGATGCGCGGCGATCTGGCGCTGTTGCGTCAGTCCGTCGATCCTGAATTCCCATTCCGTCACGCGGCCCGACGCAGTGCACAGGTTGATGCAGCGATGCCGAGCGAGATCGTCGACGTGGCGCGGCAAGCCGTGCCGGTGCGCGTAAGCCGGCGACGCACAGACGATCATCTGCATCGGAATCAGCCGGCGCGCGACGATCGCGCTGTCCTCCATGCGGCCGTCGCGAAACGCGACGTCGATGCGGTCGGCCGAGAAATCGGCCGGCCGGTCGTTCAACAGCAGGTCGAGCGTGATGTCCGGATACCGCGCATGGAAATCGCGCAGCAGCGGCGCGACGACTTTGCGGCCGAAACCCGGCGTCGAGCCGATGCGCAGGTGCCCGCTCGGCGGCCCGCTGCGCAGCTCGCGCATGTCCTCGAGCGCCTGCGCCAGATGCTCGATGCCGGGCCGGCAGTTTTCGTAGAAGAGCTCGCCTTCGCGCGTCAGCGACACGCTGCGGGTCGTGCGCTGGAACAGGCGTGCGTCGAGCCGGTCCTCGAGCCGTTGCACGTGGCGGCTGACGGACGAGCGGCCGACGCCGAGGCGATCGGCGGCGCGCGCGAAGCTTCCTTCGGTGACGACGGCCAGAAAGGTGACCACGCCGGCATAGCAGGTCGAGAAACTGCGCGCGAACGGATCGTCGGCATCGGGGCGGCGAATGGAGGTGTCGGGCATGGAGGCGCTGGAATCGTGGTGTCCGTATGCGACTAGACGTTTCAGCGTTGCCGCCTGTGACACCGCCCGCCGCATTTTTTCGAAAAGGGTGCGGGCGACGTGCGAGCCGGCTATTTTTCCGGCACGAGCACGGGTGCGCCCTTGTCCTTCAACAGCAGCACGATGAACTTCGCGGGCCGGGTCCGGCTCGCGTTGCGTCCGACCGTGTGCAAGTCGTTCCGGCCCTCGTAGAAGGTCTCGCCCGGCTTCAGCGTGACGGGCTCGCCGCCCTTCACCTGCATCACGATCGAACCCTCGACCACATAGACGAACGCGTCGGCGTGGTGGCGGTGGACGGGATCGACCGCGCCGGGCGGATATTCGACCGAGATCATCAGCGCTTCCTTGCCCGGGTACGCGTCGAGCGGCTTCGTCATCAGCGGCGTGACGATGGCCGAGGGCGCCGCGCGAACGGCGCCGGTCGCGGCGCCCGCGACGACGAGCGCGGACGCGATCACGTGTTTCATGCGAATCATGGTGGTGGCTTCCGGTGGGCCGCCGGCCGACGGCCGGCAGCGAAGGAGGGCGGCGGGAGGCCGTTAAGCGAGATTCGCCTTGTCGAGGCCGAACGCCTTGTCGGACGACCCCGGCACGGTCCGGAACGCGACGTTCGCGCGGTTCCAGCCGTTGATCGCCATCACTTCGAACGTCAGGTCCGACAATTCCTTTTCGGAGAGCTGGCCGCGCACACGATCGTAGAGATCGTCCGGCACGCCGTGCTCGGGCAGTTTCGTCAGTACTTCGGTCCATGCGAGCGCGGCCCGCTCGCGCGGCGAGAAGAGCGTCGATTCGCGCCACGTCGCCAGATGGTGCAGGCGCAGCTCGCGCTCGCCGTGGATGCGCGCTTCCTTCACGTGCATGTCGACGCAGAACGCGCAGCCGTTGATCTGGGATGCGCGGAGCGACACGAGATCCCGGATCGATTCCTCGATCGCGCTGTTGCGCAGCTGGTTGCTGAGTTCGAGGAATGTCCTGAACAGCTCGGGCGACTGTTGAATGTAGTTGATACGCTGCGTCATGATTTCTCCTGGCGACGAAGAGGCTGGCCCGCGCTGCGCGGGTGTCGTGGGCGGCAGGGCGCCGCGCGAAATCATCTTAGGAGTGTGCGCCGGTGCGCGGTAGCCACGCACGGGGACGCATCGTGTTGCGCGCGCTGCACCAATCCGCGCTCGACCGCGGCCGCGGCCGGCGCGCGATGCACGCGTCAGCCGGCGGCGGAGGCAGCGGCGATGCGGGCGAGCTTGTCGGGGTTGCGTTGCACGAGAATCCGGCCGATGCGCGTACCGTCGGTCTCGAACGACATCGCCGCTTCGAGTCGTCCGTCGATGAAGCGCAGCAGCGCCCACTGGCCGTTGAGCACGACCGGCCGCATCTCGACACCGCTGCCGCAGCGCAACCACGTCGCATAGAACAGTTGAGCGATTCGCCGGCCGCCGACCATCGGTTTCGGGAAGCTCTGGACGTGACCGCCGCCGTCGCCGATCAGCATCGCATCTTCGGCGAGCAGCGCCTGGATCGACGGGAAGTCGCCTTGCGCGAGCGCCTGCGTGAACGTCTGCAGCAGCCGGCGATGCGTTTCGTGCGGCACCGCATGCCGCGGCAGGGTATCGTCGCGCAGCCGCGCCCGGGCCCGGCTGACGAGCTGCCGGCACGCGGCTTCGGTCTTGCCGATCGCCTCGGCGATCCGGTCGTAGTCGAACTCGAAGATTTCATGCAGCAGGAACGCCGCGCGCGCTTCCGGCGTCAGCCGTTCGAGCAACAGCAGGTACGCCACCGACACGTCGTTCGCGCGCTCCGTCATTTCCTCGGGCGTCGCGGGCGATTCGCCGAGTTCCGGTTCGGGCAGCCAGATACCCGTGTAGTGCTCGCGCCGAAGCTTCGCCGCGCGCAGGCGATCGATCGACGTCCGCGTCGTGACCGCGACGAGCCATGCCTCGGTGTTCTCGATGCTGTCGCGCGCCGCGTCGTGCCAGCGCAGCCATACGTCCTGCACGATGTCCTCGGCGTCCGCGACGGAACCGAGCATCCGGTACGCGATCTTCTGCAGGCGCGGGCGCAGCGCGTGGAAAGTTCGTGCGTCGTCGGGCGTCACAGCCACACTCCGTCGAACCCGAACGTCACGGGCCCGCTCAGGAACGCGCTGCCTGCGCCGTCCCATCGAACCGTGACGTCGCCGCCGTCGCACGTCACCCGCACGGTGTCGTCGAGCAGCCCGCGCCGGATCCCGTTGACCACCGCGCCGCACGAACACGAGCCGGAGCCGAGCGGCACGCCGCCGCCGCGTTCCCAGATGCGTAGACGGATATGCGTGCGGCTGACGATCTGCACGAAATGGACGTTGGTCTTCAGCGGAAACAGCGGATGGGCTTCGATCGGCGGGCCGAGCGCTTCGATGTCGAGCGCGGCGACGTCGTCGACGAAGAACGTGCAGTGCGGATTGCCCATGCTGCATGCGGCCGGCGCACCGGGCAGCGGCAGCGCGAGCGTGTCGACGGCTTCCGAGAGCGGCACGTCCTGCCAGCCGAGCCGGGGCGCGCCCATTTCGACCGCGATCGGCCCGTCCGCCTCCTGCGCACAGTGCAGGCGCCCGCGATTCGTGCGCAACACGACCGAGGCCGCGCCGGTTTCCCGCATCAGCTTCCATGCGACGCCGCGCGTCGCGCTGCCGCAGGTATCGAGCGCCGAGCCGTCGGGGTTCCAGAACGCGACGCGCGCGGCTGCGTCGTCGCCATCCGAGATCACCGCGAGCTGGTTGAAACCGATGCCGCGACGCCGATCACCCATGCGCCGCACGAGGTCGCGATCGATGCGCTGCGCGGGATCGTGTTCCCGGCCGCGCAGGTCGACGATGACGAAGTCATCGCCATTCGCGTTCATCTTCTGAAATCCGATCGGCATGGCGGTTCCGGGATGGAGGCAGGTGAACACTGTACGGGGTGCGCGGGCCGCGATCAATGCCGTTCGGGCACGGCGCGGCGCCGGAAGATTCGATGCGCCCGACGTCCGGCGGGCTGCCCGATTGGCGGTCACGTCGTTGCATCGACGACCCGGTTTGACACGCGCTCGGTTCCGCGACGCGGGATACATTCGATTCGCGCTGGCGGCCGGCACATCCGATGCCCGCCGTTTTGCCTCATGCCGCGTGCGGAAGCCTTGGCGTGACGATGAATTGGCTACTTGTCGTCGCCTTCTAGAATATCGAGCCGATCTTCAGTCGCCAGCCAGCGGCAACGTTCGGGCTCGCCATCATCGCGACACTCCTCCTCCTTGTGGTTGACCCAGACCCGCTCCGAGAGGCGCAAACCGCGAGCCTGAGCCTCATCGCTGTTTTTTGCATAGCGGGAAAGAATGCGGCGGTAGGTATCGTTGAGCGCCCGATCGGCCCGTTGATAGAGCCAGTCGTGGGGACGTGCGGGATCGAATGACGGGAAATTGCCGAACGGGAAAGCTTCTTCCGGATTGTTGGAATACCAGCCGTTGGCTACGCCGACGATCATTTTGACCGATCGCTGCGAACGTGGAACCGCAAATTCGGAATTCCACGTCAAGACCATCCAGTTATGGTCGCCGTGTGTATCCAGAACGCGCACGTTGACCGTCTTGACAGGGTTCCCGTTTTCCCGGATGTGCACTGCGGCACACGGCCCCACCCGGTGCTGTTCGTCACCGTCGAACCGCGCAATGCAAGTACCCGGCGGGGGAAGCGACGTTCCGGTAACCTGACCGAAGTTGTCCTTGCTGGCGTCAGTATCCGTGACCTTCACAAGCAGCGACACGCGCGGTGAATTTTCGTCCACATGGGCTGCTTCGACATCAAGATGCAGCGTGCCCTCCGCCAGCGCGTTCGTAGAGAAAAGAGCACAGAAACCGGCGAGCGTCGTAACGGCAAGTCGAGTGAAGTGCATGACCGATGATCGAAGGTTGAAAAAAGTGCGGCACCAAGCGCCACGATCTTAAGTCGCGTGAGCGGAACTTTCAAAGTATCGTGCGCCCGGCACCGGTCCTTGCGCGTGCGCCGCCCTCGCGGGATTCGCCGAGACGGACTGATCGTTTCGACGAAAACATGAACGTTTGTGAACGTCGCTGGCAACGCGCGCGTCCGTGCAAACCGACGCTTCTGAATGTTTCGCGCGCATCTACGTAATTCTACGTAGATCCTCATACGTAGTTATCCGCTTGTAAGGGGCCCCCGTCGCGCGGAATACTACGGCCCATCGCCGCGGTCTCTGCGAGGCCGCGGCACGACGCATCGACGTCACGCGGGTTCGGCCCCTCGCCGCATCCACTCAAAAACACATTGGAGACCAGGAGACGCCATGAATCGGGCTTCCAGTACCCTGCTCTGGATCGCGGTCGCGCTGCTCGGCGCGTTCGCATTCGGCACGATCGCGCTTGCACACGGCGAGCGCGTCAGTGCCCTCTGGATCGTGATCGCCGCAGTCTGCGTGTATCTGATCGCGTATCGCTTCTACAGCCGTTTCATCGCCAGCAAGGTCATGCAGCTCGACGGGCTGCGGATGACGCCGGCGGTCAAGTACAACGACGGCCTCGACTACGTGCCGACCAACAAGTACGTGCTGTTCGGCCATCACTTCGCCGCGATCGCCGGCGCCGGGCCGCTGGTCGGCCCCGTGCTCGCCGCGCAGATGGGCTACACGCCCGGCATGCTGTGGATCCTGGCCGGCGTCGTGTTCGCCGGCGCGGTGCAGGACTTCATCGTGCTGTTCATCTCGACGCGCCGCGACGGCCGTTCGCTCGGCGACCTCGTCAAGATGGAGCTCGGCACGGTGCCCGGCGTGATCGCGCTGTTCGGCGCGTTCCTGATCATGGTGATCATCCTCGCGGTGCTCGCGCTGATCGTCGTGAAGGCGCTGACCAATTCGCCGTGGGGCACGTTCACCGTCGCCGCGACGATTCCGATCGCGCTGTTCATGGGCGTCTATACGCGCTACATCCGCCCCGGCCGCATCGGCGAAGTATCGATCATCGGCTTCGTGCTGCTGATGGCGTCGATTGCGTTCGGCCAGACCGTGCACGATTCGCCGGCGCTCGCCGCGTGGTTCACGTTCAGCGGCACGCAGCTCACGTGGATCCTGATCGGCTACGGCTTCGTCGCGTCGGTGCTGCCGGTGTGGCTGCTGCTCGCGCCGCGCGACTATCTGTCGACGTTCCTGAAGATCGGTACGATCCTCGGCCTCGCGATCGGCATCCTCGTCGTCGCACCGGAACTGAAGATGCCCGCGCTGACGAAGTTCGTCGACGGCACGGGCCCGGTGTGGTCGGGCAATCTGTTCCCGTTCCTGTTCATCACGATCGCGTGCGGCGCGGTATCGGGCTTCCACGCGCTGATCTCGTCGGGCACGACGCCGAAGCTGATCGACAACGAAACCAACGCGCGCTTCATCGGCTACGGCGCGATGCTGATGGAATCGTTCGTCGCGATCATGGCGCTGGTGGCCGCGTGCGTGATCGAGCCGGGCATCTACTTCGCGATGAACGCACCGGCCGCCGTGCTCGGCTCGACGCCGGAAGCCGTCGCGAACACCGTCACGCAATGGGGCTTCGTGCTGACGCCCGACATGCTCACGCAGACCGCGAAGGCCGTCGGCGAAACGACGATCATCGCGCGCGCGGGCGGCGCACCGACGCTGGCCGTCGGCATGGCGCACATCCTGCACCAGGTGATCGGCGGCGAAGCGATGATGGCGTTCTGGTATCACTTCGCGATCCTGTTCGAGGCGCTGTTCATCCTGACGGCGGTCGACGCCGGCACGCGCGCGGGCCGCTTCATGCTGCAGGATCTGCTCGGCACGTTCCACCCGGCGCTCAAGCGCACCGAGTCGCTGCCGGCGAACCTCGTCGCCACCGCGCTGTGCGTGGCCGCGTGGGGCTACTTCCTGTATCAGGGCGTGGTCGATCCGCTCGGCGGCATCAACACGCTGTGGCCGCTGTTCGGCATCTCGAACCAGATGCTCGCCGCGATCGCGCTGGTGCTCGGCACCGTCGTGCTGTTCAAGATGAAGCGCGAGCGCTATGCGTGGGTGACGATCGTGCCGACCGTGTGGCTGCTGATCTGCACGCTGACGGCCGGCTGGCAGAAGATTTTCGACGCGAACCCGAAGGTCAGCTTCCTCGCGCACGCCGCGAAGCTGCAGGCCGCGGTGGACGAAGGCAAGGTGCTCGCGCCGGCGAAGTCGATCGCGCAGATGAAGCGCATCATCTTCAACGACTACATCGATGCGGCGCTGGCCGGGCTGTTCATCTTCGTCGTGCTCAGCATCGCGGTGTACGGGCTGATCGCCGTGCTGCGCGCGCGCCGCGAAGCGAAGCCGACCGTGCGCGAGACGCCGTACGAAGCGATGCCGGCCGCGCAGGCGCTCGGCAGCGGACGTTGACGGGAGGCCGCGATGTTCACCGATCTCGGCAGCGACCTGCGCAGTGCGGGGCGTTACCTCGGGCAGGCGTTGCGGCTGATGGTCGGCCTGCCCGACTACGATACCTACGTCGCGCACATGCGCGACACCCACCCGGACCGCGAGCCGATGACGTACGAGGAATTCTTCCGCGAGCGTCAGAATGCGCGGTACGGGTCGGGAGCAGGGAAGTGTTGCTGAACCGGGCCGTTGCAATGCACTGACGAATCGGTTCGGTATCGAAACGGAAAGCGCCGCGATGGCTATCGCGGCGCTTTTTCTTTGGCGGGCCGGCGGCGCGCATCGCACGGCGCCCGCGCGCCGTTTGCCCGGCCGCAGCGCGGCGGCATCCAGCCGCCAGTATCATGAGGGCTCTTTCTTTTCCCGATGGACCGCAGGAGAACACGTCGTGCATGTCGGTGAGCGTTTCAACAGCATTTCCCATCTCGTCGGCGCGGTGCTGTCGGTGGCAGGTCTCGTCGCGCTCGTGACGATGGGCGCGCTCGAAGGCGATCCGTACAAGGTGGTGAGCTTCAGCGTGTACGGCGCGATGCTGATCCTGCTCTACGCGATCTCGACGGCGTATCACAGCGTGCGCAACCCGCGCCTGAAGGCGATCCTGCAGAAATGCGATCATTCGGCGATCTACCTGCTGATCGCCGGCAGCTACACGCCGTTTACGCTGGTCACGCTGCGCGGCCCGTGGGGCTGGTCGCTGTTCGGCGTGAGCTGGGGGCTCGCCGTGTTCGGCATCGTGCAGGAACTCACGCTCGGGCGCCGCACGCGCCTGCTGTCGATGATCCTGTACGTGCTGATGGGCTGGCTCGCGCTCGTCGCCGTGCGGCCGCTGATCCATGCGCTGCCCCCGATCGGCACCGCATGGCTCGTGGCCGGCGGCGTGATCTACAGCGCGGGGATCTACTTCTTCATCAACGACGAACGCATTCGCCACGGGCACGGCATCTGGCATCTGTTCGTGCTGGCCGGCAGCCTGTGTCAGTTCGTCAGTGTCGCAATGTATGTCGCGTGAGCGGCGCGCCGTGCCGCATGGGCGAGCGCTTCGGCGCGATGGCGGTCATGCGCGCTCGGCCGTCGATGCTGCGCCGCGCAGCACGTTGAACCCGACCCATCCCCAGTAGACGCGATGATGAGCGATCAGCCCGTCGCGCAGATCCATCACCTCGACGAGATCGACCTGATCGCCTTCCGGCGTTTCGCGCGGATATTCCCACGTCAGTTGCCGTCCGTTCGAAAAGAACACGCCGGTGCGGTACCAGCGTCCGAGCCGGTTTCCCGGATTACGCAGGCCGGCCGCGAAGAATTGGCCGATCGCCGGCTTGCCGCGCAGCATGCCGGAGCCGTGGCCGGGCAGCGCGACGACGATCAGCGGTGTTTCGAGTATCGCATCGTCCGCGTAGAGCGACATCAGCGCGTCGAGATCGCGTGCGACGACGGCGGCGTGCCAGTTCTGATGAATGCGGTGCGCATCGGTATGGTCTGCGAGGGTCATGGCGATGGCGGCAAGCGTGGATAACGGAACCACTGTATCGACGCCCTGCCGCCGGACGTTTCAGCGTGGGCCGAAACGTGGATGCTGCATGTGCCGGACACGATCGTGCGGCCTGCGAGCCCCTCCCTCCGCAGACCTCTCGGTCCGGAGGCCCTCAGCCGTCCAGCGCGCCGAGGTTCAGCTCATGCGACTTGCCGATCCACACCGCGCAATCGCGATGGTCGCGCAGATCGTCGCCGGTATTCGGATGCAGGAAGATGTCGAGCGCGCCGTGATTCAGCACGAGCCACGGCACGATGTCGTCGAATCGCGCGGCGCCGAACGCGATCTGGTACGACCAGGCCGGATGCGGGCCGACGAGGCGTTCGTGAAAGCGCCCGAGTTCGATGGTCGCGCCGAACCACGCGTCGACGACCTGGCGAAACGCCCAGGCCGCGTCGCGGCTTGCCGCATCGAAATAGACGTGCGCGTGCCAGCTGTCGATGGCGGTAGTGTCGAAGGCGGCCATGGAGAGACTCGATTAAAAAGGGGAATGCCAGAGATGCCGTGCGAAACGGCCGATGCGTGATTATCGCGCGTCCTCGCCGATTGCGTCGTGTCTCAATCCGGCAAGCCGATGCAGATGATTTGTCCTATATCGAAGAATCGGCTGATCCGATGAGGCCGTCTCGGCAGTATCCGCATGCGCGATATCACGCCGACGCCTTGTGGGCGGGCACAGCGACCGGAATCGCACAGGCAACACGTCATTTCCGAAATCGAAAGAGCGGAATGAGCACCCGTCGAATCGCCGATAAAAATCCGATCAGATCGTTGAATGAAATAAAGAAATTCCATTCCGACGGGATTCGCGAGCGACGCCGTCCGCACGCCGAATGCGCGGCTGAAAATAACAATTGCGGATTCGGCTATTCAAGCGACATGCGCCCCGACATACGATGATTTCAACGCATCGATGATGGATCGATGCGGGGACAACCATCTGGAGGCCACTATGCGATCCCTCGTTCCCGTTGCCGTTCTTTCCTGCGCACTCGCTGCGCTGCCGGCCGTCGGCTTCGCGCAGTCGATCGGTGCCGGCGACACGCCGCATGCCGCGCCGTTGACCTGGTCGGCGGCGCGTGCCGAAACCGATGTGCAACTGATGCAGATGACGCGTGCCGGCTATCGCGCGACGGCGGCCGGCAACCAGAACTACCCGCTCGCGATGCAGCGGGCGCTCGAGCGCGTGAACAACCCGATGCCCGACCGGTGGCGCGACGAAAAGGCCGCGATGGAAGCGCGGGCGGCCCGCGACGCGCAGAGCGGCCATCCGGTGAAGGCGTTCTTCGTGAAAACCGCGTACTACCTGAAAGGCGAGAACACGTTTTGACGCAGGAGACGAACATGGCATGCCCCGACCGATGGTGCGGCGTGTTGCGTGCGTCGGCGATACGCAGGCTGCCGCAAGCGTGCGCGACGCGACGGCGCGCCGATGTGCACGGCATGCGACATCGGGCGAACACCCTGCGCGACGTGGGCCGCAGCGCCGCCGTGTGCCGCAGTGTGTGGCCCGGGTCGGCGGAGGACAGCGCGTCCGCGAGCGAGGGCGAAGCATGAAGGCTGCCCGAAAAGGCCGTCGCCATCCGCCGTTGACGCGCGAATGGCTGCTGCCGCTGCCGCCCGCGCATGCACGCGACATCTCGCTGAAATGCCACATGGCGCTGGTCGCGCTGCGCGGCGAGCACGGTAGCGAAGCGTTGCTGATGCGGCTGCGCACGAGCGTGTATCTGGTGTTCCTCGCGCTCGACGATGCGGTCTCGCCCGACGCGACCATCGACCTGTGCGTCGACGCGGAGCGCGTGCTGGACGCGAGCGTGGCGCGCGCCGCGCAAAGCGGTGCCTGGACGTTGCACGACGACGAATGCGCGGTGCTCGAACGTGTGCTCGCGGCGAACGATGCATGCGTCGCGACGCTCACGCGTCATCGGCTGGCGGAGCTGTGGCGTCATGTCTGCACTTTCGCTTCAGCCGAACAGCCGGGGCTGGTCGCGCAGGCCGCGGCGAAGATGCGGGCGCCGGCCGTTCTGCATTGAGTGGCGGCCCGCGGGCCGTGTTTCATACGCGTCTCATTTCATCGCGCGGCCGCGTGCCGTCTAATGACATGACTGGAACCCCGGCGAGCCGGGCGACGACGATTCATCCTCGCGTTGACGACGAACGTGCGTGTCGACGCGAACGTATTCGTTTCAGTCAGGGAGGAGCGATGGCGCTATACAGGAGCGGCGGCTACTTCACATGCGGAAGTGGCCGCGCATTCAGCGAGAACCTGCCGCCGGGCAGCAAGGTGACGGTGGCGGGTATCTATCGATGCACCGTGTGCGGCGACGAAATCGGTATTGCGAAAGCGCAGACGTTGCCGTCCGAGGAAGCGCATCCGCACGATCTCGATCCGCCGTCCGACCCGCTGCTCGATCCGGGGCCGACCGCCTGGCAACTGATCGCCGCGGCGGAGTCGCGAAGCTAGGCAATCGACGGCGCGCGTCTGCGCGCAGGCGCGCAAGCGCAATGCGTGACTCGGCGTCCGACAAAACAAAAAGCGCCACGGAGCGAACTCCGTGGCGCTTTTCGATGCGTGGCCGCTGCGAAGGCGCGAACCTTCGCACGGCGTAACGCGCTTAAGCGGCCGTCGCCGACTTCGCCGGCTTCTGCAGCTTGCCCTTGCCGGCGCGCTGGATTTCCTCGAGCTTGATCTCGACGTGGCGCGAGAACACGTACTCGGCCGGACGCTGCTTCGCGATCGAGATGTCCGGTGCGAACGGGCCGTCGGTCTTGATGCCCTTGCGGCTCACGCGCAGCGCCTTCAGCGGGTTGGAGATCGTGTCCATCACGGCCGTGGCCTCGAAGCCGCAGTGGACCATGCAGTCCGCGCACTTCTCGTAGTTGCCGACGCCGTAGTTGTCCCACTCGGTCGTTTCCATCAGTTCCTTGAAGGTCTTCACGTAACCTTCGCCGACCAGATAGCACGGTTTCTGCCAGCCGAACACCGTACGTGCCGGGTTGCCCCACGGCGTGCACTTGTACGTCTGGTTGCCGGCCAGGAAGTCGAGGAACAGCGACGACTGGCTGAACGACCAGCGCTTGCCGCCTTCGCCGCGCTTCAGGATTTCGCGGAACAGGTTCTTCGTCTTGTCGCGGTTCAGGAAGTGCTGCTGATCCGGCGCGCGCTCGTATGCATAGCCCGGCGACACGGTGATGCCGTCGACGCCGATCGGGCCCAGCGTGTCGAAGAACTTCGCGACGCGCTCGGGGATCGCATCGTTGAACAGCGTGCAGTTGATGTTCACGCGGAAGCCGCGGCGCTTCGCTTCCTTGATCGCCGCGACCGCCTTGTCGTACACGCCTTCCTGCGACACGGAATGGTCGTGCATGTCCTTGTCGCCGTCGAGGTGGACCGACCAGACGAAATACGGGCTCGGCTGGTAGTCGTCCATCTTCTTTTCCATCAGGAGCGCGTTCGTGCACAGGTACACGAACTTCTTGCGCTTCATGATGCCCTTGACGATTTCCGGCATCTCCTTGTGGAGCAGCGGCTCGCCGCCGGCGATCGACACGACGGGCGCGCCGCACTCGTCGACGGCCTGCAGGCATTCCTCGACCGAAAGACGCTGGTTCAGGATTGGATCCGGATAGTCGATCTTGCCGCAGCCGTTGCACGCGAGGTTGCAGCGGAACAGCGGCTCGAGCATCAGCGCGAGCGGATAGCGTTTGTTGCCGGACAGGTGCTGGCGCACGATGTAGGCGCCGACACGGACTTGCTGGAGCAGCGGAATAGACAAGGGATGTCCTCCTTAAACTTCGCGGGCGACAGCTTGCGTGAGCTTCGCCGGCAACTTGAATTCGACTTTTTCTTCACGGCCCGCCATCGTCGCGACATCGACGGGCCCCAGCGCGCGCAGCGCGCCGATTACATCCTCGACCATTTCCTCGGGCGCCGACGCACCGGCGGTCAGGCCGACCGTCTGCACACCCGCGAACCATTCGGGCTTCACTTCCGAGCCGTCGGCGACGAGATAGCTCGGCACGCCGCTTTCGGTGCCGATCTCGCGCAGGCGGTTCGAGTTCGAGCTGTTCGTCGCACCGACGACGAGCAGCACGTCGACCTGTTCGCTCAGCTCGCGCACGGCGGCCTGGCGATTCTGCGTGGCATAGCAGATGTCGCGCGTGTCCGGGCCGACGAGGTCGGTGAACCGGCGCTGCAGCGCTTCGATGATGCCGCGCGTGTCGTCGACCGACAGCGTGGTCTGCGTGATGTACGCGACCGGCGTATCGACGGGCAGCGTCAGCGTATCGACTTCGGCTTCGCTCTGCACGAGGATCACCTCGGCCGGAATCTGGCCGATCGTGCCCTCGACTTCCGGGTGGCCCGCATGGCCGATCAGGATCAGCCGGCGGCCCGCCGCGACGTACTGGCGGCCCTGCACGTGCACTTTCGTGACGAGCGGGCAGGTCGCGTCGAGCACGTCGAGCCCGCGCGCTTGCGCGTCGTGCTCGACCGTCTGGGCGACACCGTGCGCGCTGAAGATCGCGACGGCGCCGTGCGGCACCTCGTCGAGTTCCTCAACGAATCGTGCCCCTTTATTACGCAGATTTTCGACGACATGCCGGTTATGCACGATCTCGTGACGCACATAGACCGGCGCACCGTGCTGTTGCAGCGCGCGATCGACGATCTCGATCGCACGGACAACCCCCGCACAGAAGCCGCGGGGCTGGGCAAGGATGACTCGCATAAGTGAGCGAACTCCGACGACAGACGCCGGGGTTCGAGGCGCTGGCACACGCTTGCTCGCCCCGGCTTGATGTTATGAAGGCAGGAACGAACCGGCCGGCCAGGCCCCGGAACCCCGAATTAATCGCGCATTTTAACCCTATCGCGCCGTCCTTGCTTCGGTGCCGTGTCGAACCGTTGCAATTGCGGGAGAGCTGCGTCGGCGCTGGCGCGCGCGGAACCCGGTAAACTGCGCGGTTTCGCGGTCGGCCGCTCCGGCTGCCCGCCATCGCGCTCATTTCAAGGCCATTCGATGACCGTCGATTCTTACGCGTATTGCCCATCCGCCCGTGCGGGTTTGGGTGTTTCGTTTCCGACCCTTATTCGTGCCGTCGAAGCCGTCGCCCGGCGGGAGGCAGGCCGATGATGCTGGCGATCGCTTTCCTGGTGTCCGGCCTGTCGCTGGTGATCTGGATCGTGCTGCTCGCCGCGCGCGGCGGCTTCTGGCGCGCGCAGCCCGCGCGGCCGCTGCCGCCCGACGCCCGCGGCGCCGCGGCCGAAGCCGGCTGGCCGGCCGTCGTGGCGGTCGTGCCGGCGCGCAACGAAGCCGACGTGATCGCCCGTGCGGCGACTTCGCTGCTCGAGCAGGATTATCCGGGCGAGTTCCATCTGATCATCGTCGACGACCACAGCGACGACGGCACCGCCGATGCGGCCCGCGCGGCCGCGCTCGCGATCAACCGCGCCGACCGGCTGACGGTGCTGAGCGCGAAGCCGCTGCCGGCCGGCTGGTCGGGCAAGGTGTGGGCGCAGTCGCAGGGGATCGCGGCGGTGCAGACGCTCGGCCTGCCGGCCGACTACCTGCTGCTGACGGATGCCGACATCGGCCATCCGCCCGACGCCGTCGCGCAGCTCGTCACGCGCGCACAGGCCGAGAATCGCGATCTCGTGTCGCTGATGGTGCGGCTGCGCTGCGACTCGTTCTGGGAAAAGGCGCTGATCCCGGCGTTCGTGTTCTTCTTCGCGAAGCTGTACCCGTTCTCGTGGATCAACGACCCGCGCAACCGGACGGCCGGCGCGGCCGGCGGCTGCATGCTCGTGAAGCGCACGGCGCTCGAGGAAGCGGGCGGCATCGAATCGATTCGCGGCGCGCTGATCGACGACTGCAGCCTCGCCGCGCAGATCAAGCATCGCGGCAGCGGCCGCCATCCGATCCGGCTCGATCTCGCCGATCGCAGCGTGTCGCTGCGCCCGTACGACAGCTGGCGCGACATCTGGAACATGATCGCGCGCACCGCGTTCACGCAGCTGCACTATTCGCCGCTGCTGCTGGCCGGCACGCTGCTCGGGATGACGATCATCTACCTGGTGCCGCCCGTCGCCGCGCTCGCCTATGGCGCGCGCGCGTGGCCGGCGTGGCTCGCATGGGCGTCGATGTGCGCCGCGTATGCGCCGATGCTGCGCTACTACCGTCGCTCGCCGCTGTGGGCGCCCGCGCTGCCGCTCGTCGCGCTGTTCTACGTCGGCGCGACGTTCGCGTCCGCGTGGCGTTACTGGCGCGGTAAGGGCGGCCAGTGGAAGGCGCGCGTGCAGGCGCCGGTGGAGCGCTGACCATCAACGGCGGATACCGGCCGTCCCGATAAACCGGAACGCTGAAAACACACAGCCCGGATCGACGCAAGCCGATTCGGGCTGTTTGCTTTCCGGCCGGTTTCAGGCCGACGCGCACGCTTACCGCTGCGTCAGCATCATGTACATCTGGATCACGACGTCCGGCGAGAACGTGAACGGCACCCAGCCGTAGCCCGTATGGCGGGCGACCAGCAGGCGGTCGCCGTTCGACTGCTTCTGCACGGCCATCATCGGGTTCTTCGTCGTCACGAAACGCCAGCCGGCCGGAATGCCGGGCGGCGGCTCCGGCTGCATCGACGCGCGCGCGTGCGCGAGTTCCTCGATCAATTGGCCCAGTTGCTCCGGATGCAGCGTGATCGATTCGCCGTTGATGGTCAGCGTGAGTTCATTCTGGGACGGGCGCGCGACGTGCAGCGTCGCCTTGTCGGCCGGCGCGGCAGCGGTGCCGGCTTCAACCGCGATTTCGGCTTGTGCTGCCGGGACCGGTGCGGTCTCGGTATCGGCCGGGGCGTCGGCTGCTTCGACCGCTTCGACCGTTTCGGCCGCTTCGGTCACCGCTGGCGCGGCCGCGTTTACGGGCGCTTGCGCCGCCGCTGCCGGCTCGACGACGTCGGCTGTCGCGGCCGAGGCGGTAACCGCACTCGTCGCGGCTTCCTTGACGACGGCCTCGACCAGCGCTTCGGCGTCGGCGACAGCCTTCGCGTGGTGCTGCGCGGCCGCTTCGGCCTGGGCGATCGCTTCGGTATGGCGCCGCGTAATGGCTTCGGCTTCGGCGGTGGCTTCGGCGTGGCGTTGCGCGGCGGCTTCGGCCTGGGCGATCGCTTCGGCGTGACGCCGCGTGATCGCTTCGGCCTCGGCGGTGGCTTCGGCGTGACGCTGGGCGGCCGCCTGCGTGTCGGCGAGCGCCTGCGTGTGACGCTGGGCGAGCGCCTCGGCCTCGGCGATCGCGGCCGCGTGGCGTTGTGCGGCGGCTTCGGCTTCGGCGGTCGCTTCCGCATGGCGCTTCGCGGCGGCTTCGGCTTCGGCGGTCGCCGCGGCATGGCGTTGCGCGGCCGCTTCGGCTTCGGTTGCGGCGGCGTGATGACGCTGCGCGGCGGCCTCGGCTTCGGCGATCGCGGCCGCGTGGCGCTGCGACGCGGCTTCGGCATCCGCGTGACGTTGCGCGAGCGCTTCGGTCAGCGCGGTCGCTTCGGCGTGCCGCTGGACCGCGGCCTCGGCCTGCGCGGTGGCTTCGTTGTGACGTTGGGCGGCCGCTTCGGCGGCGGCGGTGGCGTCGGCGTGGCGCCGCTGCGCGGCTTCGGCATCGGCGGCAGCGGCCGTGTGGCGCTGCGCGGCGGCCTGCGCTTCGGCTTCCGCCGCCGCGTGACGCTCGGCCGCGGCCCGGGCTTCCGCCGCCGCGGCGCGCGCGAAGGCTTCCGCGCTGCGGGCCGCCTGCTGGGCGGCGTGGTGATCGTGGAGGAGCTGATCGACGCCCGTGGCGAGCGAAGCGATCTGATCGTTCAGGTTCATGCGTGTCTTCTCTGCGTAAGACCCGCGATTTTAACCGCTGCGCCGATACCGGTCCGCGCGCGACGTGTAACAAAGTGCGCGAAGCGGCGCGAGATGCGCCGCTTTGTGTTACTTCAGGTAGCCCGCCGAGCCGAACCAGTCCAGCGCATCGCGCAGCCCCTCGCGGTACGGGCGCGCACGGTAGCCGAGCTCGCGCTCGGCCTTCGCGGACGTGAAATACATCTTGTTCTTCGACATCCGCAGCCCGTCCACGGTGACGAACGGCTCCTTCTTCGTGAACTTCGCGACCGCTTCGGCGCCGACCGCGAGCGGGTACAGCGGCCAGCGCGGCAGCGCGATCGTCGGCGCCTTGCGGCCCGTCATCTGCGCGATGTCCGCGAGCATCTGCTGCAGCGGCAGGTTCTCGCCGCCGAGGATGTAGTGCTCGCCGATCCGGCCGCGCTCGAGCGCGAGGAAATGGCCGTGCGCGACGTCGTCGACGTGCACGAGGTTCAGCCCCGTGTCGACGAACGCGGGAATCTTGCCAAGCGCAGCCTCGACGATGATGCGGCCGGTCGGCGTCGGCTTGACGTCGCGCGGGCCGATCGGCGTCGACGGATTGACGATCACGGCGGGCAGCCCTTCGTCGGCGATCATCCGCTCGACCGCGCGCTCCGCGAGCACCTTGCTGCGCTTGTAGACGCCGATCGCTTGCTCGGCCGTGAGCGGCCGGTTCTCGTCGGACGGGTCGCCGGCGCTCGTCACCTTCAGCGTCGCGACGCTGCTCGTGTAGACGATCCGCTCGACGCCTTCCGCGCGGGCGGCGCGCATCGTCGCGACCGCGCCTTCGAGGTTCGCGCGCTCGATCTCGTCGGGGTCGGGCGCCCACAGCCGGTAGTCGGCCGCCACGTGCAGCAGGTAGCGCACGCCGCGCAGCGCGGCGCGCATCGACGCCTCGTCGCGCATGTCGCCGGTGACGATCTCGGCATCGAGATCCGCGACGTTCGTGCGCGGGCTGGTCGGGCGCACGAGCACGCGCACCGCATAGCCTTTCTGCTGCGCGATGCGCGCGACGGCCGAGCCGACGAAACCGGACGCGCCGGTGACGAGAACGAGATCGCGGGAAGTATCAGTCATGCGTTTCCTTCAGGGCCGCGCGCGCGGCGCGGCGGTTGGGCATCGGCGAGATTGTACGTGGTCGGCGTGCGCGGCGACGCCCGGCCGGCGCGTGTGCGAAGCGGCCGACGCGACTACAATGCCGGGCTTGAATGCAACGGGAGGGCGACGCGATGAGCCGCAATGAACTGGACGAACGGATCGAGACCTACTACGTGCGGGTGCGCGGCGTCGTGCAGGGCGTCGGCTTTCGTCATGCGACGGTGCGCGAGGCGCATGCGCTGAAGCTGCGCGGCTGGGTCGCGAATCTCGAGGACGGCACCGTCGAGGCGATGATCCAGGGGCCCGGCGCGCAGATCGACCGGATGCTCGCATGGCTGCGTCACGGGCCGCCCGCCGCGCGCGTGACCGAGGTGACGTTCGAGGAACGCCCGACTGAGCGGCGCTTCGAGCGCTTTCAGCAGCAGTAAGCGGCACGGCACGATCGTGACGGGGTATCCGGAAGCCGGGCGCGGCCTCACGCTGTCGGTGATGGCGTCGACGCTGTTCGCGCTGATGTCGGTTTACGCGAAACTGCTCGCGCCGCTCACGGGGCTCGACATCTTCGCGTGGCGCGTGGTGTGGACCGCGCCGGGCGCGCTCGCGCTGATCGCGCTGCGCGGCCGCTGGCCGGCGCTCGTCGAGCTTGCGCGGCGCGGTGCGCGCGACTGGCGCTTGCTGATCGCGCTGCCGGCGAGCGCGGCGCTGCTCGGCGTGCAGCTGTGGCTGTTCCTGTGGGCGCCGCTGCACGGCCGCATGCTCGAAGTGTCGCTCGGCTATTTCCTGCTGCCGCTGACGATGGTGCTCGTCGGCCGCTTCTACTATCACGAACGGCTCGACCCGCTGCAATGGGCGGCGGTCGCGTGCGCGGCGCTCGGCGTCGCGCACGAGGTGTGGGCGACGCGCGCGTTCGCGTGGCCGACGCTGGTCGTCGCGCTCGGCTATCCGCCGTATTTCGTGCTGCGCCGGCGCATCAACGCCGATTCGCTGGCCGCCTTCGCGATCGAGATCGTGCTGCTGTGCCCGATCGCGCTGGCGATGGTCGCGACGAGCGCGACGCGCGTCGACGGCCATCCGCTGCTGTGGGCCGCGTTGCTGCCGGGGCTCGGCATCCTCAGCACGCTCGCGCTCGCGAGCTATCTGAAGGCGAGCCGGATGCTGCCGATGGCGCTGTTCGGTATTCTCGGCTACGTCGAGCCCGTGCTGCTCGTCGTGGTGTCGCTGCTGCTGCTCGGCGAGACGCTCAGCGTCGCGCAGCTCGCGACGTACGGGCCGATCTGGGTCGCCGTCGCGCTGACCGCGTGGCACAGCGCGATGCTGATGCGGCGCCTGCCCGCGCGCGGCTAACCGCATCGTCGCGATGTGCCGGCCGTGCGGAACGTGCCGCGCATCGCGTGCATCGTCGACCATCGAAAAGCGCTCGTTTCTCTGCCGAATCCGTCGATACTGACCGTCAACTGGCGCCGCGCTGACGCGAATCTGGCGACGCTGCCTGCTTCGCGCGCAACGCGCGCGCTTGTAATCGAAGAGAAGATTCGGTTGCATTTTGTTACTTAGGGTCTCCCCCGATCGGTCATTAAACTGATTTGACCGACTTTCCTCCGTATGCAGCTTTTCAATGAACGGTCACCTCCGTGCCGGGCCGGCCGGGTTGGCGCGATGCGAGCATACGCGTATCGCCGCCGATCGCGCTCGCCTGCTTTTTCCCGATCCCTTCTCCGGTGCGCGGCGCACCGCCGCCGCACAGGTGCGCTCATGTCGTTGAGCCCGCTGCACTCCGCCACGGTGCAGTCGTCGCGCAGCGGCCGCCTGATCGAAGTCGATTTCTTCCGCGGGCTCGTGCTGTTGATGATCGTCGTCGATCACATCGGCGCGAGCGTGCTGTCGCGCGTGACGCTGCATGCGTTCGCACTGTGCGATGCGGCCGAAGTGTTCGTGTTCCTCGGCGGCTTCGCGACCGCGAGCGCGTACGGCGCGATCGCCGAGCGGCACGGCGCGCGCGCCGCGCAACGGCGTTTCGTGCGGCGCGCGATGCAGATCTACCGGGCGTTTCTCGCGACGTCGACGCTGATGCTCGTCGTGTCGGCCGTGCTCGACCACTACGGCATCGATGCGCCGAACCTCGCGCTCGACGACGTCAGCGTGATGCTCGCGTCGCCGCTCACGGGCGCAGCCGAGCTGCTGACGTTCCAGCGCCAGCCGTATCTCGCGTCGGTGCTGCCGATGTACGTGCTGTTCGCGCTCGCGTCGCCGGTGCTGGTGCCGTTCGCGCGGCGCCAGCCGTGGCTGCTCGTCGCGATCAGCGCCGCGTCGTGGCTCGCGGCGGGCTGGCTCGGCCCGGAGCTGCTCGACACCGACGGCTTCCGCTGGAGCTTCAACCCGTTTGCATGGCAACTGATGTTCGTCGCCGGCGTGCTCGCGCGCTGCCAGCCGTTCTACCGGCACATCGCGCTCGGCCGCTGGGGCGCCGCGGCGACCGGGCTCGCGTGCGCGATCGTGCTCGGCTGCGCGAGCTACAAGCTGTTCTCGGGGCTGCCGGTGCCCGAAGGCGTGCTCAAGCGCGATCTCGCGCTGCCGCGCGTCGTGAGCTTCGCGGCCGTCGCGTGGCTGATGGCCGATTGCGTGCGCTTCGGCTGGATCGCGCGGATCGCGCAGGGCGTGCGGCCCGTCGTCGCGGTCGGCCAGCGCGGGCTGATCTGCTTCGTCGCGGGCGCGGCGATCTCGCTCGTGATCGATTCGTTGCTGCATCCGGTCGTGCGCAGCGCCGATCTGCGGCATGTCGGCGTGGGCCTCGTGGCCGACGCGTGCGCGCTTGGGCTGATGATGGCGGTGGCCGGTTCGGGAACGTGGATCGCGCGATGGCGTGGCGCGGCGGCGTAGGCGCGAGCGAGGCGCATGCGGCGCGGCAGGCGCCGCGCGGCGTCAGTGAGGTGAGCCGATACGGGAGCGGGGCGGGGCGGTTGCGTCGTCGGCTTCGGCGTCGTCGCGTTCGTCCTGTGCCGGGTCGTCGCGCTCCGCGAGGACCGCGTCGGCTTCGGCCGCGGCCCGGGCGGCGCGCATCGCGGTGCAGTGCTGCGCGTGCCGGATGTCCGACAGGATCCGCAAAAGCCGCGTTGTCTTGCTTTTCATCGTGCTCTCCCACCAGTGCGCATCTCGCGAAGCGGATGCATTGCCTGCAACCAGTGTAGGACGCGTTCGCGCACCTGGCGGGAGAATGTGGCGTGCAAGCCGCACGCCGAGGGATAGTACTTACTGCGCGGCGGCGACCTGCGCCTGCAGCGCTTCCTCGCGGCGCTCTTCCGCGCAGCGCTGATGCTGGCGCGACAGGCGGTTCATCAGCGGCAGCAGCAGCAGCGCGAGCAGCATGCCGATCGCGGCGAGCCAGCCGAGCTTCTCGAACAGCGACAGGTAGAGCGGCAGCGATTCGGTGGCCGGCAGTTCGTGCGACGGCATCTGCGCGAAGTTCGCGACGACGCTGCCCAGATACTGCGACACGCCCGTCGCGACGAAATACGCGCCCATCATGAAGCCGCTCATGCGCGCCGGCACGTAGCGGGCGATCATCGCGAGGCCGAGGCCGCTGACCAGCAGCTCGCCGAGCGAGTACAGGCCGTAGCCCCACACCATGAACCACGACGACACGCGGCCGTCGACCGCATAGCGGCCGCTGATCGTGAACACCAGGTAGCCCGCGGCGACCGCGCCGAAACCGAGCGCGTACTTCGCGGCGACCGGCAGGTCGCGGCCGCCCTTCGCGACGGCGTTGTAGACCCACACGAGCACCGGGCTCAGCAGCATGATCCAGATCGGGTTCAGCGCCTGGAACTGCGCGGCGCTCCACGTGAACAGCGTCGTGCCGAACAGCATGAAGCGCGGGTCGACGTTGCGCAGCGCGAACAGCGTCAGCGACGTCGACATCTGCACGTAGAAGATGAAGAACAGGATCACCTGGCCGATCAGCACGAGCGCCGCGATCAGGCCCGCGCGCTCCGAGCGCTCCGACTTCGCGATCATGTACGCGAAGATCGCGAGGATCGCGAACGCGGCCGTCCACACGCTCGCGACCGCGAGCTGCTTGTGCTGCAGCACATACAGCGTGATCAGCGCGAGCGCGACGCCGCCGGCCGCGACCGCGCCGAGGCGCTTCCAGCGGATCGGTTCGTCGTCCGGCTGCGAGCCGATGTGCGCGAGCGTGCGGTGCATCAGCATGAAGTTGAGGATCGCGAGCAGCATGCCGCCGCAGCAGACCGCGAACGCGGTGTGCCAGCCCCAGTGATCCTTGATCCACGGCGTCGCGAGCATCGACACCGTCGAGCCGATGTTGACCGCCATGTAGTAGATCGTGAACGCGCTGTCGATGCGCGCGTCGTCGCCTTCGTAAATGCGGCGCACGAGGTTTGCCGCGTTGGCCTTGAACAGGCCGTTGCCGACGACGATCACGCCGAGCGATGCGTACATGTACGCCAGGTGATCGTTCGGCACCGCGAGCATCAGATAGCCGGCGCACAGCACGGACGCGCCGATGATCATCGTGCGGCGCGCGCCGAGCACCTTGTCGCCGATCCAGCCGCCGATCGACGGCGCGGCGTAGACGAGTGCGGTGAACGCCCCCCAGGTCAGGTTCGCGTGGCTGTCGGTGAAGCCGAGGCGGTCGACCATGAAGAGGACCAGAAGCGCGGCCATGCCGTAGTAGCCGAAGCGCTCCCACATTTCGATGAGGAAGACCGTCGTGAACGATCGGGTCTGTGAAACAGGTGCGTGCATCATCAATCTCGTTTGAAACGGACGGCGCGGATCGCGCGTCGCCATGGGGGTCGAACTGGCGCCGGAGCACTGTGGCCGGGTAGGCTTGCGTCGGCGATGGAGCAGTCGGGCGGTTGGCCCGGGCCGGGGTCGGACTCCGCCCGACAAGGCGGAGCGCGGCCCCGACCGGCGCGCGAATGGTAACGTTTGCCGGTCCGGTGCGTCAGGTCCGCGCCACTTAGGGAAACTCCCGATGTGGCAGCAGCTTTCAGGAACATTTGTCTCATCATCTACTTGTAAGCTTGACGCCCGTTCTCCGCAGATTCCCGGAGAGCCGCTTGCAGCTTGCCTGTGAAGCCGGCGAGTCTGGCAAGATAGCGCGTCGTTTCGCTCGCTTCGGGCCCTGTTTAGTGCACCGGGCTCAACGCCGAAGGCGTGTGCGAACCCGAAGATTAAGCTATCTCGTATTAACTTAGTTACTTTCCATCAAACATTTTTTGACGACCACTTTTCGGCCTGCTATGGTTCCCCCCACTGAAAACTCGCGATCGGCAGACGCTGTCGCACTCGGCAGCAAGATTCGCGCGTTGCGCCAACGTCTGAAGCGCACGCTCGACGACACGGCTACCGCCGCGGGGATTTCGAAGCCGTTTCTGTCTCAAGTCGAGCGCGGGCTCGCGTCACCGTCGCTGACGTCGCTGGCCGGTATCGCGCACGCGCTCGGTGTGACGGTGCAGTACTTCGTGGATACGCCGAGCGAGGAACGCTCGGTTTGCCGAGGCGATCAGTTGCGCTTCTTCGGGTTTGCCGATTCGGCGAACCTGTTCGCGAGGCTGACCAACGTGTCCGAAGGGCGCCAGCTGGAGGCGATCCTCGTGAGGATGCCGCCGGGGCAGAAACGGTCGGAGGTGACGACACATGCAGGAGAGGAGTTCCTGTACGTGATTGAAGGGGAAGTGTCGCTGACGCTGGAAGGCAAGACGTTCGTCCTGCAGGCCGGCGACAGTTCGCACTATCAGTCGACGGTCCCGCACAGCTGGGTCAACACCGCGAAGATCGAGTCGGTGGTGGTCTGGGTCGGTACGCCGCGACTGTTCTAACGCACGGGTATTCCTTCGTTTCTTCGACGGAATGCCCGTCGAAAGAAATGTAAGGAATACTAACATGCAATACGAGAACCACGGGCCTCCTCGATCGCTGCACCCGTCAGCGTCTCACGCGTAATCCGCGGCATCCGCCGCGCGACGCTCACCGAACAACCTTCTCAAGACTGCCACGATGAAATCCTTGCATGCCATGTCGGCCGTGCTGGCCGCGCTCGCCCTGACGCCCGTCGCCCACGCCGTAACCGTTCCGTCGAACGTCGCGCTCGCTCCCCAACAGGACCTGACGCGCCAGGTGCCGGCCGAAGTCGAGTCGCTCGACCCGGCGCACATCGAATCGTGGACCGGCAACACGATCGGCCTCGACCTGTTCGAAGGGCTCGCGCGCATCGATGCGGCCGGCCAGATCGTGCCGGGCGTCGCGCTGTCGTGGGAACGCAAGACGCCGCAGACGTGGATCTTCAAGCTTCGCCACGACGCGAAGTGGAGCAACGGGCAGCCGGTGACGGCCGCCGATTTCGTCTATTCGTGGCAGCGCCTCGTCGATCCGAAGACGGGCTCGAAATACACGATCCTCGTCGAGTTCATCAAGAACTCGAAGGACATCATCGCCGGCAAGGCCGCGCCGTCGACGCTCGGCGTGCGCGCCGTCGATCCGTACACGCTCGAGGTGACGACCGACGTGCCGGTCGCGTTCTTCCCCGAATTGACCGCGATGGCGCCGCTCGCGCCGGTGAACAAGGACGTGGTCGCGAAATTCGGCGACGCATGGACGCGCCCGGGCAACATCGTCAGCAACGGCGCGTACCAGCTCGTCGACTGGCAGCCGAACAACCGCATCGTGGCGACGAAGGACGCGAAGTACTGGAACGCGTCGAAGGTCGTGATCAACAAGGTCACGTATCTGCCGATCGAAAGCGACGAAACCGCGATGCGCATGTACCAGGCCGGCCAGATCGACTACAGCTACTCGATTCCGTCGGGCATCTTCCAGCAGGTGAGCAAGCAGTTCGGCGGCGAACTGCGCCCGGGCCTGCAGCTCGCCACCTACTACTACTACCTGAACAACAGCGACGCGGCGCTGAAGGACAAGCGCGTGCGCCAGGCGCTGTCGATGGTGATCGATCGCGACGTGCTCACGTCGAAGCTCACGCAGGCCGGCGAGAAGCCGATGTACGGGCTGATGCCGAACGGCACGAAGGGCGTGCAGCCGTTCACGCCGGAATGGGCGTCGTGGCCGATGGCCAAGCGCATCGCGACCGCGAAGGACCTGCTGAAGCAGGCCGGCTATTCGGACGCGAAGCCGCTGTCGTTCACGCTCACGTACAACACCAACGACCTGCACAAGAAGGTCGCGCTGTTCACCGCATCGGAATGGCGCACGAAGCTCGGCATCACTACCAAGCTCGAGAACGTCGAGTTCAAGGTGCTGATGAAGCAGCGGCACGACGGCAAGGTGCAGATCGCGCGCGACGGCTGGTTCGCCGACTACAACGACGCGATGACCTTCTTCGACCTGATCCGCTGCGGCAGCTCGCAGAACACCGTCGGCTATTGCAACAAGCAGATGGACGCGCTCGTCGACGAAGGCAACCAGAAGCTCGACGACAAGGCGCGCGTCGCGCTGCTCACGCAGGCGCACGACATGGCGATGAACGACACGCCGATGGTGCCGCTGTTCCAGTATTCGGCCGACCGTCTCGTGAAGCCCTACGTGGGCGGCTATTCGCTGAAGAACGTGATCGACATGCGTGCTTCGCAGGACATGTACCTGATCAAGCACTGAGCGGAGCGATCATGCTGGCCTACGCATTGAGGCGCACGTTGTGGGCGGTGCCGACGATCCTCGCGGTTATCACCGTCTGCTACCTGCTGCTGCATTTCACGCCCGGCGGCCCGTTCGATACGGAGAAGCAGCTGTCCGCCGCGACGCTCGCGAACCTGAACGCGAAGTATCACCTCGACGAGCCGCTGTGGAAGCAGTACCTGCTGTATCTCGGCTCGCTGCTGCACGGCGATCTCGGCCCGTCGTTCCGCTACGTCGACTGGTCGGTGAACGATCTCGTGAAGAAGGCGCTGCCCGTGAGCCTCGGCGTGGGCGGCGTGTCGATCCCGATCTCGATCGTGGTCGGCGTGCTGCTCGGCACCGTCGCGGCCGTGCGCCGCGACAGCGTGATCGATCGCTTCGTGATGCTGATCGGCAACTTCGGCAACGTCGTGCCGCCGTTCGTGCTCGGCCCGGTGCTGGTGTGGATCTTCGCGATCCTGCTGAAGACGTCGGCCGGCAACGGCTGGCTGCCGGCGGGCGGCTGGGGCGACGGCGGCTGGCAGTACCGGCTGCTGCCGATCGTGCTGCTCACCTTCATCAACGTGTCGCTGCTCGCGCGCGTGATGCGCGGCTCGATGATCGAGACGCTGTCGAGCAACTACATCCGCACCGCGCGCGCGAAGGGCCTGCCGGGCTCGACGATCGTGCTGCGCCACGCGCTCAAGCCCGCGCTGATGCCGGTCGTGTCGCTGTTCGGCACGGTCTGCATCACGTCGATCACGGCGGCCGTCGTCACCGAATCGGTGTTCGCACTGCCGGGCCTCGGGCAACTCGTCGTGAACGGCGCCATCAACCGCGACTACACGCTGGTGCTCGGCCTCGTCGTGCTGACGACCGTTTTCGCGGTGCTGTTCAACCTGCTGGTCGACCTCGCGTACGCGTGGCTCGATCCGCGCATCCGTTATTGAGCGAGGCACAGCGATGACTCCGACCACTCCCGTCGTCGGCCTGCCCGTGCAGACCGATTCGCCGCCGCGTTCGCGCTCGCCGCTCGAGCTCGCGTTCGCGCGCTTCCTTCACAACCGCGCGGCCGTGTTCAGCCTCGTGCTGCTCGCGTTGATCGCGCTCGCCTGTTTCGTCGGCCCGTGGCTGCTCGCAGCCGATCCCGCCGCGAGCGACTGGGCCTCGATCAGCCTGCCGCCGACCTGGGCGAACCAGCACTGGTTCGGCACCGACGAGCTCGGCCGCGACCTGCTCGTGCGCACGCTGATTGGCGGCCGCGTATCGATCGAGGTCGGCCTGCTCGGCACGCTCGTATCGGGCCTGTTCGGCGTCGCGTGGGGCGCGACCGCGGGCTTCGCGGGTGGCCGCGTCGACTCCGTGATGATGCGCATCGTCGACATGATGTACGCGATCCCGTACCTGCTGATCGCGATCCTGATGATGACCCTGTTCGGCCGCTCGTTCATGCTGGTCGTGCTGACCATCAGCGCGTTCTCGTGGATCGACATGGCGCGCGTCGTGCGTGGCCAGACGCTGTCGCTGCGCAACCGCGAGTTCGTCGATGCGGCGCGCGCGATCGGCGTGTCGCCGGCGTCGATCGTGCTGCGTCACGTCGTGCCGAACCTGCTCGGCGTGGTCGTCGTGTACGCGACGGTCTCGGTGCCCAATATCGTGCTGACCGAATCGGTGCTGTCGTTCCTCGGCCTTGGCGTGCAGGAACCGATGACGAGCTGGGGCGTGCTGATCCAGGACGGCGCGCAGAAACTGGAATCGATGCCGTGGCTGCTGCTGGCCCCGGCCGTCATGCTGTGCGTGACGCTCTACTGCGTGAACTTCGTCGGCGACGGCCTGCGTGACGCGCTCGACCCGAAGGATCGCTGAGATGACTGCACTACTCGAAGTCGACAACCTCGGCGTGCGCTTCACGCGCAAGGACGCGCCGCCGATCGACGCCGTGAATGGCGTGTCGTTCTCGCTCGAAGCCGGCAAGACGCTTGGCATCGTCGGCGAATCGGGCTCGGGCAAGAGCCAGACCGTGATGGCGCTGCTCGGCCTCCTGGCCGGCAACGGCACGACGACCGGCACCGCACGCTACCGCGGCGACAACCTGCTCGACATGGATACGCGCGCGCTGAACGCGGTGCGCGGCGACCGGATCGCGATGATCTTCCAGGATCCGATGACGTCGCTCAACCCGTTCCTGACGATCGAGCGGCAGATGACGGAGACGCTGCAGCTGCATCGCAAGCTGTCGCGCAAGGCAGCGATCAAGCGCGCGATCGAGGCGCTCGAATCGGTGCGCATTCCCGATGCGGCGCGCCGCATCCGCATGTATCCGCACGAGTTCTCGGGCGGCATGCGGCAGCGCGTGATGATCGCGATGGCGCTCTTGTCCGAACCGGAAATCCTGATCGCGGACGAGCCGACCACCGCGCTCGACGTGACCGTGCAGGCGCAGATCATCGACCTGCTGCGCGAGCTGAACCGCGAGCGCGGCACCGCGATCGTGCTGATCACGCACGACATGGGCGTGGTCGCCGGCCTCGCCGACGACGTGATGGTCATGTACGCGGGCCGTACCGTCGAATACGCGCCGGCCGAATCGATCTTTGCGGCGCCGTCGCATCCGTACACGATCGGGCTGCTCAACGCGCTGCCGCGCCTCACCGACGCGGACGATGCGCCGCTCGTCGCGATTCCCGGCAACCCGCCGATGCCCGGCGCCGCGCCGGCCGGCTGTGCGTTCGCGAAGCGCTGCACGTATGCGGAAGAACGCTGCGCCGCCGCGCGCCCGGCGCTCGAAACCTATGGCGCCATGGGCGCGGTGCGCGCGTGCCACCGCCCGGTGGCCGATCTGACGGGAGGTCTGCGATGAGCGTCGATGAACGCCGCCAAGCCGGCGCGACGGACGACACGCTGCTGTCCGTCGAGAATCTGAAGGTGCATTTTCGCGTGCCGCTCGGCGGCTATCCGTGGTCGCCGAAGGGCACGCTGCGCGCGGTCGACGGCGTGTCGTTCGACGTCAGGCGCGGCGAGACGGTCGGGCTCGTCGGCGAATCGGGCTGCGGGAAATCGACGCTCGCGCGCGCGTTGATCGGCCTCGTGCCGATGACGGCCGGCACCGTGAAATGGCGCGGCCAGACCATGGCGCCCGATCACCTGCGCGGCACCGCGATGCGGCGCGAAGTGCAGATGATCTTCCAGGATCCGCTCGCGTCGCTCGACCCGCGCATGACGATCGAGCAGGTCGTCGCGGAGCCGCTCGTCACGCACCAGCCTGGCCTCGGCCGCACCGAAGTGCGCCGCCGCGTGATCGCGATGCTCGAACGCGTCGGGCTGAACGCGCATCACCTGCTGCGCTATCCGCATGAATTTTCCGGCGGGCAGTGCCAGCGCGTCGGCATTGCGCGCGCGCTGATCGGCGAGCCGCAGCTCGTGATCTGCGACGAACCCGTCTCGGCGCTCGACGTGTCGATCCAGGCGCAGATCGTGAACCTGCTGCGCGATCTGCAGCGCGAACTGTCGTTGTCCTATCTGTTCGTCGCGCACGACCTGGCGGTGGTGAAGGCCATCAGCCAGCGCGTGCTCGTGATGTATCTCGGCCGCGTGATGGAGTTCGGCACGCGGCATGACGTGTACGGCGTGCCGCAACACCCGTACACGAAGGCGCTGCTCGATGCGGCGCCGACGCCGGAGCCGGCGCGCGAGCGTGCTCGCCGTCCGATTCTGCTGGCGGGCGAGATGCCCTCGCCGCTCAACCCGCCGTCCGGCTGCGCGTTCCGCACGCGCTGCCCGGTCGCGATCGACGCGTGCGCGCAGGACGTGCCGCTGCCGGAAGTGCGGCAGGGATCGGCGGCGCGCGTCGCGTGCATCCGCGCGGGCGCGGCGTGATGTGAAGTGACGCAGCAAACATAACCAAGGCAGGTCAACAGGGGTAGGTGCGGCGCGAACGATCTTCGCGCCGCGGGTACAGGCGCGCCCTTAGCCGGGCTCGCCGGGGGGCCGGGAGCGGATCGCAACCGGTGTGGACGATATCAACACAAGATGAGAATTATTACGATGAAAAAGCAGAAGACGATCGGGACGGCATCGAAGATGCTGCTCGCATGGGGACTGCCGGCGCTCGCAGGCGTTTCGCTGACGGGCGTCGCGCACGCCGACGACGCGGCGAGCGCGCCGCTGACGGTCGCGCAGGCCGCGCCGGCTGCCGGTACCGGCGCGACCGTTGCGCAGGCAACGACTCCGAACGCCGTTGTCAACGCCGAGGCGACCCAGGCCGTCACGCCGCCCGACGAGCCGTCGGCGCAGTCGAAATCGAACGGCTTCATTGCCGACAGCCATCTCGACTTCCTGTTCCGCAACTATGCGGACGTGCTCGACGCCAAGGGCGGGCCGCATCGCCATGCGTGGATCCAGGGCGCGATGGCGAACTTCGAGTCGGGCTATACGACCGGCCTGATCGGGATCGGCTTCGATGCGTCGTTGTATGCAGCGCTGAAGCTCGACGGCGGTCAGGGCGCCGGCAGCATGGTGCACATCGCGAAGGGCGGCGGCGGCGGCAACCAGCTCGCGTGGGCCTACCCGGGCATCTACGACGTCAAGGCGCGCATTTCGAACACGGTGGTCAAGTATGGTCTGCAGGCCGTCGACAATCCGTTCATGGAGCAGCACGACAACCGTGCGCTGCCGCCGACGTTCCTCGGCGCGACGCTCGTCAGCAACGAATTCAAGAACGTGATGCTCGAGGCCGGCAGCTTCACGAAGACCGACGCGCGCGGCCATACGACGCTCACCAACCTGACGACGCAATACGGCGGCACGCGCATCAATCGCCTGACCTATGTCGGCGGCACGTGGGACTACTCACCGAACGGCGAAGTCGCGCTGTACGCGAACCAGGCCGACGACGTGTGGCACCAGTACTACGCGTCGGTGAAGCACAGCATCGGCAGCCCGCAGACGATCAAGTGGACCGGCTTCGGCAACGTCTATTCGACGCACGACACGGGCGATGCGCTGCAAGGCAAGATCAACAACAACGCGTACAGCCTGTCGCTGGCCGCGCAGCATGGCCCGCACGAGCTGCTGCTGGGCTTCCAGCAAGTGCTCGGCGACCAGTTCTTCGACTACCTGAACGAAACGAACGGCATCTTCCTGACCAACTCGATGGACGTCGACTACAACGCCCCGCACGAGAAATCGCTGCAGTTGCGTTACACGTTCTACGGCAAGGAAGCGGGCCTGCCGGGCTTCAAGGCGATGGTGTGGGGCGTGACGGGCTGGGGTGCGGACGGCAGCGCGGGCGCGGCGAACGACCCGAGCAAGTCGAGCATCTACTGGAGCAACGGTGCGCCGGTGCAGGGCCGTCACCACGAGTTCGGCTTCATTCCGTCGTACACGTTCCAGAGCGGCAAGCTGAAGAACACGAAGGTCACGTTCATCGCGATGTGGCACAACGGCTCGGCACACTACTCGGACGCGTCGAACACCGAGTACCGTCTGGTCGTGAACCTGCCGCTGCACGCGTTCTGACGGAAGGGGGCGCAAGGCCCCCACTCTCGCACGGCTGGCCTGCGATCGGTGCGATCAGGCCGGCTTGTGCCATCCCGCGACAGGATCGCTCCCGGCGGGCGTTTCTTCCACGAGCGACGTGAGCTGGCGGCCCGTATCGCGCCATGCGTCGAGGCCGCCGCGCAGCGCGAGCGCATCGGTGAAGCCTGCATCGAGCAGACGCTTCGCCATCAGCGCGGCCGTCACCTCGTTCGGGCACGAGCAATACACGACGAACTTCTGCGTGAGCGGATAGCGCGCGACGATGTCGGCGATCTGGCGCTCGTCGGCGAACTGCGCACCGGGAATCGCGAACGGGTCGAGCTTGCGGTGCTCGGGCGAGCGGACGTCGAGCACCACCGGGGCGGCGGTGTCGCGCAGCAGCACGTCGAGCTCGTCGACGCCGATCCGCGCGTTCGCGAGCTGGCGGATCAGCGCGCGGCGGCGCATCCACCGCACGGCCGCATAGATGGCGAGCAGTGCGACGATGACGAGCAGCACCGCACGGCCGAGACGGCTCGCGCCGGCGAACAGCCAGTCGATCTGCCGGTAGAACACGAGGCCGGCTACCAGCCCGACGATCGTCCACAGTGCGGCGCCGAGCGCGTCGTAGCCGGCGAACGTGCGATAGCGCGTGCCGAGCGCACCGGCCATCGGTACCGACACCAGCGACAATCCGGGAATGAAGCGCGCGACCGCGAGCACGCGCACGCCGTAGCGGCCGAAGAAGCGTTCGGTCTTTTTCACGCAGGTATCGCGCGACAGCGACAGCCGACAGATCGTCTTCAGCGTCGTGCCGCCGTACCGCCGCCCGGCGACGTACCAGACCGTGTCGCCGATCAGCGCGCCGAGCACCGACAGCACCACGACCGTCACGAGCTGCGAGCCGATCATCGCCGGATGCATCGCCGACATCGCGCCGAACAGCACGAGCGTCGGCATCGCGGGCACCGGCAGGCCGATGGCCGCCGCGAGCACGTTGGCGAACACGAGAAGCGGCCCGTACTGGGCGACGAGGTCACGTAGGAGCATGACGGCTGGCCGAAAAGGAAACGCGTGGCGGGAAATGCAGATGGGCCGATTATCGGCCTTTTTCAACGCAGCGGCGGGAATGATGCAAAGCGCCTGACGGCGGCAGGGGGATGTGGGTGAGCCGACGCATTGCGCGCGGCTCACCGTTCGGAATCAGGAGGGCGTGCGGGCGAGCGATGCGGCGCCGTGGTTTTCGCCGGGCAGCTCGGCGCCGTGCGAGCGGATCGCCGCGATCAGTTCGGCCGGGGTGATCTCGTAGCGGACTTCGCGGTGGATGCCGGGCTTGCGTTCGTCGATCTCGATCAGCAGCACGCTCTTGCCGTCGCCGGTCGCTTCGAGCCGGAGCGAGCGCAGTTCGCGGCCATCGGCCGCGTCGTGTTCGGTGAGCAGGGTCATTGCCCCGGATGAGCCGGTAGTGCGCATCGAACCTATCCTCGTGTCGTGGATGCCTTGGCGGCAAAGATGTCTTTGTTGAATACGGCTTGACGCAGTTTAACGCGAACGGGCCGCAACACGGAGCATTTTCGTGGCGGTGAAATGAGGGCTGAACCACCGATCCTTCTGATGTTTGAGCCGCGCCGGGCGGGCGTCTGCACCGGATCGGGCGCCGGCCGAAACCGGTGCCCGAGCGGCGTTCTCGGCCGTGCCGACACGGGCGGCGACGCGCGCTGCGCCGCGCGTCGCCGCGGCGGCGTCAGAAGCGGTCGGCGAGCCCCATCGCCGGGTCGCTGACCGAGTGCCGGCCGGTTTCCACGCGGCCGGCCACGCGGCGCGAGAAGCTCGCGTCGCTGTCGGCGGTGACGATGAAGTCGTACCAGTAGCCGGTCGAGTCGAGCTTCCAGTGCAGTTCGGACTGGTCGCCGGCGTGCACCGTGACGGTCCACGTGGTGCCGGCGCCATGGCCGTTGCCCCGACCCTGGTCGTTACCATTTTCGTTGTCGCGGCCATGACCGTGGTCGTCGTTTCCGCCGTGTCCGGACAGCGGCCCGTAGACCTGGTTCGACTTCACCGTGAAGCGCACCGTGCCGCCGCCGTCGTTGCGCAGCCGCAGGTGCAGGTTGCCGCTCGCGCCCGCATAGCCGACGCGTACTTCCGGATGCGGCGCGCGCGCCCCGGCCAGACGGCTCAGGTCGCCGGTGAAGCGGCGGTGATAGCCGTTCGGGCCGAGCACCCACAGGTCATATTTACCGCCATCGTCGGCGCGCGCGGCCCAGTCGCCGTGCAGCGTCTTGCCGGGCTCGACGACGTAGCGCCGCGGCAGCCGGTCGAGGTGCAGCTTGTCATAGACGTGAAACACGGCGGCGGCGCGGCCGGTGTTCGCGAACTTCAGCGTGACCGTGCCGGCGCCGGCATCGGTGCGTGCGCTCGCGTGCAGTTCGTACGGCAACGCGCGCGACGGGCGCACGCCGGTCGCCTGTGCGGGCAGCGCGGGCGTCGCGGGCGGCACGATTTTCGGCGCGGTTTGCTGCGCGGCGCTTAGCGCGTCGACCTGGCTTTTCGTCGTACGGCCCGCGAGCGTCGGCAGCGGCTCGTTGTTCGGCGTGCGGAAATTGAATGCGCTCGTCAGGTCGCCGCACACCGCGCGGCGGTACGCGCCGATCTGCGGCTCCGCGACGCCGAAGCGCGCCTCGAGGAAGCGCAGCGTCGACGTATGGTCGAACACCTGCGAGTTGACCCAGCCGCCGCGGCTCCACGGCGACACGATCCACATCGGCACGCGCGGGCCCGGGCCGTACGGACGGCCGTCGGTTGCCGGCTGGCTCGACGTGGCCGGCGTGAAGTCGTGATACTCGACCGCGACGTCGGCGGCCGACAGCGTATGGCCGCCCGCGAGCGTGCCGTCGGCGTTGCGCGACGGCACGGCCGGCGACGGCATGTGGTCGAAGAAGCCGTCGTTCTCGTCGTAGTTGACCAGCAGCACGGTCTTGCTCCAGACCTCCGGGTTCGCCGTCAGCGCGTCGAGCACGGCCTGCACGTACCAGCCGCCCTGCGCGGGGCTCGACGGCCCCGGGTGCTCGCTGTACGCGGACGGCGGGATGATCCACGACACTTCCGGCAGCTTGCCGTTGCGGATGTCGTCGCGGAACGTTTCGAGAAAGCCGTACGGCATCGTGTTGCCGAAGCCCTTCGCGAGCGGGCTCAGCGGATCGTCGATCGCGGGGTCGTAGAACGCGCCGGCCGCCGTCACCGGCTGCGTGATATCGGTCGACGCGACGTACGCGGGCCGGCGTGCGGCCGGCATCTGCTCGATCGCCGCGCGCCAGTGGCGGAAGCTCATCATCTCGTTGCAGCCGAAGTTGTCGATCAGGCTCTGGTAGACCTTCCAGCTCACGCCCGCCCCTTGCAGCCGGTCGGCATAGGTCGTCCAGGTCCAGCCCTGGCTTGACGGGCCGATGTCGTTGCCGCCGTTGAACTGGTTGTTCAGCGCGGCGATCTTCACGCGGCTGCCGTCGGCCGGGCTGATGCCGTTCGGGCCGTTGGTGCCGCTCCAGTAGAACAGGCGGTTCGCGATCGTGCCCGTGTGCATCCCGCAGTGATAGTGGTCGCACAGCGTGAACGCATCGGCGAGCGCGCGCTGGAACGGCACTTCGGCCGCGTCGTAATAGCCCATCGACAGCGGCGTCTTCGCGTCCGGCCAGCGGTTCATCCGGCCGTGATCCCACGCGGCCTGCGCGTCGGCCCACGTGTGCGGCGTGCCGCCCGCGCGCTGCGCGTTGCCCTGGCGCGCGTCGAGGTGATACGGCGTCACGGTCGCGGCGGGCGCCGCCTTCGTGTGCGTCTGATAGAACACGTCGCGGCCGTTCGGCGACGGCACCGCGAAGCGGTCGCCATAGCCGCGCACGCCCTTGAACGTGCCGAAGTAACTGTCGAACGCTCGGTTCTCCATCATCAGCAGCACGACGTGCTTGACGTCCTGGATGGTCCCCGTTTCATGGAAGGCGGGAATGGCGAGCGCGCGGCGAATGCTCGGCGGAAACGCGGACAGCGCGGCGGCGGCGAGGCCGGAGCCGGCGGTCTGCTGAAGGAATTTGCGACGTGACGTCATGGCGTTCGGATCCTGTGAAGGTGGGAGCGTTCGTGAGTTCGTCCGGCGGTGCCCGCGCGTGGTCCCGCCCCGGGACGATCCGCGATGCGTGCGTGTTCGGGGCATCGGCCGTGCGTCGCGGCGGTGCGCGTATCGCGCCCGACGCGCGACGTTGCGCGAATACTGCGGCCTTGCCGTCGCGATCCTGTGCGCCGCACGCTCGTGATGCGCGGGGCAGGTGCCGGCACACACCGTCCCGGCGCATGGCCGGGCTGAGGCGGCGCCCAGTCTAGGGACACGACATGACGTCGACGTGATGAAGAAATGACATCGCGTGTCGCGTGCGTGACGTTGTGTGTGCAACGATTCGTTCAAGCGCGAATGCGAGGCCGAGTATGGTAAGAAATTACCGATCGTCGCAGGGGCGACCGGTCGGAATTTTCCGGATGTTGCGAGGACGGCACACGCGCGTTTCGTTGCGGATGCAACCTGACGTGCGCCGGCGTGACGCCCATGTTTCAAATGCGTGAAATCGGCTAAGCTCGACGCGTTGCTGCGCACGTGCGCAGTCCGCGCGTTCGGCGCGACTTTTCGGAACCGGCCCACCCATGACCGATATCAGGATCCGGCACAGCGAGACGCACGACGTCGACGCGATCCGGCAGATCGCCGCGCATCCCGCGGTGTACACGAATACGTTGCAGCAGCCATTTCCGTCGCTCGAGAAATGGCGGAAGCGGCTCGACGACGTGCGCGAGCACGGCGTGAGCCTCGTTGCCGAAATCGACGGCACGGTGGTCGGCCATCTCGGCCTGCATCCCGAGCCGAATCCCCGCCGGCGCCACGCGGCGGCGCTCGGCATGATGGTCGACGCGGCCCATCACGGGCGCGGCATCGGCGGCCGGCTACTCGCGGCCGCGATCGATCTCGCGGAGAACTGGCTGAACATCACGCGTCTCGAGCTGACCGTGTTTACCGACAACCGAGCGGCGATCGCACTCTACGAGCAACACGGTTTCCGCATCGAAGGCGAATCGCCGGATTACGCGTTGCGCGACGGCGTGCATGCGTCCGTGTATCACATGGCCCGCATCAGGACGCGGCAATGAAGGGCCGGCCGTCGCGGACGTGACGGCACGCGGCCGCGGCGCCGCGCGTCATATTCAATCGAGAATTCGTTCGTTTTCCTTCGGCTATACCTGTCGTATCTTCAAACGATTTGCCGGTCGCTGCGGCCGGCTTCGTGTTTCCGTATCGATGCATGCGCGGCGCTGCACGGCGTTCGGCCTCATCGCCATCGCATCGCGGCCCTCGTTGCGCACGCGGCATCCCCCTGAAACCGTCCTTTTCAACGGAACCCGCTTCGATGAAAACCGTTCTCCGCAATCTCACCGCCGCCTGCCTGTTCGCTGCCGCCGCTGCGGCGCTTGCCGCTGCCGCGCCCGCGGGCGTCCCGGCGGCGAACGCAGCGCCCGACGGCGCGCATCTGCCGCCCGGCATCGCGTGGCAACACGGCGACGTCGATGCCGCGTTCGCGCTCGCGAAGCGCGAGGGCAAGCCGCTGCTGCTGTACTGGGGCGCGGTATGGTGTCCGTCGTGCAACCAGGTGAAGTCGACGATCTTCAGCCAGCAGGCATTCAAGGCACGTTCGTCGTTCTTCGTGCCCGTGTATCTCGACGGCGATACCGAAAGCGCGCAGAAGCTCGGCGAGCGTTTCAAGGTGCACGGCTATCCGACGATGATCCTGTTCCGCCCCGACGGCACCGAAGTGACGCGGCTGCCGGGCGAAGCCGATCTCGACCGCTACATGCAGGCGCTGTCGCTCGGGATGACGGCCGCGCATCCGGTGCGGCAGACGCTCGCGACGGCGCTGAAGAACGGCGCGTCGCTGACGCCGGACGAATGGCGCCTGCTGGCCGACTATTCGTGGGATACCGACGGCGCGTTGCCGGTGCCGGCCGATCGCGTCGCCGAGACGCTGCAGTCGCTTGCGCAACGCGCCCGGGCGGCGGGTGCGAAAGCCGAATCGGCGCGCTTCGCGCTGAAGTCGGCGGTGGTCGCCGCGTCGGACGACCCGGCGCAGGCCGGTGCGCTCGACAAGGCCGCGCTTGCCGATTCGCTGCGCACGGTGCTGCGCGATCCGGCGCTGTCGCGGGCCGATTCGGATGTGCTGGTCGCGGCGCCTGCGCGCGTGGTCGCGTATCTCGGCGGCGACGACGCGCAGCGCACGAAGTTGCGCGGCGCGTACGACACGGCGCTGGCGCGCCTGTCGACCGACGGCACGCTGTCGTCGATCGATCGGCTGATGGCGCTGCACGGCCGCGTGCTGCTCGCGCGCGGCGACGCGCGCAAGGGCGCACCGCCCGCCGCACCGGCGCTCGCCGACACCGCGCGCAAACAGATCGCCGCGTCGGTGCAGCGCGCGGCGAACGCGTACGAGCGGCAGGCGCTCGTCAGCGAAGGCGCGGACACGCTGACCGACGCAGGGCTGTACGACGAATCGGATGCGTTGCTGAAGGCCGAGCTGCCGCGTTCGTCCACGCCGTACTACTTCATGTCGGGGCTGGCCGCGAACGCGAAGGCGCGCGGCGACAAGGCGGCCGCGCTCGACTGGTATCGCAAGGCGTACGACGCGGCGAGCGGGCCGGCGACGAAGCTGCGCTGGGGCGCGACTTATTTTGCGAATGCGGTCGAACTGGCGCCGGACGATTCGGCGCGCATCGAAGGGATTGCGGCCAGTGTGCTCGCGCAGGCCGACAAGACCCGGGACGCGTTCTACGGCGCGAACCTGCGCGCGCTGACCAAGGTCGTCACGCAACTGAACCGCTGGCGCGGCAGCGGCGCGCACGATGCGTCGGTCAGGTCGGTCGTGAAGCAGTTCGACGGCGTGTGCGGGAAGCTGCCGGCGGGTGATCCGCAGGCGGCGGCGTGCGCGAAGCTGATCCAGCCCGTGAAGGCGTAACGGCGCACGGAGGGATCGCCGGGCGGGCCGACGATTACCGGCCCGACTCCGACGACGCGCCGCGATCGCTGCCGTATCCGGCGTCGTGCTGACGGGCGATCTTCGCTTCGGCGGATACGATGCTGGCCGGATAGAACCAGTCGCTCGACTGGAAGCCGGCCTGCTTGAGCGCCTTGACTTCGGCGTGGACCTGCGCGCGCGTGAGCGGCGGGTTCGACTGGGCCTGCGCGGCGAACGGGGCCGAGACGGCCAGCGCGATGGCAATGGCTTGGATCAGGCGTTTCATGATGGGGACCTCCACGATTTCCGGTGAATCGCGGCGCTTCGTTCGTCGAAGCGCCGCGAGCGTTGAAACCAGTGTAGGCCGAGGCGGGTGCCTGAAAAATGCGATCGCGCCCAACGCAGTGTTTTGCTGCGGGTAACAATGGGTGGGGGATGGCTCGGACGACGGCCGGCGTGTCGATTTGGCGCAGGGAAATGAAAATCGGACCGGATGCGCTTGCCGGAATCCGTTCCGGTGCGCATGCGGTCCGATCCTGAAAGGCGAGAAGGCGGCGCACGAAACGCCGCCCCGATGCCAACGCTTACACGAGCCCCGTCGCGTAGTACACGGCGATCACGAAGAATACCGCGAGCGTCTTGATGACGGTGACCGCGAAGATGTCGCGATACGACTCGCGGTGCGTGAGGCCCGTGACGGCGAGCAGCGTGATGACCGCGCCGTTGTGCGGGAGCGTGTCCATGCCGCCGCTCGCCATCGCGACGACCCGGTGCAGCACATCCATCGGGATGTTGGCCGCCTGCGCGCCCTTGATGAACAGGTCCGACATCGCGGCGAGCGCGATGCTCATGCCGCCGGACGCGGAGCCAGTGATACCCGCGAGCGAGCTGACCGACACGGCTGCGTTGACGAGCGGGTTCGGGATGCTCTTCAGCGCATCGCTGACGACGAGGAAGCCCGGCAGCGCGGCGATCACGCCGCCGAAGCCGTATTCCGACGCGGTGTTCATCGCGGCGAGCAGCGCGCCGGCGACGGCGGCCTTCGAGCCGGCCGCGAAGCGATCGCTGACGCGCTTGAATGCGGTCAGCACGACCAGCACGATCCCGAGCAGCAGCGCGGCCTCGACCGACCAGATCGCGACGACCGTCTTGATCGACGTCGTGACCGGCGCGTGCACGCCCGGCAGCACTTCCGGCGCGACCGTGTAAGACGCGGCGCCGTACCACTGCGGGATCAGCTTCGTGAATGCGAAGTTCGACACGCCGACGAGGATCAGCGGCAGGATCGCCAGCGCGGGATGCGGCAGCGCCGTTGCCTCGACGCGCTCCGGCTCGTTGACGAGCGACGTGCCGTAGCCTTCGCCCTTCGCCATCGCCGAACGGCGGCGCCATTCGAGATACGCGAGGCCGACGACGATGATGAACAGCGAGCCGATCGTGCCGAGCGCGGGCGCGGCCCAGGCAGTCGTCTTGAAGAACGTGGTCGGGATGATGTTCTGGATCTGCGGCGTGCCGGGCAGCGAATCCATCGTGAACGAGAACGCGCCGAGTGCAATCGCGCCGGGCATCAGCCGTTTCGGGATGTTGCTCTGACGATAGAGTTCGGCCGCGAACGGATAGACCGCGAACACCACGACGAACAGCGATACGCCGCCATAGGTGAGCAGCGCGCACACCGCGACGATCACCGCATTCGCGCGCGAGCGGCCGATGTAGCGGATCGCCGCATGGACGATCGACTCGGAGAACCCGGACAGTTCGATCACCTTGCCGAACACGGCGCCGAGCATGAAGACCGGGAAATACAGTTTGACGAAGCCGACCATCTTCTCCATGAAGATGCCGGAGAAGACCGGTGCGACGGCGGCGGGTTCGGTCAGCAGCACCGCTCCGAGCGCGGCGATCGGCGCGAACAGGATCACGCTGTAGCCGCGATACGCGGCAAACATCAGGAACGCCAGCGCGGCGAGGACGATCACGAAAGACAAGGGAGTCTCCTAATGGCTTTGGTTGTTGTTCGATCGCGCGGTGCGCCGCGGACCGGCTCAGGTTCGTGCAGGTTTCGTGCCATCGGCCGGATTGCGCCGCCGGACATGGGTCCGCCTGCGGCCGGCGGCCTCGCGCCGGTGCAGGTCTGATGATTCTACATAAAACGTCTCCATCCGGAGACGTTTTAGCCATCCGGTCGACCGTCGAAATCGTGCAGGGCTTTCCCGGACAACGCATTGCGGCGTGTCTCCGGAGTGAGATAATCCGTCTCGTTCCGGAGACATCCGGCCGACGATAAACGGAGACGAAGACACGATGATGAACGACTGGGCCCGCCTGCCCGTCAACTACGGCGACGTGCTGCGGCGCGCTGCCGAGTCGCTGTTCCGGACCTTCGAGGATTCGAGTGCGGGCACGGTGGTGGTCGATCGCAACGCGCGCGTGGTGTGGATGAACGAGCGTTACGCGGCGCGCTTCGGGTTCGCCGATCCGCAGCAGGCCGTCGGTCTCGACTGCGAGGCCGTGATTCCGAACAGCCTGATGCGCGAGGTCGTGTCGACCGGGCAGCCGATCCTGCTCGACATCATGGAGACGGGCCGCGAGCCGCTCGTCGTCACGCGCCTGCCGTTGAAGAACGAGGCCGGCGAGACGGTTGGCGCGATCGGCTTCGCGCTGTTCGACCAGTTGAAGACGCTCACGCCGATTTTTTCCCGCTACGCGCAGCTTCAGCAGCAACTGATTGCGACGCAGCGCTCGCTCGCCCAGGCGCGCCGCGCGAAATACACGTTTGCGAGCTTCGTCGGCACGAGTGCCGCGAGCCTCGAGACCAAGCGCCAGGCGCGTCGCGCCGCGCAGGTCGATTCGCCGGTGCTGCTGCTCGGCGAGACGGGCACCGGCAAGGAACTGCTCGCTCACGCGATTCACGCGGCGTCGGCGCGTGCGCTCCAGCCGCTCGTGACCGTCAACGTCGCCGCGATTCCCGACACGCTGCTCGAAACCGAATTCTTCGGCGCGGCGCCCGGCGCGTACACCGGTGCCGATCGCAAGGGGCGCGTCGGAAAATTCGAGCTGGCCGATCGCGGCACGCTGTTTCTCGACGAGATCGGCGACATGCCGCTGCCGTTGCAGGGCAAGCTGCTGCGCGTGCTGCAGGACAAGGAGTTCGAGCCGGTCGGCTCGAACCGGATCGTGCGCGCGGACGTGCGCATCATTGCCGCCACGTCGGCCGACCTGCCGGCGCTCGTGGCAGCCGGGCGGTTTCGCGCGGATCTCTATTACCGGCTGAACGTGCTGACGATTCATGCGCCGCCGTTGCGCGAGCGCGCATCCGACATCGCGGCGCTCGTCTACGCGACGCTCGAGGAACTGGCGGCCCAGCACGGGCGCGCCGCGCACTGCGAGCTGACCGACGATGCGTTGCGGATGCTGTGCGCGTATCCGTGGCCCGGCAACGTGCGCGAGTTGCGCAATACGCTCGAACGCGCGCTGATGCTGTCGGACCGTTCGGTGATCGACGCGCGTGCGCTCGCGCCGTTTCTGGGGCCGGTGCGCATCTCGCCGGAGGGCGCCGCGCCGGCGCAGCGGGTTGCCGCGGCACCGGCCGAGCAGCGCGCGGGCGATGCGTCGACGGCATCCGGTGCGCCGGCCGCCTCGTATGCCGATGCGCTGGCGGCGTGGGAGCGACGGTTTCTGACCGATGCGCTGGCGGCCTGTGACGGGAAGGTCGTCGAAGCGGCCGCGCGTATCGGGATCGGCCGCGCGACGCTGTACAAGAAACTGGCGGCGCTCGGTATCGACCGGTAGGCCGATCGGCGATGCCGATGCGGCTCGACGTAACGCATCGAACGGGAGATCACGATGAAGCGGATCGGCATTGCAGGATGGCTGACCATGTTGCTCGCGAGCGCCGCACTCGCGCAGGCTGGCGACGCCGATGCGCCCGAGGCGCGGCGCAACTGGTACAACGATCCGTTCGTCGCGCTGTCGCAGGACGTGGCCGAATGCCCGTTGCCGCTCGGCCCGTGGATGACGCGCGCCGAGATGACGGACGATGCGCACTACCGCGCCGAACGCGGCACGACCTGCTGGCTCGCCCATCGCTGCACGAAGCCGAACTCGTATATGTATGACGCGTCGATCGCCGATGCCGCGAAGGCGCACTTCGCCGGCTCCGATCGTCTGCGCGGCACGAGCTTGTGGATCACCGTACAGCGACGTTTCATCTACGTCGAAGGATGCGCGGATACGACGTTCGATCGTCAGGCGCTGCAACGCGAATTCGAGGCGCTTCCGGACGTCGAGCAGGTTTTCGTTCGCATCACCGAGGATCCGCGCAAGCACTTGCCGTACAAGGCGCGCGGGCAACCCGAGCGCACGCCGGACTGACGGCCGAAGGGCTGCCCATGGCATACTCGCGACATTCAAAAAAAGGTTGACGGGAAGAACGATGAAACACATGCTTGCGTCGGTCTGTCGGTGGCCTCGGGCGGCCGTGATGTTGGCTCTGGTTGCAGGGCTCGGCGGGTGCGGCGGCAGTGCTCCGCTGTTCACTTCGGACGGGCGTCCGACCACTCAGGTGCAATGCACCGGCAGCGACTGGAGTAATTGCACCGACAATGCCCGGGCCATGTGCAACGGAGATTTCGACGTGATCCAGCAATCGACGGATGACGCCGTGCGAAATCTTCTCTTCGCATGCAAGAAGAAGAGCGGTTATTGATCCCGAAATGACCTGCTGAGGAGATCACGATCGGGCGACGCGCTTTTCTGTTTGCTTTGAGTCCCTTGTTTTTCACGAATAACACTCATGGAGTCCCATCCATATGGCGACCTACAGGCAACTGAGCGCGCAGCTCGAACGGCTTCAGCAAAAAATCGACAAGGAACGTGAAAAGGCGGTTGCCGACGCGATTGCGGAAATCCGCGCGAAAATCGACGAATACGACATTACGCCGGAAGAGCTCGGTTTTCTTCCGGCAAAATCGGCTGCCACCGCTACCGCTGCGAAGCCCAAGCGACCCTTGCCGCCGAAGTACCTGAACCCGAAGACGGGCGAAACCTGGAGCGGCCGCGGGCGGGCGCCCGCATGGCTGGGCAAGAATCGCGGACGTTTCCTGATCAAGGACTGACTCCCGAAAATCCTCACCTTTCGTGCGCCGACCGACGGTGCGAACGGCCATGCGGCCTTCGCACCGTTTTGTTTTGGCGCAATCGTCATGCGATTTTCCCGGGCGAATTGAAGTGCAACGTCGCGCAATCAACGGATCCCGTTTTGCGAATTCGCCGCGATCCGGCCGCATATTGCCGCGAATTCCCGTAAACAGCCGCGTAATGGCGCAATGCATGCGCATTGCCATTCGCGCTTTTCGCGGTGCATGCCTGACGCGGATTTTCATCACCTTTCGCATGCTGGCGCGGTGTGTCGTGCAATTCCCGAAGATACTCACCTTGGCTCCTGTAAATCCTCACCTTTGAGAAGCGGCTGCAGCGTCGTGCCGCGTTACGTGCATCGCGGGAAGAACTGGTGCTGCGACGCCGGCCGCGTGGGTTGCAGTCCATGGTGCGAGCATTGACGTCCGTCGAATAGCCGGCCGTTCGGCATATAGGCAGTCGCGGGCGCTTCGCCTATGCTTGGGATTCGCGTCGATCGGCGCACGGCCTGCGTGGCCGCATGCCGATCGTGTCGTCTTTCGTCACCGCAGGGAGCCGATGTGACCGTTCGCCATCTCGATGCGTTGTTCCAGCCCAAGTCCGTGGCGGTCGTCGGCGCGTCGTCGCGCGCCGGCAGTATCGGCGCGATGGTGTGGTCCCGTGTGCTCGACGGCGCGTTCCGGGGGCCCGTGTGGCCGGTCAATCCGAAATATCGCGAGCTGGACGGGCATGCGGTCGTCTCCGATGTCGACCGGCTGCCCACGCCGCCGTCGGTTGCGGTGATCTGCACGCCGCCCGCGACCTGGGCCGGCATCGTGCGCAAGCTCGGCGAGCTCGGCACGCGCATCGCGGTGATCGTCGGCGAGGCGCGCACCGAGGCCGATCGCGCCGCGGTCGATCGCACGCTGAAGGCGGCGAAGCCGTTCGTGCTCCGTATCGTCGGGCCCGGCAGTCTCGGCGTGTCGTCGCCCGCGCGGCATGCGCATTTCGGCGCGCCTGCCTATACGGCGCGATCGGGCGGCGTCGCGTGGGTGTCGCAATCGAATGCGCTGACGAACGCGGTGCTTGGCTGGGCCGATGCGCGGGGCCTCGGCTTTTCGCATGTCGTCGCGCTCGGCAGCGAATCCGATGTCGATGCGGGCGACGTCCTCGACTATCTGGCGAGCGATCCCGGCACGCGCGCGATCCTGCTCGAGCTCGATACCGTGCGCGCGGCGCGCAAGTTCATGTCGGCGGCGCGCGCGGCCGCACGCAACAAGCCGGTGCTCGCGTTGCGCACCGGCCGTGCCGATCCCGGCGATGCGCTCTATACGGCGGCGTTCCAGCGCGCGGGCATGGTGCGCGTCGACGCGCTCGACGATCTGCTCGACGAAATCGAGACGCTCGGCGTCGGCCGCGTCACCGCGCGGGGCGCGGCGACGCTCGTGACGAGCGATGCGGGCGTGGCGAAACTCGCGGTCGATGCGGTTGCCGAAGTGCGCGACGTGCTGGCCGCCTGGTCGCCCGCGGCAACGTCGGCCATCGCGGCGGCGCTGCCGCACCTCGCGGCGCCCGGCAATCCGCTCACGCTGGGCGACGACGCGCGCCCCGAGCACTTTGCCGCGGCAATCAAGGCGCTCGCCCCGTTTCCGCAGACGGGCACGCTGTTCGTCGTTCATTCCACTTCGCACAGCGCGCCGGCCGATTCGGTCGCGCGCACGCTGATCGACGCGCGGCAGCATGCGCATCGCGGCATCCTCGCGTGTTTCTTCGGCGCGGTGGACGCGGCGACGCGCGATGCGCTGCACGCGAACGGCATTCCGGTGCACACGACGCCGCAGCGGCTCGCCCGCGCGTATGCGCGTCTCGTCGACTACAACCTCGGGCGCCAATTGCTGATGCAGACGCCGGAGGGTACGCCGCCGCAGCCGGCCGAGTGCGTGGCGTCTGCCCAAGCCGACGCACGTCGCATGGTCGAAGCCGGTCAGCATGAGCTGGCCGGCGAAGCCGCGCTGCACTGGCTGTCCCGTTTCGGTCTGCAGGGCGAGCAGCCCAACGAACCGGCCGGCAAGAACGTCGTCGACATCACGGTCGACATGTACGACGATTCGAACTTCGGTCCGGTGTTTCGCTATGCCGTGCCACCGGCCGACGGCGTATCGGCGCCGCTCGTCGTCTACGGCCTGCCGCCGCTGAACACGGTGCTCGCCCGCGCAGTGATGGAGCGTTCGCCGTATGCGCGCAGCACGCCCGTCGAGCCGACGCTCGACGCGCTGACGGCGCTGTCGCAGGTCGTGTGCGACGTGCGCGAAGTCGTTGCGATGTCGATCACGCTGCGCGTGCTGTCCGACCGAACGTGGGTGGTCGCGTCACGCATCACGCTGGCTTCGGGGCGTAGCCGGCTCGCGATCATGCCGTATCCGCGGCACCTCGAGCAGACGCTCGAGTGGCGCGGCGAGACGGTGACGATCCGTCCGATCCGTCCGGAAGACGAGGCCGCACACAACGAGCTGCTCGGTGCGATGACGCCGGAAGATCTGCGGATGCGTTTCTTCGGCGCGGTGCGCAGCTTCGATCACTCGCAGGTGGCGCGCATGACGCAGATCGACTACGACCGTGAGATGGCTTTCATCGTGTCGTTCACCGATGTGTCGGGGCGCGACCACACGCTCGCGGTCGCGCGTGCGGTCGCCGATCCCGACAACGAGACGGCGGAGTTCGCGATCGCGGTACGGCCGGATCAAAAGGGCAAGGGGCTCGGCCGGCTGATGATGACCCGCATCATCGACTACGCGCGCTCGCGCGGCACCACCTGGATGGTCGGCGAGGCGCTGCGCGAGAATTCGGCGATGATCTCGCTCGCGAAATCGTGCGGGTTTGCGGTGTCGACGACGGAGGAGCCCGGCGTCGTGGGTTTCAGGATGAAGTTGCAGCCGTAGGCGTCGGCTTCAGGTCCGGCGCTTGGGGCAGCGCATGGCGTCGACGCGTCCGAACATCTCGCCATGTCGCACGCTAAATAAGGAATGCAAAGCATTCGGGGCGGCCTTGAAGCAAAGCGTTCGGCAACGTGTCGGAGCTGCCGGTCGAAGCGATACAGCAACGCACGCATGGTGTCCGGCGATGCTCGCAGCGTGCTGCGATATTGGTCCGCCGCAGCCGTTTCCACCGATGTGCCTGCAAGCATTCGCTGCCGTGTTCCGGCCTCGCGTTTTCAAAGCCGTCGCCAAGGTGAGACTTTTCGGGAGCGGCGAGTGAGCTTTTCCGGGGCAGCATGGTGAGCCGATACGGGAGGGTTCGGTGAGCTCTCCCGGGAACGGCCGGTGAGTACCTGCGGGAGACGCCGGTGAGCCTTTCCGGGAGGCTTCGGTGAGCACCTGCGGGAGCGATTGGTGAGGACGTTCGGGAGCCGTCAGTGAGCGTCTCCGGAGTCTCGGGTGAGGCTTTTCGGGAGACCATGGTGAGCGCTTGCAGGATGCCGAGGTGAGCTTTTTCGGGAGCATGCTGACGCACGGCTCCCGTGGGCGCGACGCCGGCCCGTGCCGGCGTGAAGCGCGAGTGCGGGCACGCAGGAACCGTGCCCGCGATTACATTCACGCAGCGAGTTTCGACGCCGCGTCGTTCACCTGGTCGCGCGAAATCGCGAGTTCCTCGAGGTGCGCATCGGCATAGACTGCACCGGTTTCGCGTTCGAGGCGGGCGATCGTGAGCGCACAACGCGCGGTGTCTTTCGGCATCGCGATGAAGCGCCTGACCGACTCGCCGGACGTGAACGCGTCGAACAGTGCGCCGCGCACGTCGTCGGGAAGCGTCTTGGTCCACTGGTACGGCTTGCCGTTGAACGTGATCGACGGCGGCAGCGTGCGTTCCTTCTTGGTCGCCGTGATGAGCCCGTAGGTGCGCGCCGCGTCGCCGATCTGCTCGGGCGAGAAGAGTTCGTCGGGTGTGATGTCGAACTGCTCGATGTAGTTTTCGATCGCCTGCATTGCGGCGGCACGATCGTCGCGCTTTTTCTGCGCGCGCGCGACGATATCGCGCAACTCGTCCGCTTCCTCGGGCGTGATCGTGAAGCTTGCCTGCTTCTGCTGAAGTTCGGAGAAACGCTGGAATTCTTGATCGTTCAGAAGTTTGGCCATGACATCCATCGAATACGACGGCCGTGACAACCGGCCGCCGTAGTTTTTGAGAGGGCCGCTATTCTAGCGTAGCGCCGCGGGTGCCCGATGCGACGCCGCGCATCGGGCACCGCACGGGCGTCGCGCATACCCGGAGCCGGCGCCGCTGCGCCGTGCCCGTGCATTTTGCCGGGTAACCCGCGCGTCAGCAGGTCTCGGTGCGGCACATCGACAGATGTGCGGCCGTATCGCGCAGTGCCCCGACGACCACGTCGACGGACGGCGCCATGTGCGCATCGATCCGGCGCATGTACGGGCAGGTCAGCACCGCGATCGCGTGGCCGGCCGGCCCGAGGATCGGCACGGTCAGGTCGGTCACGCCGTACGCTTGCCGGCTGTCCTGGCGCAGATAGCCGGACTGCCGGATCGACTGACACGCATTCGCGAGCTCCTGCTCGTTCAGCGGCGCCTCGCCCTTGACCTTGCAGTGCTCGGCCAGCATATGCGCGCGTTGCTCGGCGCTTTGGTACGCCAGCATCATGCAGCCCGACGCCGTATCGGCGAGGCCGACGCGCGAGCCGAGCCGGACCGACACGCCCCACGGGCCGGGCCCGTCCACCTGCGCGATCACGAGCAGGTTGCCGCGATCGTAGACGGACAGGTGGCACGACTGCTCGGCGGCATCGGCGAAGCGCTGCATCGGCGGCAGCGCCTCGGCGATCAGCCGGTTCATCGGCGGATGCCGGTGCGCAAGTGCGAACAGCTTGAGGCTGAGCGTGTAGCGGTCGCCGCCGGTCGAACGCATCACGTAGCGGCGCGCGACGAGGCGTTCGAGCATCCGGTAGATCTCGCTCGCGTTACGGCCGAGCTCCTTCGTGATTTCGGTGCGGGTGAGTCCTTCCTTCTGCTCGGACAGGAGTTCGAGAATGTCGAGGCCCTTGTCGAGCGCGGGTGCGCGATAGCGGTCGATTGCGGCCATCGATTCCCGTGCGTCGCAGCCGGGAAGCGGGTCGTTGGTTGTCTGCATTGTCGGTGTGAGGTTGGGGGATTACCGTCGATCGGTCGGCGACGCACGCTGGCCGGTTCTGCACGCGTATAGGGCGGCCCCGCGGAGCCATGGAAACCATCCGTGTGAGCTTAGCAATAAACATACAGTGTGCAATGCAGCGTCTTTTTACCGATCGTTACCGAACAAGAACGGATGGGCAAACGTTTTCGATGACAGGGGCACCCCGAATTGCCAGTATTCATGCACCGATGGCAGGCACCGCCGCGAATGACGGCCGAGCGATCGACGTGGGTGCAGCGGGTGCTGCGCCGCAGCGTCGGCAGGCGCACCAATAGTCGGTATCCGTCGCGCGTCATTTCACGGCGCGCGGCCGATGGTACAAAGGCTTGCGGGCCAGCGACGGCGCGGCCGCGCGTGCAGCCGGCCGGCATAGGCCGGCACGCGTCGCGGATGCCGGGCCGTCGTCGCCGATGCGCAGACCGGCGGCCGCCCGTTCGATGCGCGCCGTACCGTCGTACGGCGCCGCGATCGCTGCGCCCGCGCGACTCTCGCGCGTCGACGGCACGCCGCATACGGCGCCGACGCGTGCACTCGACGATCGACAACCCGTCCGGCGCGCGGCCGCGAAAGGCCGCGTCGGCCGGTATCCTGTCCCATTCGACAACAGAGGTTAAGCACGATGAAACTGCTTCGCTATGGCCCGTCCGGCCAGGAAAAGCCCGGCATCCTCGACGCGGCCGGCCGGATTCGCGACTTGTCCGCGCATGTGCCGGACCTTGCCGGCGATGTGCTGTCCGACGCGGGTCTCGCGCGGCTGCGCGCGATCGATCCTGCCACGCTGCCGCTCGTGTCCGGGGAGCCGCGTATCGGCGCGTGCGTCGGTCGCGTCGGCAAGTTCATCGGCATCGGCCTGAACTATGCCGACCACGCGGCCGAAGCCGGCATGGCGGTGCCGAAGGAGCCGGTCGTGTTCGGCAAGTGGACGAGTTCGATCTGCGGCCCGAACGACGGCATCGACATCCCGAAGGGTTCGGTCAAGACCGACTGGGAAGTGGAGCTGGGTGTCGTGATCGGCGCGACGTGCAAGGACGTCGACGAAGCGCGCGCGCTCGATTACGTCGCGGGCTACTGCGTCGTCAACGACGTGTCCGAGCGCGAATGGCAGATCGAGCGCGGCGGCCAGTGGGACAAGGGCAAGGGCTTCGACACGTTCGGCCCGCTCGGCCCGTGGCTCGTCACGCGCGACGAAGTGCCGGATCCGCAGCGTCTCCACCTGTGGCTCGAAGTCGACGGCCACCGCTATCAGAACGGCAACACGCGCACGATGGTGTTCACGGTCGCGCAACTGATCGCGTATCTGTCGACCTGCATGACGCTGCAGCCGGGCGACGTGATCACGACCGGTACGCCGCCGGGCGTCGGCATGGGCATCAAGCCGTCGCCGGTGTTCCTGAGGGCCGGCCAGACGGTGCGCCTCGGGATCGAAGGGCTCGGCGAGCAGTTGCAGAGCACGCGTAACGCGCAATGAGCGCGTGAACGGCGCGGGCCGGCGGGAGCATGTAGCCGCGCGCGCGGGCCATGCTGCCCGACCCGTGGGCACGACCGCCGCCGCGACCGGCGCGCACCGAACGACGATGTAGCCGAAACCATGGGCCCGATTCCGCGCGATGCGGAATCGGGCCTTTGTCGTTCGTCGGCGTCCGCACGCAGCGGATCAGACGACGTTGTCGAGCTCGCAATGCGCTTCGAGCCGATACCCGTCGGGATCGACGACGAACGCCGCGTAATAGCCGGGGCCGTAGTGCTCGCGCTTGCCGGGCCCGCCGTTGTCCTTGCCGCCGTGCTCGAGCGCGGCGCGGTAGAACGCATCGACCTCGACCGGCGACGCGGCCTTGAACGACAGGTGCAATCCCGAATCGGGATCGGCGACGACGGGGCGAGCCGCGTGCTGCAACCACAGCTCGGGCTCGGTCGTGCCGTACCCGATGGCGCCGTCGTCGCTATACAGACGCTTGTAGCCGAGTGCGCCGAGCGCGCTGTCGTAGAAGGTGCGGCTGCGGCCGATGTGTGCAACGCCGAACGAAAGGTGATCGATCATCTGTAGCTCCTTTGGACTGAGGGGGACTTCAGTGCGGCGAACCTGCTTATAGACACCATGCCAGCCGCTTGTAGCGAAGCGCGCCGAGCGTGATGTCGTCGTACGTGCGGCCGGCGGCGATGTGGATAACGTTGAACGAAAGACGATCGATCATCTGTGTCTCCTTGGATCGAAGGGCAGTGCAGCCCCCTGTTTTTAACCACCATGGCGGTTATGTTAGAAATCGCTCGGACGCTTGTCAACCGGCATGGTGGTTAGATACGATCGCACCATGAGAAAAACGCAACCTTCCGTCACGACGGACTGCCTGATCCCGGCGCCGTCCGAAACGCTGAGCCTCGATTTCGCGAACACGCTGTACTGGCGCGGCAGCGACCCGCCGACGGAAACCTTCGGCACGCTGGACGACCTGCTGGCGTGGTGCCGCGAACAGGCGGGCGTACCGGCCGAGCTGGCCGACGCATGTCGCGTGCCTGACGAAGAGAAAAAGGGCGACGCGCCGACGATGCTCGCGCAGGCGCTCGCGTTGCGCGAGGCGCTATACCGGCTGTTTCACGCCCAGGCGGAGCAGCGCGAGCCGCGGGATGCCGATCTCGCGCTGCTCGGCGGCTTTCTGGCGGAAGCGTCGCCGCGCGTTGCGCCGGTGCGCGTCGATGGCCGCTATGCGTGGCGGATCGACGCGCCGGGCGCCACGCTCGCGGGGCTGCTGAGCCCGGTGCTGTGGTCGGCGATCGACCTGCTCGGCGGCACGCGGCTCGCGAAGGTCAAGCGCTGTGCGAACGATGCATGCCAGTGGCTGTTCATCGACGACAGCAAGAACGGCAGCCGACGCTGGTGCTCGATGTCGTCGTGCGGCAATCGCGCGAAGGCGTATCGCCACTATCACAAGGCCGAATGACCGGGCGGCCCGAACCTATTTCGCCGACAGCTTCCGCCACAGCGTCGTCTTGCTGATGCCGAGCATCGCGCACGCGCGGTCGCGGTCGCCGCCGCACGCGTCGAGCACCGCACGGATCTCGTCGGCTTCCGCGCGACGGCGGCGCGCATGCAGTGTTTGCGTGTCGTCGGCGTCGGGCGGCGCGGCGAACAGTTCGGGCGCGATCGCCTGCAGCGCTCCGGGGGCGAGCGCCGCGCACGCGGCGCCCGGATCGCTTTCGTCGGCTTCCTCCGCCAGCTCCACCGCGATCCGCTCGACCACGTTCTGCAGTTCGCGGACGTTGCCGGGCCAGCGGTAGCGCGCGAGCGTCGCTTGCGTCGCGTCGAGCACACGCAGCGCGTCGTCGGTGTCGCGCACGCGTTCGGCGAGACGCGGCTCGCGCCGCGCAGCCTGCACGAGCAGCGTCGCCGCGAGCGCGGGAATGTCGGCCGCGCGCTCGCGCAGCGGCGGCAGGCCGACGTTCAGGATGTTGAGCCGGTAATAGAGATCCGCGCGGAACGTGCCGGCCTCGACGGCCGCGAGCAGCGGCCGGTGCGTCGCGGCGATCACGCGCACGTCGATGCGGATCGGCTCGGTCGAGCCGAGGCGGATCACCTCGCGCTCCTGCAGCGCGCGAAGCAGCCGGCTCTGCAGCGACGGCGGCATCTCGCCGATCTCGTCGAGAAACAGCGTGCCGCGGTGCGCGGCCTCGAACAAGCCGGTTTTGCCGCCGCGCCGCGCGCCGGTGAACGCGCCTTCTTCATAGCCGAACAGTTCGCTCTCGAGCAGCGCTTCCGGAAACGCGCCGCAGTTGACCGCGACGAACGGATAGTTGCGCCGCGCGGACAGCGCGTGCAGGCTCTGCGCGATCATTTCCTTGCCGGTGCCGCTTTCGCCGAGCACGAGCACGGTCGCGTCGGATTTCGCGTAGCGGCGCACGAGCTCGCGCACGCGCGTCATCGGCGCCGATGCGCCGACCACGTCGTCGAGCGCGTAGCGTGCGGCGAACTGCTGCGTGGTCGGTTGCGACCGCAACGCGCGATCGAGCCGTTCGACCGCGCGCGATTCCTGGAACGTCAGCACGCTGCCCGACGTGACGCCGCGATCGACCAGCGGCCCGCGATGCACGACGTAGCGCACGCCGCGTATCGTCGCGAGCGCGTCGCCGTCTTCGCCGCGCAGCGTGCGCAGCTCGGGCCGCAGGTCGACGAGCGCACGGCCGACGGCCGCCGCCGGTTCGACCCCGAGCGCCGACGCGAGCCGTTCGTTGATCGCCTCGACGCGGCCGTGCGCGTCGAGCGCGACCACGCCGTCGCGCAGGTGCTGCAGCAGCGTGTCGAGCCGCTGGCGGCGGAATGTCTCGGCGTGCGTCGCATACGCGACTTCGAGCGCCGTCTCGACCGCCTTGCGCACCGACGCATGCGAATACAGGAACACCGCGCCCATGCCGGCGCTCGCCGCGAGATCGGTGACGAGGCCCGGGCCGACGATCGTCTCGATGCCGCGATCGTGCAGGTCGTGCACGCAGGCTTCCGCTTCCTGCGCGGACTGATATGACGCAAACTGCACGTCGAGGCCGTACGCGGCGACGAAGCGGCGCACCTCGGGCGGCGTTTCGCCGGCGCTGACGAGCGCGATCCGCGCTGCATCGCGCCGCGCGCGCGCGAGCGCCTGCATCACGTCGAAGCCGGTCGGAGACACGACCACCACCGGCACCTGCGCCCGCGTTTTCAGGAAGCCGCCGTTCGAGCCGGCCGCGACGATCACGTCGGGCCGCGCGGCGCCGGCCTCGGCGATCGCGCTCAGCGCGTCCTCGTACGCGCGCGTCACGATGCGCACGTCGGCGCGTTCGTCGAATTCGCCGGCGATCTCGCGAAACAGGTCGCGCAGGCGGCTGATACCCATCGCCCAGATGCGCGGGCGCACCATGCGGTCGGCAGGGCCGACGGGCTTGGTCGAAGAGAGGTCCATGACGGCCGATTATGCGCGCGCGATTTCATTTTTGAAACATGAAATTGCCGAATTGAAATGAGCGACCGATGCAACGCGCTCGGCGGTTGCTTAAGAATCAGTGGGTTAGCGGCGTTTCGCAAGCTGGCCCGGTCCTTGCTGTTATCGGGCATTCCATCAGGAGGCCGTTCATGAGCAATACGCATCTTCAGAGCGCCGGCGCGAAATTCCGCGCGGCAGTCGCGGCCGAGCAGCCGCTGCAGGTGGTCGGCGCGATCACCGCGTACGCGGCCAAGATGGCGCAGGCCGTCGGCTTCAAGGCCGTGTACCTGTCGGGCGGCGGCGTCGCGGCGAACTCGCTCGGCATCCCCGACCTCGGCATCAGCACGATGGAAGACGTGCTGATCGACGCGACCCGGATCACCAACGCGACCGACCTGCCGCTGCTGGTCGACATCGACACGGGCTGGGGCGGCGCCTTCAACATCGCGCGCACGATCCGCTCGTTCATCAACTCCGGCGTCGCGGCCGTGCACCTCGAGGACCAGGTCGGCCAGAAGCGCTGCGGCCACCGCCCGGGCAAGGAAGTCGTGCCGACCGACGAAATGGTCGATCGCGTGAAGGCCGCGGTCGATGCGCGCACCGACGACCAGTTCGTGATCATGGCGCGTACCGATGCGGCCGCCGCCGAAGGGATCGACTCGGCGATCGAGCGCGCGGTCGCGTACGTCGAAGCCGGCGCGGACATGATCTTCCCGGAAGCGATGAAGACGCTCGACGACTATCGTCGCTTCAAGGCGGCCGTGAAGGTGCCGATCCTCGCGAACCTGACCGAATTCGGCTCGACGCCGCTGTTTACGGTCGAAGAGCTGCGCGAGGCGAACGTCGACATCGCGCTGTACTGCTGCGGCGCGTATCGCGCGATGAACAAGGCTGCGCTGAACTTCTACGAAACGCTGCGCCGCGACGGCACGCAGAAGGCAGCCGTGCCGACGATGCAGACGCGCGCCGAGCTGTACGACTTCCTCGGCTATCACGAATACGAGCGCAAGCTCGACGAACTGTTCGCGCAGGGCAAGAAGTAACGCGGCCCGCACCCCCCGATACCCATTGGAGAAGGAAAACATGAGCGAGACGAAAGACGCAGCAGCACCGGCCGCCGCAGGCGCATTCAAGCCGAAGAAGTCGGTGGCGCTGTCGGGCGTGACGGCCGGCAACACCGCGCTGTGCACGGTCGGCAAGACCGGCAACGACCTGCACTATCGCGGCTACGACATTCTCGACGTCGCCGAATCGTGCGAGTTCGAGGAAATCGCGCACCTGCTCGTGCACGGCACGCTGCCGAACCTGACCGAACTGGCCGCCTACAAGGCCAAGCTGCGTGCGCTGCGCGGCCTGCCGAGCGCGCTGAAGGCCGCACTCGAACAGATTCCGGCGTCGGCCCACCCGATGGACGTGATGCGCACGGGCGTGTCGGTGCTCGGCACCGTGCTGCCGGAGAAGGACGACCACAATCTGCCGGGCGCGCGCGACATCGCCGACCGCCTGATGGCGTCGCTCGGCTCGATGCTGCTGTACTGGTATCACTTCTCGCACAACGGCAAGCGCATCGAGACCGAAACCGACGACGACTCGATCGGCGGCCACTTCCTGCACCTGCTGCACGGCAAGACGCCGTCGAAGTCGTGGGTCGAGGCGATGCACACGTCGCTGATCCTGTACGCGGAGCACGAATTCAACGCGTCGACGTTCACGGGCCGCGTGATCGCGGGCACGGGATCGGACATCTACTCGGCGATCACCGGCGCGATCGGCGCGCTGCGCGGGCCGAAGCACGGCGGCGCGAACGAAGTCGCGTACGAGATCCAGAGCCGCTACAGCTCGCCGGACGACGCCGAAGCCGACATCCGCCGCCGCGTCGAGAACAAGGAAGTCGTGATCGGCTTCGGCCACCCGGTCTACACGATCTCCGATCCGCGCAACAAGGTGATCAAGGGCGTCGCGCACAAGCTGTCGAAGGAAGCGGGCGACCTGAAGCTGTACGACATCGCCGAGCGCCTGGAATCGGTGATGTGGGCCGCGAAGAAGATGTTCCCGAACCTCGACTGGTTCAGCGCGGTGTCGTATCACATGATGGGCGTGCCGACCGCGATGTTCACGCCGCTGTTCGTGATCTCGCGCACGTCGGGCTGGAGCGCACACATCATCGAGCAGCGCATCGACAACAAGATCATCCGCCCGAGCGCGAACTACACGGGCCCGGAAGACCTGCAGTTCGTACCGATCGAGAAGCGCTGACACGCCCGCCGCGCGCACCGGCGCCCGCGAGGCGGGCGGCAGGCGCGCGCGGCGCGTCATACCCCGAATTCCCGCCCCACATCATGAATACCGCCAACCGCAAACCCCTGCCCGGCACGTCGCTGGACTATTTCGACGCGCGTGCCGCGGTCGACGCGATCGCGCCCGGCGCCTACGACACGCTGCCGTACACGTCGCGCGTGCTCGCCGAAAACCTCGTGCGCCGTTGCGATCCGGCGATCCTCGCCGAGTCGCTGAAGCAGATCGTCGAGCGCAAGCGCGAACGCGATTTCCCGTGGTTCCCGGCGCGCGTGGTGTGCCACGACATCCTCGGGCAGACGGCGCTCGTCGATCTCGCCGGCCTGCGCGACGCGATCGCGGACGGCGGCGGCGACCCGGCGAAGGTGAACCCGGTCGTGCCGGTGCAACTGATCGTCGACCACTCGCTCGCCGTCGAATGCGGCGGCTTCGATCCGGACGCGTTCGCGAAGAACCGCGCGATCGAGGATCGCCGCAACGAGGATCGCTTCCACTTCATCGAGTGGACGAAGAGGGCGTTCGAGAACGTCGACGTGATCCCGCCGGGCAACGGCATCATGCACCAGATCAATCTCGAGAAGATGTCGCCGGTGATCCAGGCGCAGGATGGCGTCGCGTTCCCGGACACCTGCGTCGGCACCGACAGCCACACGCCGCACGTGGACGCGCTCGGCGTGATCGCGATCGGCGTCGGCGGCCTCGAAGCCGAGAACGTGATGCTCGGCCGCGCGTCGTGGATGCGCCTGCCCGACATCGTCGGCGTCGAGTTGACCGGCAAGCGCCAGCCCGGCATCACCGCGACCGACGTGGTGCTCGCGCTGACCGAGTTCCTGCGCAAGGAAAAGGTGGTCGGCGCGTACCTGGAGTTCCGCGGCGAAGGCGCGGCGAGCCTGACGCTTGGCGATCGCGCGACGATCTCGAACATGGCGCCCGAATACGGCGCGACGGCCGCGATGTTCTTCATCGACGGCCAGACGATCGACTACCTGCGCCTCACCGGCCGTAGCGACGAGCAGGTGAAGCTCGTCGAGACGTACGCGAAGGCGGCCGGCCTGTGGGCCGACACGCTGGCCGATGCGCAATACGAGCGCACGCTGACGTTCGACCTGTCGAGCGTCGTGCGCAACATGGCCGGCCCGTCGAACCCGCACAAGCGGCTGCCGACGTCCGATCTCGCCGCGCGCGGCATCGCCGGCCAGTGGGAAGACAAGCCGGGCCAGATGCCCGACGGCGCGGTGATCATCGCCGCGATAACGAGCTGCACGAACACCAGCAACCCGCGCAACGTGATCGCCGCGGGCCTGCTCGCGCGCAACGCGAATGCGAAGGGCCTCACGCGCAAGCCGTGGGTGAAGAGCTCGCTCGCGCCCGGCTCGAAGGCGGTTCAGCTGTATCTCGAAGAAGCGAACCTGCTGCCGGAACTCGAGAAGCTCGGCTTCGGCATCGTCGCGTTCGCGTGCACGACCTGCAACGGGATGTCGGGCGCGCTCGACCCGAAGATCCAGCAGGAGATCGTCGATCGCGACCTGTACGCGACGGCCGTGCTGTCCGGCAACCGCAATTTCGACGGCCGCATTCACCCGTATGCGAAGCAGGCGTTCCTCGCGTCGCCGCCGCTCGTGGTCGCGTATGCGATCGCCGGCACGATCCGCTTCGACATCGAGCGGGACGTGCTCGGCCACGGCCCCGACGGCCAGCCCGTCACGCTGAAGGACATCTGGCCGACCGACGAGGAGATCGATGCGATCGTCGCGTCGAGCGTGAAGCCCGAGCAGTTCCGCAAGGTCTACGAGCCGATGTTCGCGCGCAGCGCCGACGCCGGCGAGCGCGCGGCGCCGCTGTACGACTGGCGCGCGCAGAGCACCTACATCCGCCGCCCGCCGTACTGGGAAGGGGCGCTGGCCGGCGAGCGCACGTTGAAGGGCATGCGCCCGCTCGCGGTGCTCGGCGACAACATCACGACCGACCACCTGTCGCCGTCGAACGCGATTCTGCCGAACAGCGCGGCCGGCGAGTACCTCGCGAAGATGGGCCTGCCGGAAGAGGACTTCAACTCGTACGCGACGCACCGGGGAGACCACTTGACCGCGCAGCGCGCGACCTTCGCGAACCCGACGCTGATCAACGAGATGGCGGTCGTCGACGGCGCGGTGAAGAAGGGCTCGCTCGCTCGCGTCGAGCCGGAAGGCAAGGTCATGCGGATGTGGGAAGCGATCGAGACGTACATGAATCGCAAGCAGCCGCTGATCGTGATCGCCGGCGCCGACTACGGCCAGGGCTCGTCGCGCGACTGGGCCGCGAAGGGCGTGCGGCTCGCGGGCGTCGAGGCGATCGCCGCCGAAGGCTTCGAGCGGATCCACCGCACCAACCTGATCGGGATGGGCGTGCTGCCGCTCGAGTTCAAGCCGGGCACCAACCGGACGACGCTCGGTATCGACGGCACCGAGACCTTCGACGTGATCGGCGAGCGCACGCCGCGCGCCGACCTGACGCTCGTGATTCACCGCAGGAACGGCGAGCGCGTCGAGGTGCCGATGACGTGCCGGCTCGATACGGCCGAGGAAGTGTCGATCTACGAGGCCGGCGGCGTGCTGCAGCGTTTCGCGCAGGATTTTCTCGAATCGTCGCAGGCCGCCTGAACGGCGCACATTGGGAACACAGACATGGCTCATATTCCTCAAATCAGGATTCCCGCCACTTACATGCGCGGCGGCACCAGCAAGGGCGTGTTCTTCCGGCTGCTGGATCTGCCGGATGCCGCGCAGGCGCCCGGCGCCGCGCGCGACGCGCTGCTCTTGCGCGTGATCGGCAGCCCCGATCCGTACGGCAAGCAGATCGACGGGATGGGCGGCGCGACGTCGTCCACCAGCAAGACGGTGATCGTGTCGAAGAGCACGCGGCCGGGCCACGACGTCGACTACCTGTTCGGGCAGGTCGCGATCGATCGCGCGTTCGTCGACTGGACCGGCAACTGCGGCAACCTGTCGGCGGCCGTCGGCCCGTTCGCGATCGCCGGCGGCCTCGTGGATTCGGCGCGCGTGCCGCGCGACGGCGTCGCGACCGTGCGGATCTGGCAGGCGAACATCGGCAAGACGATCGTCGCTCACGTGCCGATCGTGAACGGCGCGGTGCAGGAGACGGGCGACTTCGAACTGGACGGCGTCACGTTCCCGGCCGCCGAAGTGCAGCTCGAATTCATGGACCCGGCCGCCGAGGAAGAAGGCGCGGGCGGCTCGATGTTCCCGACCGGCAACCTCGTCGACGATCTGGCCGTGCCGGGCGTCGGCACGCTGAGGGTGACGATGATCAACGCGGGTATCCCGACGATCTTCGTCGAGGCCGAGGCGATCGGCTATACGGGCACCGAGCTGCAGGACGCGATCAACGGCGACGCGAAGGCGCTCGAGAAGTTCGAGACGATCCGCGCGCACGGCGCGTTGCGGATGGGTTTGATCGACACGCTCGACGAAATCGCGACGCGGCAGCACACGCCGAAGATCGCGTTCGTCGCGAAGCCGGCCGATTACGTCGCATCGAGCGGCAAGCGCGTGAATGCTGGCGACGTCGACCTGCTGGTACGCGCGATGTCGATGGGCAAGCTGCATCACGCGATGATGGGCACGGCGGCGGTCGCGATCGGCACGGCTGCGGCGATCCCCGGCACGCTCGTCAATCTCGCGGCGGGCGGCGGCGAACGCAACGCGGTGCGCTTCGGGCATCCGTCGGGCACGTTGCGCGTCGGTGCGGAAGCGAAACGGGAAAACGGCGAGTGGACCGTCACGAAGGCGATCATGAGCCGCAGCGCGCGCGTGCTGATGGAAGGCTGGGTGCGCGTGCCGGGCGACGCGTTCTGATGCCTGGCGGTTCGTGCGTGCGGCGTGGCGCAACAGAACCTTGAAGCGATCCCTGCGAAGCGAATCCGCTGCGCAGGGATTTTTTGTTGGCTGGGTGCGTGGAGGAAGCAATTCGATGAACAAGGCATCGGACCGGCGCGCTCGCGCAGGTCGACCGCGAATCATGGGCCCGCGTCCGTCGAGAGGAGAATCGCATGTCGCTTGATGCCCCGCTTTCCGGCATCCACATCGTCGAGTTCGAGGGGCTCGGCCCCGGCCCGCTCGCGGGCTGGATGCTCGCCGGCATGGGTGCACGTATCACGCTGGTCGCACGACCGTCCGGCCGCACGAGCGCGCCGGACGCGCTGCGGGCCCGCGATGGCGACCTGCTGCGCGAAGGCAAGACGATCGTCGAACTCGACCTGAAGGCGCCGGCCGGGCGCGACGCCGCGCTCGATCTGGTCGCACAGGCCGATGCGCTGATCGAGGGGCTGCGGCCCGGTGTGATGGAGCGGCTCGGCCTCGGGCCCGACGCTTGCGCGCGCCGCAATCCGAAACTCGTCTACGGACGCATGACGGGCTGGGGCCAGCGCGGCCCGCTCGCGGCCGCAGCCGGGCACGACCTGAATTACGTCGCGCTGACCGGGCTGCTGTCGCTGTCCGCGCCGCGCGACGGCCGGCCGGGCGTGCCGCCGACCGTCGTCGGCGATGCGGGCGGCGCGCTCGGGCTCGCGTTCGGGATCGTCTGTGCGTTGCTCGACGTGCGCGGCGGCGGGCCGGGGCGCGTGGTCGACGGCGCGATCGTCGACATCGTGTCGATGCTCGGGGCGCTCGCATTGTGGGCACGCGCGAACGGGCAGCTCGACAGCGCGCAGCCGAGCCTGTTCCACGACGCGCCGTTCTACGACGTGTATCGCTGCGCGGACGGCGAATGCGTGACGATCGGCGCCCTCGAGCCGCCGTTCTATGCGCTGCTGGTCGAACGGCTCGGGCTGACCGACGTCGATCCCGCGTCGCAGTACGACCGGGCGCGCTGGCCCGCGCTGAAGGCGCGTTTCGCGCAGGTGTTCGCCGAGCAGCCGTCCGCGCACTGGCGCGCGCTGCTCGAAGGCACCGACGCGTGTTTCGCGCCGGTGCTGAGCGTGGCCGACGCGGCCGTGCATCCGCACAACACGGCGCGCGGGATTTATCGGACGGACGAGTACGGGAACGTCCGGGCGCGGGTGGCGCCGCGGTTTATGCCGCTGGCGGGCGGCGGGGCCGAGTAGGGATACCAAACTTCACGGGTCGAGAGCGAATTCGGTACCGCCTGTTTGGCACCAGAAATCGCACTAAATATAGTGTCAAATAAAGTACAATGTAAATTCGATCGAAAAAGGAGCAGACATGCCCCATACCATCCTGGCTAGCGTGACGGCGAGCGTCTCGGAGCTGAAGCGGAACCCGATGGGAACCGTGGCGGCGGGAGAGGGGTTCCCGGTCGCGATCCTGAATCACAACGAACCCGCGTTCTATTGCATTCCGGCGAAGACATGGGAGGCGATGGTCGAACGTCTCGAAGATATCGAAGACAACGTGCTGGCCGACTCGCGCGCCAAGGAGAAAGCCGTCAAGGTCAAGTTGGATGACCTTTGAGCTCGCCTTTCTCGAACCTGCGTTGAAGGAGTGGAGGAAGCTCGATCGCACCATTCGCGATCAGTTCAAGGCCAGACTCGTCGAACGGCTCGAGAACCCTCGCATTCCTTCGGCGAAGCTGCACGGTCATCCGGACCGCTACAAGATCAAGCTGCGCAGTATCGGCTATCGCCTCGTGTACGAAGTGCGCGATGCGGAAGTCGTCGTACTGGTAGTCGCGGTGGGGCGTCGCGAGCGCGATGCGGTCTATCTCGCCGCGATGAAGCGCTAGCGCGACACGCGCTGCGTGTTCGGCGTTCTCTCATTGACCTCGCGACGGGCGTCGTCTCACGCCGTTTCCTCCGGCCTGTCCGGCACCTTGCCGTCGCCGACGCGGTTGATCGTGCCTTGCGCGATCGCGACGAGTCGCTCGTGATCGCCGTCGATGACGAACACGTGACACTGACAGGTCGCCTGGTGCCGGCCCGCGTAGACGAGCTTCGCGCGGGCGACGAGCGTGCCGTTCACGGCCGGCCGCAGGTAGTTGATCTTGTATTCGGCGGTGATCACGCGCGGGCCGAGCACGAGCGCGCCGGCGAACGTCAGCGCGTTGTCCGCGAGATAGCTGATGACGCCGCCGTGCACGAAGCCGTGCTGTTGCCGCAGTTCCTCGCGCACGGGCAGACACAGCGACACTTCGTTGTCGCCGATATGCATCAGCTCCGTGCCCAGCAGCATGCTGAACGGTTGCGCGCGCAATGCGCCGCGCGCGTGGTCCGTGATGTCGGTCATCGAACTTCCTTAATGAGTGCCCGCTTGCGCTGAACTCTAGGAAGGGGGCTGCCGATAAGCAAGGAAATTCGTTCGCGTTTCGGGCAAATTCCGGTGCGATGCGACGCGATTATTGCGTCGAATACCCAAAATCTCCGCATTTGGGGGCGATTCGACGCGAATGCGCGCGCGAAGCGCGCGATCGACCTGCGCAGCCGGCAATCGGCCTAAAGTCCGACGAAGAAATGCCGCTAATGCCGGGGCATTGCCTCATCGTCCGCTCTCCAGGAACTTCTCCATGTTCGGAAAAATCAAGCTAGCGTCGGGTCTGCTCGGCGTGTTGGCCGTGTTCTGTCTCTTCCTGTTCGCGATCGAAGCGCTCGGCTTCTGGACGCTCGCGTCGACGCGCAGCGGCGTCGACGATCTGTCGAACGTCGCGATCGCGCAGGTCGATGCGGCCAGCCGGGCGACCGAGCAACTGCTCGACGCACGCATCAACCTGTCGCGTGCCGGCACGCGGATGGTGCGCGGCGGCCCGAAGCCCGAAGACATCATCCGCCACGCGGGCGCGTCGCTCGCGGAAGCGGACAAGGCATTCGCCGTGCTGACGGCCGCGCAGCCGGTCGACGACACCAACCGCGCACGCGTCGCGGCGCTCGCCGAACGCTATCGCGCGTTGCGCGGCGCGCTGGGCGAGCTCGTGCAGTTCCTCGACGCCGACAACATCCAGGCGTTCCTCGACCAGCCGACCCAAGGCTTCCAGGACGCGTACATCGCCGAACTGCATCGCTTCACCGACTATGGCGGCACCTCGAGCCGCGCGGCGCTCGACACCATCGACGGCGGCATGCTGTGGTTCAAGTCGGTCGGCATCGTGCTGCTGGTGGCGATGCTTGCGGCGAGCGCCGCGATCTACGCGGCCGCGCGGCGTGCGGTCGTCGCGCCGCTGGAGCAGGCCGGCCGTCATTTCGAGCGGATCGCGCAGGGCCGTCTCGACGAAGCCGTGCAGGCGGGCGGCGTGTTCGAGATCGACCGGATGCTGCGCGGCCTCGCCACGATGCAGACGAGCATCGCGGACACCGTGCGCACGGTGCGCCACGCGTCCGATGCGATCCACCTCGGCGCGGGCGAGATCGCGGGCGGCAACGCCGACCTGTCGGCGCGCACGGGCACGCAGGCCGCATCGCTCGAGGAAACCGCCGCGAGCATGGAAGAACTGACCGCGACCGTCCGGCAGAACACCGACAGCGCCCGTGCGGCGAGCGCGCTGGCCGACGCGGCGCTCGAAGCGACGAGCCACGGCGGCGGCGTGGTCGACAGCGTGATCGACCGGATGCGCGGCATCGCGCAGAGCTCGGGGCGGATCGCGGAAATCATCTCGGTGATTGACGGCATCGCGTTCCAGACCAACATCCTCGCGCTGAACGCGGCGGTCGAGGCCGCGCGCGCGGGTGAGCAGGGGCGCGGTTTTGCGGTGGTCGCGGGCGAAGTGCGCTCGCTCGCGCAGCGCAGCGCGCAATCGGCGAAGGAGATCAAGGCGCTGATCGAGGAGTCGGTCGCGCAGATCGACGGCGGAGCGGAGCTCGTCGAACGCGCCGGCGACGCGATGCGCACGGTGTCGGCGTCGATCACGCGGGTCGTGCAGACGATGGCGGAGATCACGGCGGCGTCGGTCGAGCAGAGCGTCGGGATCGAGCAGGTGAACCAGGCCGTCACGCAGATGGATCAGCTCACGCAGCAAAACGCGGCGCTGGTCGAGGAAGTCGCGGCCGCGGCCGCATCGCTGAACGACCAGACCGCACATCTGATGCAGGCGGTGTCGGTGTTCGAGCTGGGCGACGGACGCGCCGCACCGGGCGGCCGCGCGGCGCCGTCGTTCGCCGCGACGGGTTACGAACCGGCCGGCAGCGCCGCGTAGGCGGTCGCGAGGTGGTAGGGCGTGGTCGACGGCATGTCGGCGCGCGACACCTGGCCGTCCGCCGTCTTGCACTCGAACCAGCCGCGCGGATGCAGGAAGCGCGCGGCGAACCGCTCGATCTGGCGCGCGAGCGGCGCCGAGGCCGGGCTGCCGCCGTGGGTCGCGAGCGCGCGCAGGTATTCGGTCTGCGCCCAGATCCGCTGCGTGCCGTCGATGCATGCCCCTTGCGCGTCGAGCGCCGCGCACACGCCGCCCGTCTGCGGATCGACGCCGTATTGCTCGGCGAACGCGAACGCGCGCGACAGCGCGGCGGGAAGCCCGGTCTGCGCGAGCCGCGCGCCGGCCGCGTCGACCAGATAGAACCACTCGAACTGATGGCCGGGCTCGAAACGGTTGTCGGCCGCCCCGAGCGGCAACTCGGCCACGCAGCCGGTCGCCGCATCGACGAACGTGCGCTCGACGGCCTGCACGGTGCGCGCGAGCGCATCGTCGAACGCCGGGTCGCCGAACGCATCGGCGGCCGCGAGCCACGCTTCGGTCAGATGCATCAGCGGATTCTGCAGCGGGCCGCTGCCGGATGACGAGAAATCGGCGTGGCGCGCGGCATCGAGCAACGCGTCGCCGTGGCGCGGCGCGAAGCGGTCCTGGATCAGCGCGGCGGTTTCTTCCGCCGCCGTGCGCGCGGCGGCGTCGCGCGACGCCGCATACCATGCGGCGCACGCGAACACGACGAACGCGTGCGTATAGAGATCCTTGGTCGTATCGAGCGGCGCGCCCTGAGCGTCGACGCTGTAGATCCACCCGCCATGACGCGGGTCGCGAAAGTGCCGGCGCAGCGCGTCGAACAGCGTGGCCGCGTGCGCGGAGTCGCCGGCCTGCGCGAACACGAACAGTTGCCGTGCGCACGCCATTGCGCGATAACGGGTCACGGGCAGCGGCGCGTGGGCGGCCGGATCGACGGCCTCGAACGGCAGGTGCAACGCCGGGTCGAACCCTGAACCCCGCCAGATCGGCAAGACGACGTGCGCGAAATGGTGGCGCAGTTGGGCGGCCTGGGCGGAAGCGGAGTCGGAAACGGACATGGCGGGGTTGAGCGCTTGGATCGAAACGTATCGGCGCGGCCCGGAAATCGGCGCGGCCGGGGCCAAGGATAAAACATTCCGCGCGGTCGGCACCAAAAAAAGGAGAGAAATCGGATGCTCAGCAACCTGGAACTCGTGATGCGGCTCGTGCTCGCGGCGGCGCTCGGCAGCGTCATCGGCTTCGAGCGCGAGCGCCTGTCGTGGGCGGCCGGCCTGCGCACGCACATGCTCGTGTGCGTCGGCTCGGCGCTGATCATGATCGTGTCGGCGTTCGGTTTCGCCGACGTGCTCGGCACCAGCGACCACGTCGTGCTCGATCCGTCGCGGATCGCCGCGCAGGTCGTGTCGGGCATCGGCTTCCTCGGCGCGGGCTCGATCCTGCTGCGCGGGGAGATCGTGCGCGGGTTGACGACGGCCGCGAGCCTGTGGTCGGTCGCCGCGATCGGCCTTGCGGTGGGCGGCGGGCTCTATGTCGCGTCGATTTCGGCGACGATCATCATCCTGATCATCCTGGCCGGCATCAAGCCGCTGGAGCAGCGCTATTTCACAGTGCGCCAGCGGCGCCAGCTTGCGTTGACGGTTGCGAGCGGCACGCTGACGTTCGATTCGCTGCACGCGGCGCTCGGCCCCGACAGTGCGCGCGTGAAGCAGTTCATCGTGCAGCGTGCCGACGACTCGGGCGAGCAGGACGAGGTGCGCATCGCGCTGGCGCGGGTGTCGGAACTCGAGTACAAGGCGATCTGCGACAAGCTGCGCGCGCTGCCGGGGGTCACGCGCTTCGAGAAAGGAAGCGGGCTGTCCGGCGATGGATAGGCACATCGGTGCTGCCTGCTGGATCGGTTGAACCAGTGGCGAGGCATGCGACGATGGCTGGTCACCGATTCCGTTTCGGCATCGATTTTGCACGCGGGCCTACCATCCGATATGACCTGCTAAATCGTTTCAACGAGGCCAATGAACTCAATGTGTTGGTGATGGCTTGGGCTCATCCTGTACCGATTTATCGAGTAACACGATATGGCAGGGTCAAACCGGAAGTACCGTCTCGCGTATCGATCGCCCGTTTCTTCAGTTATGGGATTCCCCCTGTCGTTCCCGTGATGCCAAACTATTTTTATCGTTTCAGGGTTCGAGTCCGAGCGGATCAGGCACCCGAACCCGACGCGCGGGTTGCGATGCGTGCGTGGTTGCGCGTCGCGAACCGAACTACGGGCGCTGTCATAGCGGTCGTCAGCAGTGCGAACACAACGAACATCGCGTAGACGGAAGGGGGCAGGATGTCGAGCTGGCGTCCAACCGACAGAACGATCAACTCCATCAACCCTCCGGCATTGTTGCAGCAGGCGGCGCGTTTCGGAATCGATGCGACGATGCCCGAGATTATGCTGACAGCGGGCATCAGTCACGGGCTCGATCTGGTCGTGCGCTGCTTCGTACAACGCGGCGATACCGTGCTCGTCGACGATCCGGGCTATTTCAATCTATTCAATTTGTTGCGAATGCAGGGCGTGCATGTCGTGGGTGCCGCGCCTGCCCAACGGGCCGGATCTCGCCTGCCTCGAAACGCTCGTGAAGACGCACCGGCCCACGTTCTATTTCGTCAACACGGTGCTGCACAATCCAACCGGTTCCACGATCGATCCGCGGGTTTGCATGCGATTGCTGTTCCTGGCCGAGACGTACGACCTGAAGATCGTCGAGGACGACGTTCACGCCGATCTCGAATTCGAACCGAGCGATCGCCTGGCAAAGCTGGGCGGACGCGAACGTGTCATCCACGTCGGTGGATTGTCGAAGTTACTGTCGTCGTCACTGCGTATCGGTTACGTGATCGCGTCATCCGCCGTGATCGACATGCTCGCCGACGTCAAGGCTCACACGATGGTCGGGTGCTCTCCTTTTGCCGAGGCGGTTGTCTACGAGTGGTTTCGGCGGGGCGGGCACCGGCGGCACACGGAGCGTTTGCGCGCACGCCTGCACGCGGCGATGCACGACACGATGCGTGAGCTCGAGGCTTCAGGCTGGGAGTTGTTTGTGCGCCCGAAAGGCGGCTCGCTGCTGTGGGCGCGGCTGCCCGGTATCGACGATTCCGCAGAGCTTGCGGCGAACGCCGAATATCACGGCGTCACGATCGCGCCGGGGAGTTATTACCACGTCGACAACAACGTGTCTCCGTGGCTGAGGATCAATGTCGCGTATGCGCGGGACAGACGCGCGCTGTCCTTCCTGCAGGATTCGTATGCACGCGACCGCCCTGGGGCGGTTGCAGCGAAGCGCGAGGCGTCCTGACATGGAGCGCTCCGTCTCAGCCGAGCGTGACTTCGATGCGCTCCTTGCTTTTGCCGGGATTCCTGCGCTTGAGCACGAGCGTGCCGATTTCTCCCGTCGTGCGGGGGTGCGTACCGCCGCAAGCCATCGTCGCGAAGCCGTCGACTCGCCAGTAGCGGCGCTGCAGCGCGACGTCGGTGTAGCCGGTCACGATCGGCAGATCCGCTCGGACGAGCGCTGCCGTTTCCTGCTCCAGAAACGGCAGCAGGGCGGCGAGACTCGTGTCGTGCGCAAAATCGATGCGCGCCTTGTCGACGGAGATGTGTGCGCCGATCCGCACGATTCCGGGCACCTGCCGATAGATCAATTGAAGCACCATTTCGGCTGCGAAATGCAGCCGCATCAGGCGATAGCGGCGCGCCCAGTCGATCTCGATGTCGACGGTCTGGCCCACTTCGAGCGCGTGGCCGGCGCCCAGCCGGTAAACGATGTCGAGCGCGTCCTTGCGCGCTTCGCAGACCGGGTGGCCGCCGATCGTGCCGGCGTCGCCTTCCTGCCCGCCCGAGAATGCGAAGAAAATCGTCGAGGCCAGTCGCACATCGGGACCGTTCACGTCAGTGACGACGGTACGGTGCGTGCTGAGGTAGGCATCTTCCCAGAATAGCTTGCGAGTCATGGTGCGTTGGAAGGCTCATGAATGGAATCGCGGACAGTATCGCGCCAAACCCACGCCGCACAAGTTGCGCGAACGTCCAGCGCGCAGCGTGCATATCAAAACTGAAGATCCGTCTTGAGGGAACGACGCGTATTCTGCGGCGGATCCTCCGGAGCGAGCCGGCTAACACACGCCTGCGACGTGTCGGTGATCCGCACCACAATTTCCCGGCGCTGGGCGCAGCATCGTGAGACCGACGCGATGATAGCGCCAGGCTCGCTAGTCGCGAAATACCCATTGGACATTGTTCAGGTCGAATGGGTTCGCTGGCCCAATTCCGGAAACTGGATAGGAAGCCGTGAGCGGCAACGCAGCCGCGCGTATTGCTTTCGACTTTGGGGCGCGGAGGAATCCTGTCGACGTCGTGTCGTTCGGCACTTTTTCGCGTGCCTTCATTGAGTTGCATACTTCTCGCCTTTCCATCTCGGCTTCAGTTTTTCATGAACCCGGCGGGCGGCTTTCTCGAATGTCAGGACAGCGGTGGCAATGCTGGCCGCTTCTCGATCCCGATTGCGTTGGTCGACTGGATTTTCGTTGTTATCGATGGGTTTGCGCAGCGCAATCGTTTTCTCATTTACCTCAGTGAGAGATTTCGGGGTAGGCGCCCAAGCCCGCGTCGCATTGCTTACCCGTCACGGGGCGGGTGAAGCGTAGGGTCTATTTGAAGCCCGACTTCGTGGGGAGCGGCAAGCAGTCCCCGTGACCTTTCCGTCAAAGACTGGTTTGTCGGTTGGTTTGAGCGTTTTGGCTCGTTTGTCGGTTAGCATCGGTTTTCGGCCCATCACGTCGCCTATTGCCCATCAAGCGTCGCTGGCTCGGGCTGGATGGCGTTGGAGTAAATTCGACAAGTTGATGATGCAAGTTATTGATTTATTGCAGAATACTTGGTTTCTGACGGACGCCCTCGGACAATAATTTGGCAGACATGACCGAAGCTTCACCTCGCTTACGTTCCCGTTCCAACCGTTCACCCGGCCGGTCCCGCATGCGTTCAGCCGCTGCTGCGGGCGACACGTTCGCCAGGACGACCGCGCGCCCCGATAGTGCGTCGGGCGGCGATGCGTCGCGCGATGCGCTCACGCTCGACCTGTTCGGCGATCCGGTGCTCGAGCCTGTTGAACGGGCGCCGGTCGCGTCGCTTGACGAAGTCGTAGAGGAAACCGACGCGGCGACCGGTGCCGCCGAGGATGCCACCGCGGGAATGCAGGCAACGCTGGACGGGTTCAGCGCGCCGGAGGGCGCGACGGCGGCCGGACCGGCGGAAACCGGGCGCGCCGTGCCGGCTGATGGTGCGTCGGCGCCTGAGGGCGAGGCCGCGATTGCCGATCGTTTGCCTGCGGCCGACGGTGCCGCAACGAAGGCCAACGACGCGCCCCTGGTCGATGCCGCTGCGATGGCCGCGATCGAGCGGCACGCGGCGGGCGGTGAAGTCGCGGCACCGGTCCTTGCCGCCACCGTCGGTGCAACGGCCGTCAAATCACGTGGAGGGCGACCGCCCGGTGATGCCGTGAAGGAGCGCCGCGCGTCGTTCGGCGGCAGACGTCGGGCGGCGGCCGGTGCAAGCGAAGCGGTGGCGCCGATGCGGTCCGAGCCGGTCGCAACGCACGTCGATACGGTACCGGAAGCGACTGAGTCGAAGCCGTCGGCGGCCGCTGCCGCGCCCATCGGCGTGCAGACGCCGGGCCGGCCCGCCCAGCCGGCAATCGCCATGCAGGCCGCGCCGCCTCGTGATGCTGCCCCGCAACCCGCCACCCGGCCGTCGCCGGTTGCGCAGCCCGTGGCATCCGCTGCGTCGTTCGTGACCCGGCCATCATCGGAGCGTACGCAGCCGGCCGCGCCAGCCTTCGATCCGGACACGCACCTGCGCCCGCTGACCGACCGGCTCGCCGCGCTGCAGTCCGACGTGGACGGCCTGACGCGCTCGGCCGATCGCGAGATGCGCCGCGTCAACCGCTTGCTGCTCGCGCTGGCCGTCGTCGTGCTGGCGGGGCTCGTCGCGCTGGTGCTGCAAACGCGGCAGATCGCGCACCTGAAGCAGGACGTGGCCGCCAAGCAGCAACGGATCGATCGCCTCGCGGCCGATCTGTCGACGCAGCAGGCCACGCTGATGACGCTCGAGGAGCACCACGAAGCGCTCCTGTCGCAAGTCGACCGACTTCAGCGCAACGCGAACCGTGACGCGGCCGTCGCGAAGCGGGTTCGTCGCACGCGTTAATCGTTTCGACCCTATCCTGGAGACCTGACGGGGCAAGGATCGCCGTTCTGAGGCGGCGATCGGCTGTCGCGCACGTGCGGCAAACCGATGCAGTCCACTGGCAGAGTTTAGGGAAAACCCTTAGAATGGTAATCGTCTAAGGGAAAACCCTAGCCATATCTGTCAGGAGTCTCACATGAGCTTCATCTTCGCCCTGCTGCAAAAAATCGACGACCTGTTCGTATCCCCGCACCTGCCGCTCGACGCCGAATACTCGTACGCCGCACGTCACGCCGAGGCCGAGCGCGTGCGCCGTGCAAACCTGGTGCCGATCGTTCTGTATCGTCGCTGATTCGCTGATTCGCTGATTCGCTGATTCGCTGATTCGCTGATTCGCTGATTCGGCGCGGCGTCCGCCGCACCAACCTGTCTGCCCGTTTTCCACCGCCGCATTGCGCGCCGGTGCGCCCGTCCCGCTACACTGGAAGTTCGATTCCGTTCACGGCGACCGGGCCATGCTGCAGATGCGGCCGATGACGGCCGGCGAATTCCGCGCGTACCGCACGCGAGCCATCGACGGCTACGCGAGCGATCTCGTTTCCTCCGGGCAAAATGCTGTCGAAGACGCGGCCGATCGTGCGCGCGCCTGTTTCGACACGCTGCTGCCGGACGGCTTGCTGACCGCCGGCCAGACCCTCGTCACGCTCATCGACGGCGCCAGCGGCGATCCGGTGGGCGACCTCTGGTACGCGATCGTCCCCGAAGGGCCGAACCGCACACTGTTCATTTACGACCTCGACATCGTCCCGTCCCGGCGTCGCCAGGGTTGGGCCACGCGCGCGCTCGATGCGCTCGATGCCGAGGCACGCCGGTACGGCGTCACCGAGATCGGATTGTCGGTGTTCAATCACAACGCGGCGGCGCGTGCGCTGTATCGCGCGTGCGGCTTCGCGCCGATCACCACGACGTTGATCAAACCGGTCGTGTCGGACTGAATCCGCCAGCGCGCGATGCGTCGTGACGTGCTGCCGGTTCCGCACGCCGTGTAGCCGGCCAACGTCGGCACGCTTCCCGCCCCTTCCTGCTGGTCGAGCGCCGACCTGTTCGCTCATCCGGCATACACCGCCGGCCGCATCAACGCGCGTGGCCTTTCCATCTCCGCAGCAGCAACGCATTGGTCACGACGCTGACGCTGGAAAACGCCATCGCCGCGCCCGCGATCACCGGGTTCAGCCACCCGAGCGCCGCGAGCGGCACGCCGACCAAGTTGTACACGAACGCCCAGAACAGGTTCTGCTGGATCTTGCGGTACGTGCGCCTGGAGATATCGATCGCGTCGGCGACGAGCGCCGGGTCGCCGCGCATCAGCGTGATGCCGGCCGTGTGCATCGCGACGTCCGTGCCCGTCGCCATCGCGATGCCGACGTCCGCCGCGGCAAGCGCGGGCGCGTCGTTGATCCCGTCGCCGACCATCGCGACGACGCCGCCGTGCGTGCGCTTCAGCTCGGCGACGACGCGCGCCTTGTCGTCGGGCAATACCTGCGCGTGGACTTCGCCGATGCCGAGCGTCGCCGCGACGGCCGCCGCGCTGCCGCGGTTGTCGCCCGTCACGAGCGCGCTCGCGACGCCGCGCGCCGACAACGCCGCGATCGCGTCGCGGGCGCCCGGCTTCACGGTGTCGCCGAATGCGATCAGCGCGAGCACCGCGCGCGGCACGTCGGCACGCATCAGCCACGAGATCGTGTTGCCGGCGCCCTCGAGTTCCGCCGCACGGGCGTCGAGCGCCGGCGGTACCGCGATGTCGAGTTCGTCGCGCCAGCGCGTGCTGCCGAGCGCGAGCCGCTGCCCGCCGACATGGGCTTCCACGCCGCGTCCGGCCACGGCGCGCGCGTCGGTCGCGACGACCGACCCGGCGGCGCCGCCCCGTGCGGCCACGTCCGCGTCATGCGCGGCAACCACCGCACGTGCGAGCGGATGATCGCTCTGGCGCTGCACGGCCGCCGCGAGCGCGAGGGCTTCGTCGCGCGGCACGCCGACGGCGTCGAAGGCCGTCACGGACGGTTTGCCTTCGGTCAGCGTGCCGGTCTTGTCGAACGCGATCACGGTCGTGCGCTGCGCGAGCTCGAGCGCCTGCGCATCCTTGATCAGCACGCCGTGCCGGGCTGCGACGCCCGTGCCGGCCATGATCGCGGCGGGCGTCGCGAGACCGAGCGCGCACGGGCACGCGATCACGAGCACCGCGACCGCGTTGAGGATCGCGGTTTCCATCCCCGCGCCGGCGATCAGCCAGCCCACCAGCGTCAGCACGGCGATGCCGAGAATTGCCGGCACGAACACCTCGCTGACGCGATCGACGAGCCGCTGGATCGGCGCCTTCTCGGCCTGCGCGGATTCGACGAGCCGGATGATGCGCGCGAGCGTCGTTTCCGCACCGATCGCGGTGGTTTCGACGACGAGCGCGCCTTCGCCGTTGATCGAGCCGGCGGTGACGGCGTCGCCGTCGTCCTTCGGCACGGGCAGGCTTTCGCCGGTGATCAGCGATTCGTCGATGTGCGAGCGGCCGGACACGATCCGCCCGTCGACGGGCACGCGCTCGCCGGGCCGAATGCCGACGTGCGTGCCGACGCGCACCTGCGACAGCGGCACGTCGCGTTCGATGCCGTGCTCGACGACGCGCGCGCGATCGGGGCGCAGCGCGTTGAGCGCGCGGATCGCCTCGGTGGTCTGGCGCTTCGCGCGCGATTCGAGCCACTTGCCGAAGCGCACGAGCGTGACGATGACGGCCGACGCTTCGAAATACAGATGGCCGGGATGCGCGGGATCGCGCAGCAGCATCCACAGGCTCAGCCCGTACGCGGCCGACGTGCCGAGCGCGACGAGCAGGTCCATGTTGCCGGTGAGCGCCTTCACCGCATGCCAGGCCGCGCGGTAGAAGCGCGCGCCGAAGCCGAACTGCACGATCGACGCGAGCACGAGCTGGAGCCACCCGGGCAGCATCAGGTCGATGCCGAACGGCGCGGCGAGCATCGGCGCGACGAGCGGCGCGCTCAGCACGGCGGCCCCGATCACCAGGTTGCGTTCGCGGATCGCTTCGCGGCGCTTGCGTGCGTCGGGGTCCTGCGCGGAGCTGGCCGGTCGTAAGTCGGCGCCGGTCGTTTCACCTGCGGGTGAGGCGGCGGGAAGCGACGCACGGTAGCCGGCCGTGGTGACTGCCGCGATCAACGTGGCGGGATCGAGTGCGCCGGCGCCGTGTACCGACGCGCGTTCGGTCGCGAGATTGACCGTCGCGCGCGCCACGCCCGGCACGGCGGCCAGCGCTTTTTCGACGCGGCCGGCGCAGGACGCGCAGGTCATGCCGCCGATGTCGAGTTCGACGTCTGCGACCGGGGAGGTGGCGGGAGGCGTGGAAACGGCAGCCGGCGTCGCGTCATAGCCGGCCTGTTTCACCGCTTCGGCAAGCTGCGCGGCGGAGACGTCGGCCGACGCATCGACCGTCGCGCGCTCGGTCGCGAGATTGACCGATGCGCGCGTGACGCCCGGCACCTTCGCGAGCGCCTTCTCGACGCGCGACACGCAGGACGCGCAGGTCATGCCGTCGATGTCGAGTTCGATGCTTGCGGGTGCGGCGGGCAAGGCAGTGGCAGCGGCTGGGACGGCGATGTCCGGCCCCGTCGGCGTTGCGTCATAGCCGGCCTGCTTCACGGCATCCGCCAATTGCGCGGCGGACACACCGGCCGTGGCATCGACCGTCGCACGCTCGGTCGCGAGATTGACCGATGCGCGCGTGACGCCCGGCACCTTCACGAGCGCCTTCTCGACGCGCGACACGCAGGATGCGCAAGTCATGCCGTCGATGTCGAGTTCGATCGTCGCGGCGGCAGCCGGCGTCGGCGGCGTTGCGGGGAGGGGCGCGCGCGCCGAATGCGCGGCCGCGACGGTTTCGACCGCCGCTTCGCGCACCGCTGCGCGGTAGCCGGCCTCGCGGACGGCATCGACGAGCCGACCGGGCTCGACCGTCTCCTGCGCGGTGACGGTTGCCGCATGCGCATCGAGATCGACCGCCACGCCGATGACGCCCGGCACGGCGGCCAGCGCGCGCTGCACGCGGCCGGTGCAGCCGCCGCAATGCATGCCGTCGACGCTCAGTTCGATCGTGTGCAGCGCTGCGGAGGCAAGTGGTTCAGTCATGTCGGATTCCCCAAAGGCGCGGTTCGTGCCGCGAATGGTTCCAGTATCAACATTCCCATGATGGTAAGGTCAAGCGTCGGCGACGATGCGACGCATGTCGATGCACACAGATTGTCACAATGCGGAAAAAGGCGATCGCCCCGGCTTCCAGACGGACAGCCGGTGCGCGCTGAGGCGCCAGGCTGGGCGCTCGCGAGACGTCGACGGGTTGATGCTCCCGGCGCAGTTCCAGATTTTTGCCGAATCCCGTGGACTATTTCGGATTTTTTGACGGTTCGGCTAGCGTTCTACCCGTTATTCGGCATATTGGGGGATGCCCTTAGGCGCTATGATACCGGCCTGACATCAGCGCCCACCGTTACGAATCGTAGCGAAACGGTCATCCGGGCACGCTGGGGTGCCTTGTTTTCGCCGTTCGCGAGGCGAACAGGGCGTTGACTGAAAAGAATGATATTCGGCCAGTAATCGATGATTGAAAACCAGCGAGAATCAGTTTCTCTGCGACGCGCGTGCGCGTCGCTGGCCATTGCGGCGTTGCTTGCAGGGTGCGCGTCGCAACCGGACGCGATCCAGCGGAAAACCGGCTGGATGCGCGCGGAAGTCGCCGACTCCTATATCTATGCGTATCCGCTCGTGTTGATGGACGTCGCGAAGGAAGCGGCGACGGGCGGCGACGGCGCGCAACCGGGGCAGGCCCCGCTCAACACGCTGCGCCACGCGCAGGCGCTGCCGCCCGTCGGCGCGGTCAATCCGCCGTTGCCGGGCGTGGACACGCTCGACTCGACCGGCTGGCTCGACGTCGCCGCCGAACCCGTGATTGTCACGCTGCCCGACACGCGCGGCCGCTACTGGGACGCGCGCGCGCTCGACATGTGGACGAACGTGCTGTGGTCGTCGTCGAGCGTGGCGGCGCGCGGCGCCCGTGGCGCCGGACGGTCGCAAACGATTGCTTTCGCCGCCAAGGACTGGCAGGGCACGTTGCCGAAAGGCGCGCTGCGCGTCGACGTGCCGTCCGCCAACGCGTGGCTCGAAGTGCGGCTGCAGACGAGCGGCGGGCGCGACCTGACGAACGTGAAGAAGCTGCAGCGCGCGATCCGCGTGGTGCCGCTGTCGGTCTACACGGGCGCCGAGCGAGGCGCGTCGGTCGCGGTCCATGCGGGCAGCGCGCCGTCCGAAGCGGTGGGCGGCGGCACGCCGGCCGAGCAGGTGGCCGCGCTCGACCCGAAGGCGTTCTTCACGCGCTTCGCGCAGGCGCTGCAGGACAATCCGGCGCCGGCCGACGACGCGCACGCCCAGGAATCGCTCGCCGATATCGGCGTGAAGGCCGGCTACCCGGTACTGTGGACGGGCGACCGTCTCACGGCCGCGACGGCCGGCATTGCCGAGGCGCGCGCGCGGCTCGCGACGCCGCCGTCGAACCTGCTGAGCGCGAACGGCTGGAACTGGATCGGCGACACGGCCGGCAAGTACGGCCAGGACTACGCGCTGCGCGCGTACGCGGCCTACACGCAGTTCGGCACCGCGACGCGCGACGACGAGACGCTCGCGATCACCCGCGTCGACAGCGACGGCCATCCGCTGAACGGCGCGAACCGCTACGTGCTGCATTTCGCGCCGGGCGCACTGCCGCCGGTGCGCGCGTTCTGGACGCTCACGCCGTACACGACCAACGGCGCGCTGCCCGACGTCGGGTCGGCGCGCCGCTCGCTCGGCGACCGCGACCGGCTGCGCCGCAACCACGACGGCTCGATCGACATCGTCGTGTCGGCGTCGCCGGGCGGCACGCATGCGGCCAACTGGCTGCCGGCGCCGCGTACCGATTTCGCGCTCGCGTTGCGCCTGTACGCGCCGAAGCCGCAGGCGAGCGACGGGTCGTGGATGCCGCCCGTCGTCGTCCGGAAATGAACGGTTGACTGCCGCCGTTGTCCGACCGGCGGGCGCGGCGGTGGCGCCCGACCTCCGTACCGTCACCTCCTGAGCCTATACTTTCGGGATAGCGTGCGCGGCCGCCCGGTTCTCCGGTGCGGCCCGTCATCCATTTCCGAGACATTCAAGCATGGCAAGCGCAGACAAAGAAACCATACCCTCGACCCTCCATGCCCTCGGTGGCGTTGCACGCTCGCGCCGGACCCGGCGTATCGGCATCGGCGTGCTGATCTTCGTCGTTTTATTCGGACTGCTCGGCTTCTTCGCGGCGCCGCCGCTGATCCGCCATGTCGCCGAACAGCAACTGAGCAAGCAGCTCGACCGTCCGGCCACGATCCAGCGCATCGCACTGAACCCGTACACGCTGAACCTCGAAGCCGACGGCATCCACCTCGGCGAGCGCGGCGGCCAGGGCGACTTCATCGACATCGGCAAGCTCGTCGTGAGGCCGTCGTGGTCGTCGCTGTTCCGCGGCGCGCCGATCGTCAACGAAATCCGGCTCGATTCGCCGCGCTTTCATATCGTCCGCTACGACGCGCAGCGCTTCAACTTCACCGACCTGACCGAGAAGTTCTCGTCGCCGTCGCCGCAACCCAACAGCAAGCCGACGCAGTTCTCGGTGTCGAACATCCAGGTCAACGACGGCCGGATCGACTTCGACGATCGCCTGCTGAACGAAAAGCACGTCGTCGACAACTGGACGCTCGGTATTCCGTACATCGCGACGCTGGCCTCGAAGACCGACATCTTCGTCGAGCCGAAGCTGCGCGCGCGCTTCGACGGCAGCCCGCTCTCGATCGACGGCAAGACCAAGCCGTTCGCGCAGTCGCGCGAATCGGAGATCGCGCTGAAGTTCGACCGCCTCGACGTGCCGAAGCTGATCTCGTACGTGCCGGCGAAGCTGCCGGTGGCCGTGACGAGCGGCCTGCTGAGCAGCGACCTCACGGTCAATTTCGTGATGAGCGGCGAGACGCCCGCGCTGCGCGTGTCCGGTACCGTCGACCTGAACGACGCGAAGGTGACCGACCGCGCGTCGGCGCCGCTGTTCGCCGCGCGCGGCGTGCACGTCGCGGCGGCTGGCCTCGAGCCGCTGCGCAACGCGATGCACTTCGACGAGATCCGGATCGACCAGCCGGTGGTCGACCTGTCGCGCGACAAGGAAGGCGTGCTGAACGTCGAGAAGCTCGTCGCGCAGCCGGCCGCCGCACCGAAATCCGAAGCCGGCAAGCCGGCCGCGTCGGCCGTCGCCGTTTCCGGCGCTTCCGGCGCCACCGTCGCCGCGGCCAGCGCCGCCAGCGCCGCGAAGGCCGAAGGCAGCGCCGCCGCGAAGGCAGCGCCGCCGCTCGACCTGACGATCCGTCATTTCGCGATCGACGGCGGCACGATCAACGTCGACGACCGCGTGCCGGCGACGCCGACCGCGATGTCGCTGACGAAGCTCGCCGCGACGCTCGACGGCTTCTCGCTGCAGGGCAAGACACCCGCGAAATACACGCTGTCGACGTCGCTGTCGCGCGGCGGCGACGTGACGGCCGAAGGCGCGTTCAATCTCGCCGCGAAGCAGGCCGACACGAAGCTGACGGTCGCCGCGCTCGCGCTGCCGGCGCTGCAGCCGTACCTGGGCGAGGCGACGCGCGCGCGCGTGCTCGACGGCACGCTCGGCGCGACCGTCAACGCGAAGACCGACTGGGGCAAGACGCCGCTCGCCGCGGAAGTCGCGGACAGCACGATCAGCCTGAAGTCGCTGAAGATCGCCGCGCCGAACGACAAGGCGCCCGCGATCGCGCTGCCCGACGCGAGCGCGAAGATCGCGAAGGTCGACGTCGCCGCACGCACCGCCGAGATCGCGAGCGTCGACGCGAGCGGGCTCGCGCTCGACGTGAAGCGCCTGAAGGACGGCAAGATCGACCTCGCGGCGCTGGCCGAACCCGCGCAGGCGGCGGTGCCGCAGCGCACGGTCGCGCGCAAGGCCCAGGCCGCCGCGCCGTCGTGGCACTACCGGATCGATGCGCTGAACGTGAAGGACGCGTCCGCGAACTTCACCGACCTGTCGACGCCGCGCCCGGTGAAGCTGGCGATCAAGCCGCTGGAGCTGTCGGTGCAGAAGGTGAGCGACGACCTGACGAAGCCGCTGCCCGTGCAACTGAAGGCGACGCTGAACCGCAAGGGCTCGCTGAACGTGTCGGGCGATGTGACCGCGCAGCCGCTGAAGGTCGGCCTGAAGATCAACGGTAACCGCCTCGACGCGGCCGCGTTCGAGCCGTACTTCGGCAGCGCGCTGAACGCGACGATCGCGAGCGCGCTGCTCAACGCGCAAGGCAACCTGACGTTCGCGCAGGTGAAGGACACGCCGCGCGCGACCTATCGCGGCGACGTCGCGCTGGTCGACGTGCGGATGCTCGACAAGGCGACCTCCGACCCGTTCGCAGGGTGGCGCTCGCTCGCGCTGTCGAACCTGAAGGCGAACTACGACGAGAAGGGCACCGACGTCGACGCCGCGCGCGTGACGTTCTCGAACTTCTACGGTCGCGTGCTGCTCGACGCGCAGGGGCGCCTGAACCTGAAGGACGTGGTCGCGAAGGAGTCGGGCCCCGCGCAGTCGCTCACGCGCGACGCGAGCAAGGGCGAGCCGGTGCCGCTGTCGCCGGGCGTGACGCCGCCGGCCGCTGCGCAGGCCGCATCGGCCGCGGCCGCGCAGCAGGCGTCCATGCCGGCCGCCGCGTCGGCGACGGTGGTCGTGAAGGCCGCGCCGCAGCCGCAGAATCCGGTGCGGATGCACTTCGGCGAACTGCTGCTGCAGAACGGTCGCGTCACGTACACGGACAACTTCATCAAGCCGAACTACACGGCGAACCTCGTCGCGATCAAGGGCACGATCGGCGCGTTCGGCACGGATTCGACGACGTCCGCGCCGGTCGACGTCGCCGCGAACCTCGCGGGCAACGGGCCGATCTCGATCAAGGGCTCGGTGAACCCGCTGATCGAGAAACCGGCGCTCGACCTCACGGCGACCGCGCACGACATCGAGCTGACCAACCTGACGCCATATTCGGCGAAGTACGCGGGCTACCCGATCACGAAGGGCAAGCTCAACGTCGATCTGCACTACCAGCTCGCGAACGACCAGCTGTCGGCGAACAACCACATCTTCATCGATCAGCTCACGTTCGGCGATCGTGTCGAGAACGACACGGCGACGAAGCTGCCGGTGAAGCTCGCGATTTCGCTGCTGAAGAACACGCGCGGCCAGATCGACGTGAACCTGCCGGTGTCGGGCTCGCTGTCGAATCCGGAGTTCAGCGTCGGCGGGCTGATCTGGCACGCGGTGTTGAACCTGATCGCGAAAGCCGTCACGTCGCCGTTCACGCTGCTCGCGAATGCGTTCGGCGGCAGCGGCGGCGAGGATCTCGGCTACGTCGAGTTCGCGCCGGGTTCGTACGAGCTGACCGGCGCGCAGCAGAAGAAGCTCGACACCGTCGTGAAGATGCTGACCGAGAAGCCGTCGATCCGCCTCGACCTGATCGGCCGCGTCGATCCGGCGCAGGACACGCCGGGGCTGCGCGACGCGTACGTCGAGCGGCTGGTGCGCCAGCAGAAGCTGAAGGACGTGGTCGGCCAGGGCGAGAGCGTCGATCCGATGTCGGTGAAGGTCGACAAGGCCGAATACTCGAAGTACCTGACGCGCGCGTACAAGGCCGCCGACTTCAAGAAGCCGCGCAACCTCGTCGGCTTGCAGAAGACGCTGCCCGATGCGGACATGAAGCAGGCGCTCGCCGATCACGCGCCGGCCGACGACAACGCGCTGCGTGCGCTCGCGCAGCAGCGCGCGCAGGTCGTGCGCCAGTATCTTGACGGCAAGATCGACTCGAGCCGCATGTTCGTCGTCGCGCCGAAGCTCGACGCGAAGGGCATCTCGGACAAGGGCGCGACGACCCGCGTCGACTTCGGGCTGCAGTAAGCATTGTCGCCCTCCGCCGCCGCGCCCGCACCCGCCGGGCGCGGCGGTTTTGTCAGCGCCCGGCGATCGCCGGTTCGCGCTTGTCCAGTTCCTTCCTCGCGGCCAGCGGCAGACGCGCGTCGTCCCACTGCGTCAGCCATTCGACTTCCTTGGCGGTGAACACCTGTCCGTAGTTGCGCAATGCGTACTGCAGCGCGTCGACGACGTGATGGCGAATGATTTCGGGGGTACGTGCATCGTCCAGCACGAACCGGAGAGCTTCCAGGGTTGACATAGTCGTGCTCCGGGTCAGGGAAAACCCTTTATCACACGCCAATAGTCGCGGGCCAAGCCGAAAAAAAATCCGGCCGCGCGGGCCGGCGCACGCCAAGGCCGCGTATTGCGACTGCTTCGTGTCATTTGCGATTGGTTACGTTTGACAGAGAACAGAAAGCCCCGCTTCATCCGACCGCCGCACGACGCGGCGATATTTTGCGCGCCTGACGGCAAGTCGCGTAGTTCAACATCAATCGGTGAGGTGGGGTGATGATTTCCAGGTTCATCAAGCAACGGAAAGTGGCGGTGATGGTGGCGGCTGCGCTGGCGCTCGCCAGCGCGGGCGTGCATGCGGCGCAACAGGACGGCAACGCTCACGGCGAGGGCAACGGGCGGGCGAGCCGCGTCGTGAAGCACGTGCTGCTGCTGAGCATCGACGGCCTGCACGAACAGGATCTCGCCCGCTGCATCGGTGCGAATACGTGCCCGAACATCGCGGTGCTGGCGAAGAGCGGCGTGACGTACGCGAATGCGTACACGCCGGGCCTGTCGGATTCGTTCCCGGGCCTCGCCGCGCTCGTGACGGGCGGCTCGCCGAAGACGGCCGGCCTGTTCTACGACGTGTCGTACGACCGCAACCTGTACGCACCGAGCGACACGACGTGCTCGGGCAAGCAGGGCTGGAACGTCGTGTTCGACGAGACGGCCGGCATCGATGCGTTCAACGGCGGCGCGCTCGTGCACCTCGACGGCGGCGGCGCGTTCAATCCGCAGGCGATCCCGCATGCGAAGGTCAACGGCCAGTGCGTGCCGGTCTACCCGCACAACTACGTGAAGACCAACACGGTGTTCGAGGCCGTGAAGGCCGGCGTGCCGAATGCGCACACCGCATGGGCCGACAAGCATGCATGGGGCTACGACTGGCTGAACGGCCCGTCGGGCACTGGCGTCGACGACCTGATGCGCACCGAGATCAATTCGATCGACCCGGCGACCAACACCGCCTATACCGACGTCTACTCGCACACCGCGCGCTTCGACAACCTGCACGTGCAGGCGCTGATCAACCAGATCGGCGGCCGCGATTCGACCGGCACGAAGAACGCGCCGGTGCCGACGCTGTTCGGCGCGAACTTCCAGACGCTGAGCGTCGCGCAGAAGGCGCCGGTCGCGAAGGGCGGCGGCTATCTCGATGCCGATTTCACGCCGAACGGGCAGGTCGCGAACGCGATCACGTACGTCGACGACGCGATCGGCCATGTCGTCGCGGCGCTGAAGCAGGCCAACCTGTACACGTCGACGGCCGTGATCGTCACGGCGAAGCACGGCCAGTCGCCGACCGATCACACGAAGCTCGTGAAGAACGGCGACACGCTGACGAAGCTGCTCGAAGCGAACAACTTCATCGACCCGAACGGCAACTTCGGCCAGAACAACACGGCGACGGGCAACCTGAACGACGGTTCGGGCCTGGTCGGCACGGGCTTCGTGCAGACCGACGACGTCGGGCTGATCTGGCTGCGCGATCGCAGCCAGCGCACGGCGGTCGTCCAGACGCTGAAGGCGAACCTCGGCTGCAACGCGCCGGGGATCTGCGCGGACGGCCCGCAGGCGTACGTGTTGTACGGCGCGGCGCTGGCCGACCGCTTCGGCGATCCGGCCAACGGCCGCACGCCGGACATCGTCGTCCAGCCGAATCCTGGCGTGATCTACACGTCGAGCACGAAGAAGGACGAGGAGCACGGCGGCAACGCGCCGGACGACAGCCACCTCGGCCTGCTCGTGTCGTATCCGGGCCTGCATCGTGCGCGCACGGTGAACGATCTCGTCGGCACGAAGCAGGTCGCGCCGACGATCCTCGCGCTGCTCGGCGCCGACCCGCGCCTGCTGCAGGCGGTCGTGGCCGAGAATACGCGCGTGCTGCCGGGGCTCGGTATCGGGCGTTGACGGTGTATGCCGGATGCCGACGTCGCGCGGTGTCCGGCAACGGGCGCGTGCCGCCGCAGGCGGTGCGCGCCGTTCGTTTCAGGGCGGCGGCGTGCCGTCTTGCGCGCGCCCGGCTTCGTCCAGCATCCATGCCCTGAAACGCCGCAACGCATCGCTCGTGTCGAGACGCTCCGGCGCGTAGCACAGGTAGTGTCCCTGCGCGTCCACGTCGACCGGCGCGTCGAACGGCTCGACCAGCGTGCCCGCAGCGAGATTGTCGAGAATCAGGAAGCGCGGCACGAGGGCGATCCCGAGCCCGGCCTGGGCCGCCTGAATCAGCACCGAATATTGCTCGAAGCGCGGCCCGGCCAGCGCGTTCATTTGCGACGCGCGATGACGTTCCGCCCAGGCGGACCACGCGATCTCCGCCTGTTCGTGCACGAGGCGCGGCGCCGCCGCTGCATCGGCAGGCCCATGCAGCGCATGCCGGTCGGCGAATTCGCGCGAGCAGACCGGCACGAAGGTCCGCCCGCCGAGATAGTCGCTTCGCACGCCTTCCCATCCGCCGTCGCCGTAGCGGATCGCCGCGTCGAGCCCGAACGGAAACACGTCGCCGGGCGCGAGATGACGGCGAAAGCTCAGCGTGACGCCCGGCGCGGCGGCGAGAAAGCGCGTGAGCCGCGGCAACAGCCACTTCGTCGTGAAGGTCGGCACGCTCGCGATCGTCAGCAGGTCGCTGTTCTCGCGGGCGCTCAGCAGCTCGATCGACGCGTTGCCGATTTCGCGCAGCGGGCCGACGACGCGCGCGTGATACACCTGGCCGGCACGGGTGAGCGCGAGGCCGCGCCCCTCGCGCACGAACAGCTTCACGCCGAACAGCGCCTCGAGGTTCGCGATCTGCCGGCTGACCGCGCTCGGCGTCAGGCCCAGTTCGCGGGCCGCGTAGGAGAAGTTCAGGTACTTCGCGGACGTGGCGAATGCATGCAGTTCCGCCACGTTCGGATACAGGTGCTTCATGGCGAGCTGTTCCGTCCTTGCACAGGTCGATGCGCGCTTTTTACGTTTTTTTCATGACGATGCCATGTCGGAACCGCACACTGCGCCGGCTTCGACAACGCATGCGGGCCTCGTCCGGCGGGCGTTGCGCGAGGATTTTTCCGATCGTCAGCGAGTGTGTTCATGCCTGCGTCAACCGCCCCGGCCGTGGCCGACGGTATTCCGATTCGTCGTAACAAACCGGCCCGGCCGCCCGTCGGGCGCCTGCTGCTGCAGGCGCTGCTCGCGGCGTTCACGCTCTACCTGCTGTTGCCGATCGCCTTGCTGCTGATCGGCGCGGTGGGCGAATCGTGGACGAACACGTTGCTGCCCGCCGGCGTCACCGGGCACTGGTTCGCCGACCTGGCTGCGAACCGTAGCTTCACCCGCGCGTTCGGCGTGAGCTTCATCGTCGCGCTGGCGTGCTGCGCGCTCAACGCGGTGATCGGCCTGCCGCTCGCGTATGCGCTGCATCATCGCGCGCAGGCCGGCGGCGGGTTCGCGACGCGCGTCGTGATGCTGATGCCGGTCGCGGTGCCGGCGCTGACGCTCGGCTTCGGCTACATCGCGATCTTCAGCGGCGACGCGCTGCCGTGGCTCGGCACGTTGCCGCTGATGATCGCGGCGCACGCGGTGCTGACGCTGCCGTATCTGCTGCAGACGCTGCTCGGCGACCTGCGCCATCTCGGCCTCGCGCGGCTCGAGGCCTGCGCGGCGACGCTCGGTGCGACGCCGCTGCGCCAGTTCGTCACGATCGTGCTGCCGAACCTGCGCCATAGCCTGTTTTCCGGGCTCGTGATGGTGGCCGCACTGTCGATCGGCGAATTCCAGATCTCGAACCTGATCGCCGGCTTCCGCTACCGGAACTATCCGATCGTGTTGCTGCAGGCGTTCTACGGCGCGACGGGGATGGCGTGCGCCGCCACCGTCGTGCTGCTCGTGCTCGCCGTGCTGGCGACGCTCGTGTCCGTCGGCACCGTGCAACGTCTGAAGTGAGTCATCCATGAGCCTCGAATTCGAACACGTCAGCTTCCAGTATCCGGGCGCCCGCCATGGCGTCGAGGACATCACGCTGTCCGCCGCGCAGGGCGAACTGCTCGCGGTGATGGGGCGCAGCGGGTCCGGCAAATCCACGCTGCTGCGGCTCGCGGCCGGACTGCTCGACGGCTGGCGCGGCCGCATCGCGATCGGCGGCGACGACGTGGCCGGCGTGCCCGTGTGGCGGCGCGAAGTGGGGATGGTGTTTCAGCACTACGCGCTGTTCCCGAACCTGTCGGTGGTCGACAACGTCGCGTACGGGCTGCGGATGCGCGGCGTCGCGGCCGACGTCCGGCGCCGCCGCGCGCTCGACATGCTCGAGCGGGTCGGGTTGTCGGCGCACGCGACGCGCGGCATCGCGATGCTGTCCGGCGGACAGCAGCAGCGCGTCGCGCTTGCGCGGGCGCTCGTGATCGAGCCGAAGCTGCTGCTGCTCGACGAGCCGCTGGCGGCGCTCGATGCCGGCATCCGTCATCAGCTGCGCGACGAGATCCGGGCACTGCAGCGCGCATGCGGCGCGACGACGCTGTTCGTCACGCACGACCAGGACGAAGCGTTGAGCATGGCCGACCGCGTCGCGATCGTCGACGGCGGTCGCGTGCTTCAGTCCGGCACGCCGCGCGACCTGTACGAACGTCCGGCGACCGCCCAGGTCGCGCGCTTCGTCGGGCATTCGACGCTGCTGCGCGGCCGCGTGCTCGCGCACGGCGAAATCGACGTGCGCTTCGCGACGCTGCGCGCGGAAACGGGCGCGCATCGGCCGGGGACGGAGATCGCGGTGCTGGTGCGGCCCGAGCACGTGCAGGCCGATCCGCCGGCGCAGAGCGCGAATCGCATCGAAGGCCGTCGCGGGGACGTGCGTTACTTCGGCGCAACGCAGCGCTACGACTTCATTCCGGACGGCTCGGCCGACGTGCTGCTGTGCGAAGGGCGAGAGCCCGCCGCGCGCAGCATCGCGATCGACCCGCGCCATCTGCTCGTGCTGCCGGCATCGCCGGATGCGCGCTGATTTCTTTCGTTCAACGGAGATTCACGATGTTTGCAGGCTCCTCTCTTGTGAAGGCCATGCGCGCCCGCGTGCTGGCGCTGGGCGCGCTCGTCGCGCTTTCCTGCGCGGCGGCGCAGGCCGCGCCGCTGTATCCGGGCGAAGACGCGCTGTACGCGAAGGCGGCCGACGAAGGGCTCGTCGTGTCGTTCGATACCGGCCCCGAATGGGCGAACTGGAAGGCGCTGTTCGCCGAGTTCCGCAAGCGCTACCCGAAGGTCGAGATCACCTACAACGACATCGGCTCGGCCGCGACCGTCGTCGCGCTCGACAAGTCGCGCCGCCGCCCGCAGGCCGATACCGCGTACTACTTCGCCGCGTCGGCGCTCGATGCCGCAGGCAAGGACGTCGTCGCGCCGTTCAAGCCCATCAACTTCGACAGGCTGCCGGGCGTGTTCCGCGCGACCGACGCTCGCTGGTTCGCCGTGCATTCGCTGAACATCGCGTTCCTCGTCAACCGGAAGCTCGTCAAGAACGTACCGCAGCGCTGGTCCGACCTGCTGAAGCCCGAGTACCGCAACGCGGTGGTCTATCTCGACCCGCGCTCGACCGGGCAGGGCCAGGTCGCGGTGTTCGCGGCCGCATATGCGAACGGCGGCGGCGTCGAGAATCCGAAGCCGGGCGCCGACTTCTTCGGCAAGCTGAAGCAGGCCGGCAACGTGCTGCGCGTGGAGGGCACGACGCCGTACGCGAAGTTCGTGAAGGGCGAGATTCCGATCCTGATCGGCTACGAGAACGACGGCCTCAAGGCGAAGTACGCGGACGGCATGGGCGACGCGGCCGACGTCGTGATTCCGCAGGACGGCAGCGTGTCGGCGCCCTACGCGATGAGTCTCGTGAAGAACGGCCCGAATCCGTCCGCCGCGCAGCTCTGGCTCAACCTCGTGATGAGCGACGTCGGGCAGGCGCTGTTCGCGCAAGGCTACGTGCGTCCGGCGGTGCCGGGCACGCCGGTCGCGCCGGAAGTCGCGGCGAAGCTGCCGAACGCGCCGCAGGTGCGCCCGCTCGATGTCGCGAAGGCGGCGGCGCGCAAGGCCGAGGTCGACCAGCTCTGGTCGCAGGCCACGCTCGGCCAGTAAGGGGCGAGGGATGCAGGCTTCCTTACCCGAACGCGGCGTGCTGCGCCGCTTCGGCGCGCTTCCTGCGGCGGCATTGCTTGCCGTGTGCTTCGTGCTGCCGCTGGCCGCGCTCGTCGACGCGGCATGCGCGGGCGGCGGCCGCGCGTTCGCGGCGGTGTGGCGCGATCCGCTCGTCGCCGATGCGATCGTGCGCTCGCTGGCGCTGGCTGCAGGTGCCGGCACGCTGTCGGTCGCCGTCGGCGTGCCGGTCGCGTTCGCGCTGGCCGGACAGTCGCCGGCCCGTCGTCACTGGTCGCTCGCGTTGCTCGGCGTGCCGCTGGCGTTTTCCGGGCTGGTGATCGCGTACGGCTTCATCCTCGCGTTCGGCCGCTCAGGCTTCGTGACCACGCTGCTGGCCGCGCTGGGCGCCGATCCGACCGTGATCGGCGGCGCGATCTACACGATGCCGGGACTCGCGGTCGCCTATGCGTATTACCTGATCCCGCGCGTCGCGCTGATGATCTACCCCACGCTCGCGAATCTCGACCGGCGGCCGCTCGAGGCGGCGCTTACGCTCGGCGCGCGGCCCTGGCGCGCGTGGCTCGACGTCGCGTGGCGCGAGCTGTGGCCGTCGGTCGCATCCGCATGGTGCCTCGTGACCGCGATCGCGCTCGGCACGTACGGCACGGCGCTGGCGCTGGCCGGCACGCAGATCAACATCCTGCCGCTGCTGATGTATTTGAAGCTGTCGGACGGGCAAACCGATTTCTCGCAGGCGGCTGTGCTGTCGATCGGGCTGACGGCCATCTGTACCTGCGTTCTGGCACTGGGGGAAGGCCTTGTTCGCCAACGACGTCATTGAATGCGCGTGGTCCGAACCGGCCCGCGACGCGCTCGCGCGACTGGCGCAACGGCAACGCGGCATGCACCGGCACCGGATGCCGGTCGGTGTGATCGGCCCGCGCGACGCGACCGATGAACAGATGCGGGTCGCGGAACGGATCGCGCACGCGGTGGCGGCCACGGGTATCGCGCTCGTCGGCGGCGGCAAGCAGGGCGTGATGGAGGCCGCCGCGCGAGGCGCGCATGCGGCCGGCGGCTGCGCGATCGGGCTGTTGCCCGAAGACGACGCCGCGCTGGCGAATCCGTACCTGAGCGTCGCGTTGCCGACGGGGCTCGGCATCACGCGCAATGCGCTGGTCGCACGCGCGTCGGTGTGCCTGATCGCGGTCGGCGGCGGGCTCGGCACGCTGTCCGAAATCGCGCTCGGGTTGCAGTGGGGCAAGCCGGTGTTCACGATTTGCGGTGCACCGCAGGTCGCGGGCGTCGAGTGCTTCGACGACGCGGATCCGCTCGTCCTGCGCGTCGCGCAGTGGCTGGCCGATTCGGCGTAGCGCGGGCGCATCGGTACGACGCTTCGCCCGGTGCGCGTCGCGCCCGGGCTTGAAACGGCGTGCGCAACCCGCCATATTGGCCGAGTATCGCCCGTTCAACGACGTACTCAAAAGGACCGCTCATGCGCCTTCTGCTTGCCCTGCTGCTCCCGTGGTTCCAGTTCTTCACGATCGGCCGCCCGATCGCCGGGGTGATCTGCCTGCTCCTGCAACTCACGATCATCGGCTGGCTGCCGGCCGCGATCTGGTCGGTGTACGCGCTGAGCCAGTACAAGACCGATCGCAAGATCGAGGCGGCGCTGACCCGCAGAAGCTGATTCAAGATTGCGCCTGCTCAGGCGTGCTCGACAAAGAAGGTTGGTATTTCGGTAGAAAAATATATACTTTACTTGCTGGTCGTCTAGTAATTTATATATATTTCTTCCAGAAAATGAGCGCGTCCTGCACGATCCAACTCCATGCCGACGGTGCCTGGCACGATATCGGCGTCGTCACCCTGTTCGGCGACCCCGGGGAAGGTTGGCGCGCGCGTGCTTATACCGGGTACGACGTCGAGTGGGCCATTCGGCATCGGCCTGCCCGCGACGCGCATGCGATGACGTGCCGTTTTCCGGTTGGCCTCGAGCCACTGGAGACACCGCATTGGCCTGTTTTCCTGATCGATCTGTTGCCGCAAGGCTTCGGCCGCGAGGAACTGTTGCGCCGCCTCGGTTTGCCGGAAACGGCAGAGCAGCATGCCGACTGGCCGCTGCTGCTCGCGGGGGCCGGTAATTCGATCGGAAATCTGCGTGTCAGGGAGGCGGCGCAATGGCTTGCCGAGCATCAGGGGCCGCGGCAAGGCTTTACCGACGAGGAGGTGGTCGCGCGAGGCGACGCGTTCAGCGAATATCTTGCCGCGCACGGATTCTTCGTTGCGGGCTCTTCGGGTGTGCAGGGCGAGTGGCCGAAGCTGCTGCTGACCCGCGCGGACGACGGGCTGCTCTATCTCGATCACACGCTGCCGGACGAGCGCGCGGTCGAGCATTACATCGTCAAGTTCGGACGCGGCACGAACGCACGCCTTGCGCAGATCCTGCGTCACGAAGCGCCCTACATGTCATTGGCCCAGCGTCTCGGCTTGCGCGTGCATGCACCGCTGGTGCTGCGCGACCGCTCGCTCTTCATTCGGCGTTTCGATCGTGCGCGTGTGGGCGGTCGCGTTGTCCGGCTCGCTCAGGAAAGCGTTGCTTCGTTGACGGGCAACGCCGGCTTCGGTGTCGTGCCGAGCCATGACGAGGTATGCCGGCATCTCGTGCGTCAATGCACGAATCCCCAGGCCGAGGTGGCTGAATACCTGTGCCGCGACGTCGCGAATCTCGCGTTGGGCAACAAGGATAACCATGCGCGAAACACCGCGTTACAGCGCGATTTCGACGGCCGCATCGCGCTGACACCGCTCTACGACTTTGCACCGATGTATCTGCATCCGGACGGCATTGCGAGGCGTATTCGGTGGGAAGGAAATGACGGCGGCCGGCCGGACTGGGCGCGCGTGCTTGATGCGGTCGTTCGGTCTAGCGAGCCGCGGGCGGGCGAGACGCATGTCGCGCTGGACCGTGCTGCATTGCAGGCGCGGCTGAGTGCGATGGCGCCGCGTTTGCAGGAAATCGCCGATCATGGCGCCGGGCTCGGATTGGAGGACGATGTGCATGCGTTCCTGAGGCCTGGACTCGAGCGGCTCGCCGGTGAACTGGATGCGCTGGGTTAGGCGGAGGACGACACGATGGACAAACGCTACAACGCGCTGCCGCTTCCCGAACAGCTTTTGCTCCGGCGGCAAGCGATCGAGGGCGTTCTCGCGCATCCCGAATGGTCGCTGCGCGAATCCGTGCGGTACCTGAAGAAGACGATGCGGCTGACGAGTGCGGAAATGGCAACGCTTGCCGGCGTGTCGACCAAGACGATTCAGGATATCGAACAGGGGCGCAGCGAAGGGACGGTGCAGACGATGAACCGCATATTCGGCATGCTGGGGCTCAAACTGGGCGTGGTGCGGCAGGACGCGTAGCCGGTCGCGCATTCGCCGCCGTCCTGCGCCGCCGATTGCCGACCCGATGTCACAAGGCGCTACGGCAGCGTGCAATACGGCGAGACGGGCGAGGGCCGGATGCGGGGCGTTGCACCCCGCTTCGCCTACTTCACCGCAAACAGCGTGAGGTTCATGAAGATCTTGAACGCATAGCCGAGCGTGACGGCGCCGATCACGCCGCCCGCCCACAGAACGACGAACCACATCCAGCCGCGCATCCGCGGCCGCGGTGCCGCAGGCAGGCGATCGGCGGAATCAGTGGTGGTAGTAATGCTGGTCTTCATGGCGCACCTTGCCTCGGAATACCCAGTAACCCATCGTCGTGTAGGCGATGATGATCGGGAGGATAACCGCTGCGCCGACCAGCGTGAAGGTCTGGCTCGAACGCGGTGCCGCCGCTTCCCAGATCGTCATCGTCTGGGGAATCGCATACGGGAACAGCGTGACGAGCAGGCCGACGTAGCCGAGCAGCACCAGCGCCAGCGCGAGCACGAACGGCGTCATGTCGTGCCGGTCGCGTACCGCGCGACGCATCCACACCGCGCACGCGGCCACCAGGAACGGCACCGGCAGCAGGCGCCAGAACAGCCCCGAATCGAACCAGCGCTGCGCGACGGCCGGATCCTGCAGCGGCGTCCACAGGCTGACGATCGCGATGAAGCCGAGCAGCACGACGGTCAGCGGCCACACGACGCGATGCAGGCGCCGCTGCAGGTCGTCTTCGGTCTTCGCGACGAGCCAGCAGCAGCCGAGCAGCGCGTACGTGACGATCAGGCCGAGGCCCGTCAGCAGGCTGAACGGCGTGAGCCAGTCGAACGCGCCGCCGGCATACACGCCGTCCTTCACGTCGATGCCCTGCAGGAACGCGCCAAGCGCGATGCCCTGGAACAGCGTCGCGCCGGCCGAGCCGCCGATGAACGCGAGATCCCACAGCTGCTTCGTGCGCCGCGCCTTCGCGCGGATCTCGAACGACACGCCGCGGAAGATCAGGCACACCAGCATGAAGATCAGCGGCAGGTACAGCGCCGACAGCACCGTCGAATAGACGATCGGAAATACCGCGAACAGCCCGGCGCCGCCGAGCACGAGCCAGGTCTCGTTGCCGTCCCATACGGGCGCGACCGTGTTCATCATCAGGTCGCGTTCCCGCTCGTCCGGGAAGAACGGGAAGACGATGCCGATGCCGAGGTCGAAGCCGTCGAGCACGACGTACATGAAGAGCCCCAATGCGATGATCGCGGCCCAGATTACGGTGACGTCCATAGGTTTTCTCGTATGCGAAAGGAATGGGCTCAGACGGTCTCGATCAGCTCGTCGACGGCCGACATCGGGCGGCGCGCGGTGTGATCGGGGCGCGTGTCCGGCAGGTCGTGCGTCGCGTCGTGCTCGACGGCGGGCAGCGCGGGGCCGGCCTTCATCAGCTTCAGCATGTAGTACACGCCGGTGCCGAACACGAGGAAGTACACGATCACGAACGTCATCATCGACAGGCTGACCTGCTGCACCGACAGCGGCGACACGGCCTGCGCGGTGCGCATCACGCCATACACGACCCACGGCTGGCGGCCGGCTTCGGTCGTCACCCAGCCCGCGAGCAGCGACACGAAACCGGTCGGGCCCATCGCGAGCGCGAAGCGCTGGAACCCCTTCGATTCATACAGGCGGCCGCGGCGGCGCAGCAGCCATGCGAGCGCGGCGAGGCCGATCATCGCGAAGCCGAGGCCGACCATGATCCGGAAGCTCCAGAACACGACCGTCGAATTCGGGCGGTCTTGCGGCGGGAAGTCTTTCAGCCCGCGGATCTCGCCGTCCCAGCTGTGCGTGAGGATCAGGCTGCCGAGGTGCGGCACCTTCACCGCGTAGCGGGTCGTCTCCGCTTTCATGTCGGGGATGCCGAACAGGTTGAGCGGCGTGCCGCCCTTTTCGGTTTCCCACAGCCCTTCGATCGCGGCGATCTTCGCGGGCTGGTGCTTCAGCGTGTTGATGCCGTGCTGGTCGCCGATCACGGCCTGCAGCGGCGCGAGCACCAGCAGCAGCCACAGCGCCATCGAGAACATCTTCTTCACGCCCTTGTCGCGGCGGCCCTTCAGCAGGTGCCACGCGCCCGTCGCGGCCACCACCAGCGCGGCGACGATGAACGCGGCGATCGCCATGTGGAACAGGCGGTACGGGAACGACGGGTTGAAGACGATCGCGAACCAGTCGGTCGGCACGACGCGGCCGTCGACGATCTCGAAGCCCTGCGGCGTCTGCATCCAGCTGTTCGACGCGAGAATCCAGAACGTCGAGATCAGCGTGCCGATCGCGACCATCAGCGTCGCGCCGAAGTGCGCGCGCGGGCTCACGCGGTTCCAGCCGAACAGCATGATGCCGAGGAAGCCGGCTTCGAGGAAGAACGCGGTCATGACCTCGTACATCAGCAGCGGGCCGGTGACGGCGCCGGCGAAGCTCGAGAAGCCGGACCAGTTGGTGCCGAACTGATAGCTCATCACGACGCCGGACACGACGCCCATCCCGAACGCGACCGCGAAGATCTTCGACCAGAACAGGCAGAGCGTCTTGTAGTACTGCTTGCCGGTCTTGAGCCAGCGATATTCGAGCACGGCGATGAAGCTGGCGAGGCCGATGCTCAGCGCCGGAAAGACGATGTGAAAGGAGACGGTGAACGCGAATTGCAGGCGGGCCAGATCGAGGGCCGAAAGTGCGGTGTCCATACCAGTTGACCGAGACTTGACGATACCCGCCGGCGGGTGCCGGCGGACCCCGGCGGACGGCGTCGGGGTTGGCTGGAGTATGGGCCGCGATGTTGCACCGCGAAATGCGCCAACTCGTCGCAGATGTCCAGCCCGTCGCGCGCCCTTTCGGGTTAAATCGTTGATTCGTATCAAGAAGGCCGTTCGCGGCGCGCGTGGCCGCGGCGTGGCGGTCTGACGCACGTGCGTCAATATGGCGCGTCGCGTCATCGGAACGGTTTTGCGCGGACGACAACCGTGTGCCGGGACGGCAATCGGTTTCGATGCGTTAAACGCGTAACGCGCGCGTCCGAACGGGCGGGGCGTCCGTCACACGGGTAACGTCGCGCAACATTCGCGCGCCCGCCCGTAATGGATACCGGATCGCGTGCGGCGTAGCGTTCGGGATGTCCGGTTCGGATCGACGAACCGGCCTGCCGGAGAACGTGACGTGAATGGATTGAAGCTCGCACTGGGCGCGGCGGCCGCGGTGGCGGTCGCGACGGGCGGCGTGGCGCATGCCGCCCGGGTCGGGGTCTATATCGGCCCCGGCTACCCGTACTACGCCCCTGTCGTACCTGCGCCGTACTACTACCCGCCGCCCGTCGTCGCGGTGCCGGTCGCTCCGCCGCCGCCCGAGTATGTCGAGAAGGGGCAGCCGCAGGACGACGGCGACGCGAACCTCTGGTACTACTGCGACGCGTCGAAGCATTACTACCCGTATGTGAAGACCTGCAAGTCGGGCTGGCGCACGGTGCCGGCGCGGCCGCAGTGACGGAGGCGCGACGATGAAGACGGTATTTCGACCACTGCGCCTGCCGGCCGCGCTGGCGCTGGCCGCGCTGCTCGGCGCATGCGCATACATGCCGACCGGCCCGAGCGTGATGGCGCTGCCGGGTACCGGCAAGTCGTTCGACCAGTTCCGAGCGGACGACGGCAGTTGTCGCCAGTATGCGTTCCAGCAATCGGGCGGCGTGAGCGCCGGGCAGGCGTCGACCGCGAGCGCGGTCGGCAGCGCGGCCGTCGGCACCGCGCTCGGCGCGGCGGCCGGCGCCGCGTTCAACGGCGGCACCGGCGCGGCGGTCGGCGCGGGCGCGGGGTTGCTCGCGGGCAGCGTCGTCGGCGCGGGCGCCGCGCAGGGCTCGGCCTACGATATCCAGCGCCGCTACGACTACGCGTATCTGCAGTGCATGTATGCGACCGGCAACCGTGTGCCGGTGCCGGGCGGCATGAGTGGCGGTAGCGGCGGCGGGTATGGCGGGGGCGGCTACGGCACCGCGCCGCGCGCGGCGCCCCCGATGCCGCCGGCGGGCGTCCAGCCGCCGCCGCCGCGATATTGATCCGCGCGATCGCGTGCCTTCATCGGCACGCGCTGCGTGAATTGCGTACACTCTGAGTCTCGTTTTCGGCAGGGCCGGACGCAGGGATGCCGGCTCGTTTACTCAGGGCACAGCGATGATCGATTTACGCAGCGATACCGTGACACGTCCGAGCCAGGCGATGCTGGCTGCAATGACCGCCGCCGAAACCGGCGATGACGTCTGGGGCGACGACCCGACCGTCCTGCGCCTGCAGGCGGTGACGGCCGAGCGCGCCGGCAAGGAGGCCGGCCTGTTCTTCCCGAGCGGCACGCAGAGCAACCTGGCCGCGCTGATGTCGCATTGCGAGCGCGGCGACGAGTACATCGTCGGCCAGCTCGCGCACACCTACAAGTACGAGGGCGGCGGCGCGGCCGTGCTCGGCAGCATCCAGCCGCAGCCGATCGAGAACGCGCCGGACGGCACGCTGCCGCTCGCGAAGATCGCCGCGGCGATCAAGCCGCTCGACAATCACTTTGCCCGCACGCGGCTGCTCGCGCTCGAAAACACGATCGGCGGCCAGGTCTTGCCGGAAGGCTATGTGCAGGAAGCCGTCGCGTTCGCGCGCAGCCGCGGGCTGTCCACGCACCTCGACGGCGCACGCGTATGCAATGCGGCCGTCGCATCGGGTCGCTCGATCGCCGAGCTGTGCGCGCCGTTCGACACCGTGTCGATCTGTTTCTCGAAAGGGCTCGGTGCGCCGGTCGGCTCGGTGCTGGTCGGCAGCCGTGCGCTGATCGAGCGCGCGCAGCGCTGGCGCAAGGTGCTGGGCGGCGGGATGCGGCAGTCGGGCATTCTCGCGGCGGCGTGCCTGTATGCGCTCGATCACAACGTCGAGCGGCTCGCGGACGATCACGCGAATGCCGCGCATCTCGCGGCCGGCCTCGCGCGCATCGACGCGGTGAAGGTGCTGTCGCATGCGACGAACATGGTGTTCGCGCAATTCCCCGAAGCCGATTGCGCGCCGCTCGAGGCGTGGCTCAAGGCGCGCGGGATCCTCACGCAGATGCTGTATGCGTCGCGCTTCGTCACGCATTGCGACGTGTCGCGCGCGGACATCGACACGTTCGTCGGCGCGGTCGGCGCGTATTTCGCGCAGCGTCGCGCGTGAAGCGGAACGCGCCGGCCGGCGACGGGCCGGCGCGGCGTGGCATGACATGACGTCACACACGAAGGGGTGACGCGGCGCGTGGTCGATCGATCGTTGCCGTGCCGGCGGATTACGCTTGCCGCGGCATGTCGGCAGGCGGTGTGCCGTCGTGAAATAACGATTTCAGCTGCGTGCGCAGTTCGGCGCTGTCGGTGTGCTGGTGGACCGAGACCGCATGTTGCACGGCGGCCTCCAGCAGTTCGTTGTCGGAGTCGGCGGAGATTGCGACCGAGCAATGCGTCGCGCTGGGAAACTCGCGGCAATCGATATAGCGGCGGGACATGATGTTCTCCTCACACGAAAGGGAACGGCCGGACCTGGATGGTCGGCCGCGCGGCGCGTTCGCGAGGCCGATGGAAAAAGTATAGGCGGCGCGGCCGACTTTCCTGTCGCCGTGCATCCCGCGCCGGCAACGTCGATCGCCCGCGCGCCAGCGCGTCACGGCAATGGCGCGAGCAGCCGGCGCGCCGCTTCGACGACCCGCGCGGACAGCGACGCCATCGTCGGCGACTGCACGGTCCACGCATGCCAGTACAGCGTGACGTCGGTCGGATGCGCGGGCGCGAGATCGACGAGCCCCTGCGCGTCGAGCGGCGCGGTGCCGATCAGCGGCTCCGGCACCATCGCGTAGCCGAGCCCGTGCCGCACCGCGGCGAAGTGCGAATGGGTGCCCGGCACGTAGTGGCACGGGTACGCGCCTTCGGGCAAGCCGAACTTCTCCTTCAGGAACGACGATTGCAGCGTGTCGCGCCGCGAATACGCGACGACGGGCGCGTGGCGCGCGCTCGTGCGGTTCAGGCCGCGCGGGAACCAGCGACCGGCGAACGCGGCCGCGGCGAGCAGCCGGTAGCGCATCGTGCCGAGCGGCGTCGCGATGCAGCCGCGCATCGGCTTCGGCTCGGTCGTCACGCAGCCGACCGCCATCCCGCTTTCGAGCAGCGCGAACGTGTGATCCTGATCCTCGACGATCAGCTCGAACAGGATCCGCTCGCCCGCGAGCACGGACGTCAGCGCGGGCAGGAACCACGTGCCGAGACTGTCGGCATTCAGCGCGATCGTCACCGAGATCGGCGATTCGCGCTCGGCCGCGAGCGTGCTCTGCAGGTCGGCCTGCAGCAGCGCGACGCGGCGCAGGTGCTGCAGCACGCGCTGCCCGGCTACCGTCGGGCGGCACGGCCGCGTGCGCAGCACGAGCGGCGTGCCGAGGCTCGCCTCCAGCGCGCGGACCCGCTGCGTGACGGCGGACGCGGTCACGTGCAGGCGCACGGCCGCCTGCTCGAAGCTGCCGGTATCGGCGACGGCCAGCAGTGCGGCGGCCTGCTTCGGATCGATCGTCATCGACATGTCGAGGGCATTCCTGTGATCGGAGACGAGAAGAGGCCGTAGTGTAAGGCAGCGTGAGCGGCCGCCCGGGTGCCGCGCATCGTCCCGCCGTGCGCGATTTGTCGACGGAATCGGTTGCGGGGCAGGGCGATGCCGGCGGCGCAGGCATTTTGATTTACGCTGTATGGATGTGCGAAACGCGGCGGGCGCGATGCCGCCCGCGCGGTCTCGATGTCGTCATGCCGACGTCGACGCCGACGCCGACGCCCGGCGACGCCAAGTAGCATTCCGATCAGGCTACACCCCACTGAAGCACCAGCAACGGAGCACCAGCGCCATGATCTTCCGGCAACTTTTCGACCCGCAATCGTCGACGTACACGTATCTGCTCGCCGACGGCGCAACGCGCGAGGCGCTGCTGATCGATCCCGTGTTCGAGCAGGTGCGCCGCGACGCGGCACTGCTCGACGAACTCGGGCTGCGGCTCGTCGCGACCGTCGACACGCACGTGCATGCCGATCACGTGACGGGCGCGTGGCTCCTGAAGCAGCACACGGGCAGCGCGATCGCGATCTCGGCCGCGAGCGGCGCGCAGGGCGCCGACCGCTACCTGAACGACGGCGACCGCTGCGCGTTCGGCTCGCGCTACCTGACCGTGCGCGCGACGCCCGGTCACACGAGCGGGTGCATCAGCCTCGTGCTCGACGACGAATCGATGGCGTTCACCGGCGATTGCCTGCTGATCCGCGGCACCGGCCGCACCGACTTCCAGCAGGGCGACCCGCGCGCGCTATATCGCGCGGTGCACGGCCGGCTTTTCACGCTGCCGGCCGCGTGCCTGCTGTATCCCGCGCACGACTATCGCGGGCTCACGGTGACGAGCGTCGGCGAGGAGCGGCGCTTCAACCCGCGCCTCGGCGGCGATCTCAGCGAAGACGATTTCGCCGGCTACATGCGCAACCTCGGGCTCGCGCACCCGCGCCAGATCGACGTCGCGGTGCCGGCGAACCTCCAGTGTGGCGTCGCCGCGAACGCGCCCGATGCGCGGGCGGCAGCCAACTGGGCACCGCTCGTCTATACGTTCGCCGGTTTCTGGGAAATCGATCCGCAATGGCTCGAGGATCATCTGCCGGCCGTGCAGGTCGTCGACGTGCGGGAACCGGACGAATTCGCGGGCCCGCTCGGCCATCTGCCCGGCGCGATGCCGATCCCGCTTGGCGAACTGGCCGCGCGCACCGGCGAGATCGCGCGCGAGCGGCCGGTCGTGACCGTGTGCCGGGCCGGCGGGCGCTCCGCGCAGGCGACGGTAATCCTGAAGAAGGCCGGCTTCGACGCGGTCGCGAATCTCGGCGGCGGGATGCTGCGCTGGCGTGCCGAAGGGCGTGTCGTGGCGGATGGCCGATCGTAGCGGCCCGGGCAGCCCCTCGAAAAAAATTCCGGATCGATGTCGAAACGGCCGGGCGCCGTTCGTCGTCAAGGTATCCGATCACGTGGCGCTGCATGACGCGGCGCCGAAACCCTGAGAGACCATCAATGATGCCGACGCTTTACGCCCATCCCTTTTCGTCTTACTGCCAGAAAGTACTGACCGCGCTGTACGAGAACGGCACGCCGTTCGACTATCGCGTGCTCGCGCACGACGATCCGAAGCCGATGCAGGAGCTGGCCGCGCTGTGGCCGCTGAAGCGCTTCCCGGTGCTCGTCGACGCGGGCCGCACGGTGATCGAGGCGTCGATCATCATCGAGTATCTCGGCCTGAACCATCCGGGTCCCGTGCGCCTGCTGCCCGACGATCCGCGCGCGGCGCTCGAGGTGCGGACGATGGACCGCTTCTTCGACAACTACGTGGCGACGCCGCAGCAGAAGGTCGTGTTCGATGCGCTGCGGCCGGAAGCCGAACGCGATGCGCGTGGGGTGGCCGATGCGCGCGCGATGCTCGACACTTCGTATGCGTGGCTCGACAAGACGATGGCCGATCGCGAATGGGCGGCCGGCGACCGTTTCAGCCTCGCCGACTGCGGCGCGGCGCCGTTCCTGTTCTACGCGGACTGGACGCACCGGATCGACCCGGCGTTCGCGAACGTGATCGCGTACCGCAAGCGTCTGCTCGCGCGGCCGTCGTTCGCGCGCGCGGTCGACGAGGCGCGACCGTATCGTTCGTTCTTTCCGCTCGGCGCGCCCGATCGCGACTGACGGGCGCGGCCGTCGCACGGCGTGCCGCGGCCGCGCATGGGCGGCCGCGCGCGCCGGGGCGACGGAACGACAGCAGCAGCGGCAGCATCGCGGGGGCCCGTCACATCGTGCGCGTGGCCGACTGCGCGAGCGTCAGCAACTCGTCGAACTGCGTGATCAACTCGAAGCACAGCAGGAACGCGAGCGTATAGGCCGGCGCGGGAAAGCGCCGGATCATCTCCAGCACCGGCGGCGCGAAGCGCGACCGGATCGCGTCGCGCGTCAGCAGCCATGCGATCGCGATGCCGATCGCCGCGCCCGCGATCAGGTCGGTCGGATAGTGAAAGCCGAGATACGCGCGCGGCAGGCAGATGAACACGACCGAATACAGCAGCGCGACGAGGCCGATGCGGCGCGCGATGATGAAGATGCCGGTCGCGATCGCCATCCAGAGCATCGCGTGATCGCTCGGAAACGAACTCCATGTCTGCAGCGTCGCCGCGCGCAGCCCGGCCGACGGAAAGTGCAGGTGCAGGTCGGGGTTGTAGATCGGCCGCACGCGGAACGGCAGCACCTGCGCAAGCACGCGGCCGACGGCCAGCGCGATGAGCCCGCTCGCGACGGTGGCGACGACCAGCTCGCGTTGCCGTTCGCGGTTCGGGCCGGGCTGGAACCACAGCCAGCACAGCACGGGAACGAGCACGAAGCCCTTGAATGTGTAGAGACCCGCTACCACGCGGATCGCGTGATTCATCAACGGGCCGAACGTCACGTGGGTGAGGAAGATCTGGATCGTGGTGTCGAAATCGTTCATGTTCTGTGCGACCCGGGCGGACGCGCAGCGCATGACGGGCGGCCGGCTGGATCGGAAAGCGCGCTCGCACGGAGCGCAACGGGGGGCAAGTATGTCACCCGTTATTTCGAAGAAAATGCGAAAAAATACCGGGAATCCCCTGATAAACCGGAGCCGTGTGGTGGGGCCGGATGGGAGCGCGCCGTGCGGTGCGGCAGGAACGATTCATCCGACGTTTGCGGACGGGCGTGCACATGCGTCGGAAAAATATTTGGGTGAACTGGACAATTCGGCAGGCCGCCGTCGTCCTTGCGCCGGATGAGCGATTGCCGTGCCGGAACGGCGCGAATCTGCCGCACGGCGCAGCGTCATGCGCGCGCCTACCGAAAATAAAAAAAGCGGGCAAACCGCGTGGGCTTGCCCGCCGGCATGGCGCGATGCCGATTTCAGTTGCGCCACACCCGCACGGCGAGCGCGGCCAGCGACGTCGCGACGGCCAGCGCAGTTACCGCGTTCCAGCCCAGTTGCGCGAGCAACGAACTGCCGATCGCGGCGCCGGCTGCCATCCCGATGAACATGCCGACGAACAGCACCGCGTTGAGGCGGCTGCGCGATGCGGGATCGATCCGGTAAACGATCGCCTGGTGCGCGATCAGCGTGGCCTGCACGCCGAGATCGAAGCCGATCGTCGCGAGCGCGAGCAGGACGAGCTGCGCATGCGGCGACATCAGCGGCGCCGCGGCCATCGACGCGAACGACACCGTCGCGATGCCGATACCGATCCGCGTGACGCGCTCGGGGCCGTGGTGATCGGCGAGGCGTCCGGCGATCGGGGCGGCCAGCGCGCCCGCGGCGCCCGCGAGGCCGAAGGCGCCGGCGGCCGCGCTGCCGAGGTGAAACGGCGCGCCGTGCAGCATCACCGCGAGCGTCGACCAGAACGCGCTGAAACCGACGGCCAGCAGCCCCTGCGCGAGGGCGGCGCGACGCAGTGCCGAATGGTCGCGCCACAGCGCGCCGAGCGAGCCGATCAGCGCACGATACGGCAGCCGCGTGGTCGGCGCGAAGCGCGGCAACCCGCGTGCGGCCACGGCGCCGATCGCGGCGACGCTGACGGCCGCGAGCGCGAACATCGCGCGCCAGCCGGCCGTCTCGGCGACGAATCCGGCCACGACGCGCGACAGCAGGATGCCGAGCAGCAGCCCCGTCATCACCGTGCCGACGATGCGGCCGCGATGCGCGTCGTGCGCGAGCGTCGCGGCGGCCGGCACGACGTCCTGCGCCATCGTCGCGGCGAGGCCTATCGCGAAGCTCGCCGCGAGCAGCAGCCCGAGCGACGGCGCGACGGCGGCCAGCAGCAGCGCGACGACCAGCGCGGCGGCCTTGGTCACGATCACGCGGCGCCGGTCGAAGCGGTCGCCGAGCGGTGCGAGCAGCAGGATGCCGAGCGCATAGCCGAGCTGCGTGAGCGTCGGCACGAAGCCGATTGCTCGCGCCGAGGCGCCGAGATCGGGCGCGAGCGCGCCGAGCATCGGCTGCGCGTAGTAGAGCGGGGCGACGCCGAGGCCGGCGGCCGCCGCGAGCAGCAGCACGAGCCGGCGATCGGGCATCGAATGGGCGGCCGGATGGGCCGGGGCATGCGCCACGCGGGGCGTGGTGTCGAGACGGGTCGGGGTGGACATCGCGTACATCCTCGGTTGAAGAATGGGATGGACGCGAGTGTGGCGGTACGCGGCCGGTGACGGTAGTGCCGGCTGGCGCAGATTTGTTATACGCTACACGCATGACCGAAAAATCCTCTCCCTCTCCCGATGCTGGCGGGTCTCGGCGCATTCAGACGGTGCCGGTGGATGGCGCCGGCTATCGTTTCGAGCTGATGGAAACCTTCGTGCGCATAGTCGAGGCCGGCAGCCTGTCGGCCGCCGCCGTGCAACTGCATACGACGCAGCCGACCGTCAGCCGGCGGTTGCAGGCGCTGGAAAATTCGCTCGGCATGCGGCTGCTGCAACGCACGACCCATACGATGCGGCTGACCGTCGACGGCGAGCGTTGCTTCAAGCGGGCGAAGGAGCTGCTGGCGAGCTGGGCGGCGTTCGAGGCCGATTTGCGCGGCGCGCAGGAGGAGCCGGACGGGCTGCTGCGCGTGGCGGTGCCGCACGCGTTCGGGCAGCAGCGTTTCGTCGCGCCGCTCGCGCAGTTCCTGCGCGACTATCCGCGCGTGTCGGTCGAGTGGCTGCTGCAGGACGAGGTGCGCGATTTCGTCGGCAGCGGCATCGATTGCGCGATCCAGGTCGGCGAGCCGACCGATCCGGGCGTGGTCGCGATCCGGCTGACGAAGGTGCCGCGCTTCGTGGTCGCCGCGCCGTCCATACTGAACGGTGCCGACGTGCCGGCCGATCCGGATGCGCTCGCCGCGCTGCCGTGGCTCGCGTTGCGCACGTACTACCGTACCGAGCTCATGCTCACGCATGCAGCCACCGGCGACACGCGGCGCATCGCGATCCGCCCGCGCATCACGACCGCCAACCTGTATGCGCTGCGCAGCGCGGCGCTGCTGGGCGTCGGCGCATGCGTCGGATCGTCATGGATGCTGGCCGACGATCTCGCGCGCGGCGATCTCGTGCACCTCGCGCCCGAATGGCAGGCCGCGCCGCTGCCCGTCTACCTGACTTATCCGCATGCGCAGTTCTATCCGTCGCGGCTCGTGCGGTTCGCCGCGATGATGCGCGAGGCCGTGCCGGCGCTCGTCGAAGGGCGCGACGGCTGAAGCGGGCGGCACCCGGGAGGCGGTTCGCGGTCAGCCGCGCCGGATCCCTTCGGGCAGCGCGCTGATGCGGCGGACTTCGGGCGAGTCGAGCCACGCGCGCGACGTCGCGCAGTCGACGAACATGTCGGTCGCGTCCTCGCCCCAGAACAGGTCGCCGTCGAGTGCGAAGGTCGGCACGCCGAACACGCCGTCGGCGATCGCGCGATCCGTGTTCGCGCGCAACGCGTCCTTGACCGGCTGGGCCTCGACGGCCGTCACGCCTTCCGGAAAGCCGACGGCTTCGCACAGTGCGGCGAAGCCTGCCGGCGTCGAGACGTCCTGGCCGTCGCGCCAGATATGCCGGAAGATCCGCCGGATCGCGTCCGGCGAATTGCCCATCGCGATCGCGAGGCGCAGCGGCCTGATCGGATTGAACGGGTGCGCGGGCGGCATCCGGAACGCAATGCCGAGCTTGTCCGCGCGATATTGCGCATGCCGATAGGTGAACACACGCTTGGCCGCGATCTCCGCCGGCGCTTTCTGGCCCCAGTGCGCGAGCAGCGCGCCGAGCACGATCGGTCGCGGCTCGAACGCGGCGGCGGGCGGCAACCGGTCGAACCGTTCCTGTTGCAGGTAGGCGAACGGCGAAACGAAATCGAAATACCAGGTGGCGGTGCGCGCGGCGTTCATCGCGGTGTCTCCTCGTGCGGGTCCGGTTGACGGTTGCACGCGCGGTGCGTTGCCTGCGAACGGCGCGCTGCGTGCATCGGCGGCCAGTGTCGCATGCGGCTGCCTTTCGCGCTGCCGTGTCGCGTGCCGGATGCAACCGACTCCCTACGACCGGGCGACGTCGTCCGCCGACGATGCGAGCCGCGCGAGACTGTCGCGCACGGCGGGCGCGTCGTAGCGCGCGCCCGCGCCGCCGAGTGCGACGGTCGCCTTCTGCGCGAGCGGCAGCAGCATCGCGAGCGCCGCCGTCATCGCCGGCGCGGCGGCGAGCCGCGATTTCGGGCCCGATACCGTCAGCGCGCCGACGCATTCGCCGGCCGCGCCGAACACGGGCACGGACGCCGAGGCCGTCTCCGGGTCGCGCTCGCCGTACGACGCGGCCCACAGCTGTTCGCGCACGTCGTTCCAGCGGGCGTCCTGCGTGTCGGTGAAGGCCAGCAGCACCTTCCCCGATGCGCCTTGGCCGACCGGAAACTCCTCGCCGACGCGGATCGATACGCGCACCGCCCGCGCGGGCTCGACGCGATAGAGCACGGAGCGCACGTCGCCCTGGCGCACATAGAACGATGCCGTTTCCCCGAGTTCGCGGCTCAGCGTCTCGAGGAGCGGCTCGACCACCGGGCCGACGCGGAACGAGCGCTGGTACAGCGCCGCAAGCCGCAACGGCTCGTGCCCGATCGCGTACTGGCCGTCGTCGAGCTTGCGCATGAAACCGCCATGTTCGAGCGCGGCGAGCAGGCGCAGGATCGTGCTCTTGTACAGCCCGGTGCGGCGCGACAATTCGGCGAGCGACAGCCGGTCGTCGGTCTGGCCGAACGCACGGAGGATCGCGAACGCGCGGTCGAGCACGGCGACGCCGCTGGATGCTTCTTCGGTCGCCGGATCGGATGCGTCGCCGGCCTGATTTGCTGGATTCCTCGGCACTACCTGGTTCCTTCGGATAACGGTCGGTCGACTATATCGTTCTATCTGGCAGAACTCAAGTTCCAGAAAAACGCAATTTCCCGGGTATACCCCGCTTATCGTCCACTCGGCACACGCTTAAAGTTCCGTCAAACAGAACTATGTTCTTTCAGATAGAACGATGAGGTGTCGAATGAAGATTTCCAACAATCCGGCGGTGCTGGTCAGCGAGGTCGGGCCGCGCGACGGGCTGCAGAGCATCAAGACCGTGATGCCGACGGCCGGCAAGCTGCGCTGGATCACCGCGCTGGCCGCGGCCGGCCTGCGCGAGATCGAGGTCGGGTCGTTCGTGCCGGCCAGACTGTTGCCGCAGATGGCCGACGTACGTGAAGTCGTGGCGCACGCGCTCGCGATTCCCGGGCTGCATGTCGCCGCGCTCGCGCCGAACCTGCGCGGTGCCGAGGACGCATTCGGCGCGGGCGTGCACAAGCTGACGCTGCCCGTCTCGGTGACGGAAGCGCATTCGCTGGCGAACATTCGCAAGACGCCCGCGCAGATGATCGACGAGGTGCGCGCGATCGTCGCGCTGCGCGACGCGCGGTTCCCGTCGGTGCAGATCGAGGCGGGCGTGTCGGTTGCGTTCGGTTGCACGATTGCGGGCGCGGTCTCCGACGACGAAACGATCGCGATGGCTGTCGCGATGGCCGAATGCGGTGTCGACGAGATCGGCCTGTCCGATACCAGCGGTTATGCGAATCCCGTGCAGGTGCGCCGGCTGTTCACGCGGCTGCGGCGCGAAGTCGGCGACAAGGCCGGCGGCGCGCATTTCCACAACACGCGCGGCCAGGGGCTCGCGAACGTCGTCGCGGCGCTCGATGCGGGCGTGACGACGATCGACGCCAGCCAGGGTGGCCTGGGCGGCTGCCCGTATGCGCCGGGCGCGACCGGCAACATCGTCACCGAGGATCTCGTGTTCCTGCTCGAAGCGATGGGATACGACACGGGTGTCGACGTCGACGCGCTGCTCGCCGCGCGCGCGATCCTGCATGCGGCGCTGCCGTCCGACGCGCTGTACGGCCACGTGCCCGACGCAGGGTTGCCGAAGGGCTTTCGCTATGCGGATGGCCGTGCTCCGTCGGCCGTGCAACCGGAAGGATGTCTGCCGGGAGTCGCACGATGAACGATCGGCAATCGGCTTCCACGCTGCCGTATGCGGGCGTGCGCGTGATCGAGATGACGCACATGGTGATGGGCCCGACGTGCGGGATGCTGCTCGCGGATCTCGGCGCGGAAGTGATCAAGATCGAGCCGATCGCGGGCGACGGCACGCGGGCGCTGCGGGGTTCCGGCGCGGGGTTCTTCGGGATGTTCAACCGCAACAAGAAGAGCCTCGCGGTCGACGTGAAGGATCCGCGCGGGCTGGAGATCGTGCTGCGGCTCGTCGCGACGGCGGACGTCTTCAGCGAGAACTTCAAGAGCGGCACGATGGACCGGCTCGGTCTCGGCTACCCGGCGCTGGAGTCGCTGAATCCGCGCCTCGTGTACGTATCGCACAAGGGTTTCCTGCCGGGGCCGTACGAGCATCGCACCGCGCTCGACGAGGTCGTGCAGATGATGGGCGGCCTGGCCTACATGACGGGCCCGGAAGGGCGACCGCTGCGCGCGGGCGCGAGCGTGAACGACATCATGGGCGGCATGTTCGGCGCGATCGGTGCGATGGCCGCGCTCGCGCAGCGCGAGCGCACCGGCCGCGGCCAGCAGGTGCAGAGTTCGCTGTTCGAGAACAACGTGTTCCTCGTCGCGCAGCACATGATGCAGTTCGCGGTGACCGGGCAGGCCGCGTCGCCGATGCCGAGCCGGATTTCCGCGTGGGCCGTCTACGACGTGTTCTCCGTCAAGGACGACGAACAGATTTTCCTCGCGGTCGTGTCGGACACGCAGTGGGCGCTGTTCTGCGATGCGTTCGGCCTGCCCGCGCTGAAGGACGATCCGCGCCTCGCGACCAACAACCTGCGCGTGCAGGCGCGCGACTGGCTGCTGCCCGAGCTGCGTTCGCGGCTTGCGCCGTACTCGGCCGCGGAGATCGGCGTGATCTTCGAATCGACCGGCCTGCCGTATGCGCCGATCACGAAGCCGCAGGATCTGTTCGACGATCCGCATCTGCTCGCCACGGGCGGCCTGGAAGCCGTGACGCTGCCTGCCGACGCGAGCAGCGCCGGGCGGCCGGTCGACACGCGCACCGCGCTGCTGCCGCTGACGCTCGGAGGCGAGCGCCTGCGGCTGCGCTTGGCGCCGCCCGCGCTCGGCCAGGACACGTGCGCGCTGCTCGGCGAACTCGGCTACACGCCGGACGATGCGCGTGCGCTGCTCAATGCCGGCGTCGTAGCGGGGCAGTACGGCGCGGACGCTGCCGCGCACGGCGACGACGGGCCGGGCGGCGCGCCTTCGGCGAACGAAATGGCGAGCGCGTAGCGCGGCCGCGATTCATCGAACGAACAAAGGCGTCCCGGCCGCGCGTCGTGCGGGGGAGGATCGCCGCATCCACGGAGACAACCATGACATCCGCTTCCCCGGCGCTGGCCGCCGATCGCGAGACCGACGCGTCGATCGAGCAACGGGCCGTGCGCAAGGCCGCGTGGCGCTTCATCCCGCTGCTCGCGCTCGCGTATTTCTTCAACTATCTGGATCGCACGAGCGTCGGATTCGCGGCGCTCACGATGAACCGCGATCTCGGGCTGACCGCGACGCAGTTCGGCTGGGGCGCGGGGATCATGTTTGCCGGCTATTGCGTGTTCGAAGTGCCGAGCAATCTCGCGCTGTACCGCTTCGGTGCGCGCCGCTGGCTCGCCCGCATCATGATCACGTGGGGGTTGATGGCGGCCGCGACCGCGCTCGCGACGGGACCGACGAGTTTCTACGCGATCCGGCTGCTGCTCGGCATCGGCGAAGCCGGATTCTTTCCCGGCGTGATCTTCTTCCTCGCCGTGTGGTTTCCGGCGAGCTACCGCACGCGCGTGCTGGCGTGGTTCACCGTGTCGACGCCGCTGTCGTCGCTGATTGGCGGCCCGCTGTCGACGTGGCTGCTGCAGCTCGACGGCACGCTCGGGCTCGCCGGCTGGAAGTGGATGTTCATCGTCGAAGGGCTGCCTGCGTGTGCGCTCGGTTTCCTCGTGCTGAAGCTGCTGTCCGATTCGCCGGCGAATGCCGCGTGGCTGTCGGACGACGAGCGTGCCGCGCTGCAGCGTGCGTTCGAGCGCGACGGCGCGGCGGCCGGCCGCAAGAAGCGCTTCGGCGTCGCGTTGCGCGACGTGCGCGTGTACGTGCTCGCGCTGATTTCGTTCGGCTTCACGATGGGCTCGTACGGGATCGGCATCTGGTTGCCGCAAATGCTGAAGGCGCACGGGATGTCGACGATGCAGACCGGCTGGCTGTCCGCGGTGCCGTACTTCTTCGCAACGGTCGCGCTGCTGGGGTGGGCGAAGCGGGTGGACCGTCGCGGCCGCCCGATCGCGAACCTGGCGATCGGCTTGTTCATCGGCGCGGTGGCGCTCGGCGTGTCGACGCATTTCGTGACCCTCGGGCCGGCGCTCGTCGGCATCACGCTCGCGCTGATCGGCACGATTGCCGGCCGCACGATCTTCTACACGCTGCCGTCGCACTTCCTGTCCGGCCAGGCCGCGGCCGGCGGGCTGGCGTTGATCAATTCGATCGGCGCGCTCGGCGGCTTCGCGGGCCCCTATCTCGTCGGCTACCTGAAGGACAGCTTCGGCACTTTCACGGCCGGGATGCTCGGCCTCGCGATCGTCCTGGCGATCACGACACTGCTCACGCTGTCGCTGTACGCGTTCGACCGGAGCGAATGACATGACCTTTTCGATCAAACGGCGCCGGTTGATCGGTGCGACCGCCGCATCGCTCGCGCTGCCCGCGTTCGCCGACACGCCGGCCCACGACGGAGCTCCCCGCATGACGCAAAGCAACTACCTCGCGGTCCGTCCCGACTGGCTCGCGTCGGCGCTCGAACCGGCGCTCGAGCCCGACCTGCCGATCGTCGACGCGCATCATCACTTCTACGAACGGCCGGGCTGGATCTACATGCTCGACGACTATCTGCAGGATGCACGCTCGGGCCACAACATCCAGGCGTCCGTCTACATGCAGGCGCAGACGCGCTATCGCGATTCAGGCCCGGCGGAACTGAAGCCGGTGGGCGAGACGGCCTATGTCGCCGGCGTGATCGAGCCGCTGCAGCACGGCCCCGTGGCCGTCGCGAAAGGCATCGTCGGCCATGCGGATCTACGGCTCGGCGCGCGTGTGCGCGACGTGCTGGAAGCGCATGTCGAAGCCGGGCGCGGGCGGTTTCGCGGCATTCGGCACCTGACGACGTGGGATGCCGATCCGACGCTCGCCAATCCGCTGTCGGCGGTGCCGCGCGGGCTGCTGTCCGATTCCGCGTACCGGGCCGGCGTCGCGCAACTTGCGCCGCTCGGGCTGTCGTACGACGCGTGGCTGTTCTTTCCGCAGTTGCCCGAATTGTTCGACCTCGCGAAAGCGAACCCCGACACGCGGATCGTCGTCAACCACTGCGGTGGCGTCGTGCGGATTGCCAGTTATGCGGACAAGCGGGCGGAGGTGTTCGCGCGCTGGTCGGCGTCGATGCGCACGCTCGCGCAATTGCCGAACGTGTACGTGAAGGTCGGCGGCCTCGGGATGCGCATCAACGGGTTCGATTTCGAGAAAGGCGAGAAGCCGCCGTCGTCGGCGCAGCTCGCCGACGCGTGGAAGCCGTGGATGATGACCTGCATCGACGCATTCGGCCCTGGCCGCTGCATGTTCGAAAGCAATTTCCCGGTCGACAAGGGATCGTATGCGTTCGTGAACGGCTGGAACGCGTTCAAGCGACTGACCGCGCAGGCCGGCGCGGACGAGCGCGACGCGCTGTTCCGCGGCACGGCTACGCGGGTGTACCGGCTCGGCTGATGCGCTTGCGCGGCGTCATCCGGTTTCCACCAGCGCCGCGAGCCGCGCCAGCGCCATTTGCCAGCCGGTCTCGTTGTCAGCGGCCGGCACGCCGGGCGGGACGCCGTCATGGACGGCGTCCACGCGCGTGCCGCCCGCTTCGTCGGACAGCGTGATCGTGATCGTCATCGCGCCGCGCAGCATCGGGTCGTCGGTTTCGAATACATCGATCTCGACGATCTGCTGGTCGGGCACGAGCGTGACGAAGCGGCCGTGATAGGTGTCGGTGCGCGCGGCGGTCTTGCCGGTGCCGGCCGACGGCGTGTCGTAGCTCAGCGACACGCGCAGCGCGCCGCCTTCGCGCGCATCGTAAGCATGCACGCGGCAGGTCATGCCGTCGGGCACCTTCCACTGTTCGACCGCGTGCGGGTCGAGCAGCGCGCGATAGACGCGCCCGCGCGGGGCGTTCAGGTGTCGGCTGACCCGGGTCGAATGCGTGTGCGTGTGCAACATGTCGCCTCCCGCCAAGCGCGCGCGACGGTGCACGCCGGCGCCCGGCGTGTCGTCGTGCTTCCTTCTGGAATCCTAGGCGCGGGCGCGGCGGCATGCAATGACCGCATGCGAAGCCGCGCTCAGCGCAACGTCGCGGCGAAGGCGTCGAGCTGCGTGATGCAGGTGTTCCAGCCCTCGAAAAAACCGAGCGCTTCGTGGCGCTCGCGCGTCGCGGCGTCGGGATGCATCACGCGCGCCTCGTAGCGGCTGCCCGCGTCGTCGTCGGCCATCGTGACGATCGCCGTGAAGCCCAGCCACGGCGCCTGCGGCCGCCAGCCGCCCGCGAGCATCGACGTGAACGCGATGCGCGATTCCGGCACGATTTCGAGGAAGCAGCCGGGGTTGTCGCTCGTGCCGCCGTCGGGGCCGCGCATGAACGTATGGAAAGCGCCGCCCGGCCGCAGGTCGAACGCGCGTACCTCGGTGGTCCACGGCTTCGGGCACCACCATTCCTTCAGCAGTTCGGGGTCGGTCCATGCGCGCCACAGCGCGTGGCGCGGCGCGCGCAACGTACGCGTGATGACGAGATCGTTGGCTTCAGCGGGTTCGACGTGGCTTGCTGACATCTTGCTCCTCCTGGTGACGGCGTTCGACGAATTCGACGAGACGATCGGATCGCGCTTCCCACTGCGCGCGCTGCGCGGCGAGCCATGCCTCGGCCTCGGTCAGCCGGCTGCCGACCAGCGCGCAGGTGCGCGAGCGGCCGGTTTTCCGGGTTGCCACGAGGCCGCTGCGCTCGAGCACGGCGACATGCTTCATGAACGACGGCAGCGCCATGTCGAACGGCGCGGCCAGCGCGGAGACGGTCCGCTCGCCCTGGCCGAGCGCGCTGACGATCGCGCAGCGCGTCGGATCGGCGAGGGCATGGAACACGTCGCTGATGCCGGGTTGAAGGTTATCCATTTGGCTAAGTGTAACCGATGTCGAAACCGGTGCAGCGAAAATTTCCATCGCGTACGATGATGGGGCGGTAACACGCGCCGATCGGGCGCCGCGTTACCGGACGCCTGCCGCCGTCGCGCGAGCCTCGATACCCGGCCGGCGTGCGTTCCGATTCCGGCCCATGCCGAACCCGCGCATGCGGCCCATCTGATTACCGGAGAGGGCATGACCGAACCTGTTACCGTCCGCCGCGTCGGCGCGAGCGAAGCGATGGCCTGTGTCGATGCGCTGGCCGACGTGCTGATCGATTGCGTCGAAGGCGGCGCATCCGTCAGCTTCATGCTGCCGATCGAGCGGCCGACCGCCGTCGCATTCTGGACGCGCGTGGCCGAGGGCGTCGCGAACGACGAGCGCATCCTGCTCGTCGCCGAGGATACGTCGGGCCGGATCGTCGGCACCGTGCAGCTCGTGACCGCGCAGCCCGAGAACCAGCCGCATCGTGCGGACGTCGCGAAGATGCTCGTGGCGCGGCACGCGCGCCGGCAGGGCATCGCCGCGCGGCTGATGGAGGCGGCCGACGCGGCCGCGCGCGACGCCGGCAAGACCGTGCTCGTGCTCGACACGGTGACGGGCGGCGACGCCGAGCGGCTGTACGAGCGGGCCGGCTGGCAACGCGTGGGCGTCGTGCCGAACTACGCGCTGATGCCCGACGGCGCACTCTGCGCGACGACGTATTTCCACAAGCAGCTCGCGTGATGGCATCCGTCAAACCGCCGCCTCGATGAAACGCACCCATATCGCTTTCGCTCTCGCGGGCCTGCTCGTCACGCTGCCGATTGCCGCGTATGCGCTCGTCAAGCCGCTGCGCGTCGTCGCGCCCGCGCTGGTTCCCGGCGTGTCGTGCCCGAGCGCCGACATCTGCACGGACGATGCCGCGGCGCTCGGCGCTGCGCAGCAGCTCTATCGCGACGGCGCCGCGCGCGCGGCGGCGGCCGTCGGCGCGTTCCGCGCCGCACCGCGCGTCGTGTTCTGCGCGACGCGCACGTGCGCCGATGCATTCGGCCTCGGCACGCGCGCGGCGCTGACGCTCGGCGATTTCGGCATCGTGATCGCGCCGCGCGGCTGGCAGACCTACTTTCTCGCGCACGAGTTGATCCATCATCGCCAGGCCGAAGTGCTCGGCAACCTGGCCGTCTTGACCAAGCCGCGCTGGCTGATCGAAGGGATGGCGTATTCGCTCAGCGACGATCCGCGCCATCCGCTCGCGCAACCGTTCGAATCGTGGCGCACGCAGTTCGCCGCGTGGAATGCGGCGCGCGGCACGCAGCCGCTGTGGGATGCCGCGCGGGCAATCGAATAGCGCGACCAGGACGGCGGCGGCGCGCCGAAACGCGCGCCGTTACGCCGATGCGACTGAATCGCCGTGTCGGCCGGTCAGCGCGTCCCGCCCCGCGTCGAGAATCTCGTCGGCCAGCGTGGGATCGCTGCCGGCGATCGCGCGGGACAGCACGAGCGCACCGACCATCTGGCTGAAAACGGCGAGCGCGTCGCGACGCGTCTGCTCCGGCGTGGCGCCGTCGGTCGCCACCATCCGTTCCAGTCGATCGAGATACGCGGCGAGTCCGTGCGCGTAGCATCCGCGCGCCGTATCGGTCAGCCGCGGCGCATCGCCCGCGAAGCCGGACAGCGGACACCCGGCCTCGACGTTGTCGCGATGCGCGGGCGACAGATACGCTGCCACCTGCGCGTCGAGGCTGCCGGCGTTCGGCGAATCCGCGCGGTCGCGCATCGCCTTTTCCATGACTTCGGCGACCAGCGCGTCTTTCGACTTGAAATGGTTGTAGAAGCCGCCCTGCGTGAAGCCGGCCTCCTTCATCAGCTCCGTCAATCCCACCGCATCGACGCCGCGCACGCGGAACAGCCGCTCGGCGGCCGCGACGATCGCGCTTCGGTTCTCGGCCGCCTGCTGTCTGGATACGCCCATCGATCTCTCCCTGATTGTTGCCGATCGCCTCGATTGAAAAACACAATGGTGATCGCCATTGACACACTCGCCTGGCGCGAACACAATGCATCGCAAAGACGATGGTGATCGCCATTGACATCGAGTGTAGCCGACTTGGCAGGCAATGCAAAGCCAGGGCGGGGGCAGGAATGGCAATCGGTCGACGTTTGCGACGTCGCGGGCCATGCCGGCAGCGGATGGACGGCTCGTCGTTCGCCACCGGCGGCGCAACGGCTCGGCTCGCGACGGCAGCCTCGTTTTTCTCCGGATCTCATGCGCGCGGCGAGCCGGCGCGCAGGCGATTCATCACGCGAAAGGAAAGATCATGAAGATCGAAGGTGCAGTCGTTTTCGTCACGGGCGCGAACCGCGGGCTGGGGCTCGAGTTTGCGAAGCAGGCGCTCGCCCGAGGGGCGCGCAAGGTCTATGCAGCGGCGCGTGATCCGGCCAGCGTGACGCTGCCGGGCGTCGTGCCCGTGAAGCTCGACGTGACGGATCCGGCGGCGGTCGCGGCGGCGGCCGATGCCGCACGCGACGTCACGCTGCTGATCAACAATGCCGGCATCGCGCGGCTCGGTAGCCTGACCGACGACGGTGCGGTCGACGCATTGCGCGCTCACCTGGAGACGAACGTGTTCGGGATGCTGGCGATGTCGCGGGCGTTTGCGGGAACCCTCGCGGCTCACGGCGGCGGCGCGATCCTGAACATCCTGTCGGTCGCGAGCTGGGTGAACCGGCCGATCCTGTCGGGCTACGGCGTATCGAAATCGGCCGCATGGGCGCTGACCAACGGGCTGCGCCATTCGCTGCGCGAGCAGCGTACGCAGGTGGTCGGGCTGCATGCCGGCTTCATCGATACCGACCTGACGGCCGGCCTCGACGTGCCGAAGGCCACGCCGGCCGACGTCGTGCGCCAGGCGTACGACGCCATCGAAGCGGGGGCGGAGGAAGTGTCGACCGACGAATTCACGCGGCAGGTGAAGGCCGCGCTGTCGTCGGGCGTCTATCTGGAAGAGCCGGCGCCGCGTTGACGCCGCCGGCAATGCGGGCCCGCCGCACGCGCGGCGGCGGGGCGTGCCGTCAGACCGTCGTGTCGATGATGCCCGGGATCTTCACGTCCGGGTTCACGTCCGCGTCGTAGTCGACACCGGCGATCTCGAAGCCGAACAGGCGCAGGAACTCGGTCTTGTAGCCGGCGAAGTCGGTCATCTCGTACAGGTTCTCGTTCGTCACCTTGTCCCACATCGCGACGACCTTGTTCTGTACTTGCGGATCGAGTTCCTTGTAGTCCGCGCGCAGGCGGCCTTCCTCGTCGACGCGCGGCGTCGCGCCGTACAAGCTGTCCTTCAGGAGCCCGTACACCTGCTCGATGCAGCCTTCGTGCGTGCCGGTTTCCTTCATCACCTTGAACAGCAGCGACAGGTACAGCGGCATCATCGGGATTGCCGAGCTGGCCTGCGTGACGACGGCCTTCAGCACCGACACGCGGGCATCGCCGCCGTGCGCGGCCAGCTTGTCGCGGATCGACAGCACCTTCTTGTCGAGATCCTTCTTCGCTTCGCCGATCGAGCCGTTCCAGTAGATGTCGTGCGTGATCTGCTCGCCGAGGTACGTGAACGCGGTGGTCTTCGCGCCGTCGGCCAGCACGCCGGCGTCGGCCAGCGCGTCGATCCACATCTGCCAGTCCTCGCCGCCCATCACCGCGACGGTGCCGTCGATCTCTTCCTGCGTCGCCGGTTCGAGCGACACGTCGCGGATCACTTCCTTGTCGGTGTCGAGGCCGCGGAACGTGACGGCCTTGCCGACCGGCTTGAGCGTCGAGCTGATGGTTTCGCCCGTCTTCGGGTGCGTGCGGCGCGGCGCCGCGAGGCTGTAGACGACCAGGTCGACCTTGCCGAGATCCTGCTTGATGGTGTCGATCGTGACCTGCTTGACCTTGTCGGAGAAGGCGTCGCCGTTGATGCTGCGCGCATACAGCCCCTTTTCCGCGGCGAATTTCTCGAACGCGGCGCTGTTGTACCAGCCTGCCGTGCCCGGCTTCGTTTCGCTGCCGGCGCGCTCGAAGAACACGCCGAGCGTGTCCGCGCCCGAGCCGAATGCGGCCGAGATCCGGGCGGCGAGGCCGTAGCCGGTCGACGCGCCGATCACGAGCACCTTTTTCGGGCCATTGGCGATCGGGCCGTGCGAAGTCACGTAGTCGATCTGTTCCTTGACGTTGGCTTCGCAGCCGACGGGATGAGTCGTCACGCAGATGAAGCCACGCACGCGCGGTTTGATGATCATGGAAACCTCTGTCTATCAGAAAGGCGGGGACGGCCTGAAATCGGAAAAATCCCGCGCATTGTAAAGGAAGCGGCCGATCGCGGGCGGGCGCAGCCGGAAGGCGTCGGATCGCCCGGCTATTTCTCTCTTGACAGAAATAACTGAAATATCTAAATTCCCCACCATGGAACTCACACCGATTGCCGAACGATTCATTCTTCACTGGGGCGAAATGGGCTCGCGGTGGGGCGTCAACCGTACTGTCTCGCAGATTCACGCGCTGCTCTACCTGGCCGGACGGCCGGTTGCGGCCGACGAGATCGCCGAGACGCTCAATGTCGCACGCTCCAACGTCAGCACGAGCCTGAAGGAGCTGCAGGCGTGGCGGCTCGCGAAGGTCGTGCACGTGCTGGGCGATCGCCGCGACCACTTCGAGACGTCGACCGACATCTGGGAGTTGTTCAAGCTGATCGTCGAAGGGCGGCGGCAACGCGAGATCGAGCCGACACTCACGGTGCTGCGCGATTGCCTGACGAATCCGGACATCGCGAACGAGAGCCGCGAGACCGAACAGCGCATTCGCGACACGCTACAGTTCGTCGAGACGCTCACGACCTGGTCCGACGAAATGCTGCGGCTCAAGCCCGATACGCTGATGAAGGCGCTCGGCATCGGCGCGAAGATCAGCCAGACGGTCAGGCGCAAGCCGTCGAAGTAAGCGGTCACGGCAGAGCGGGCACGCAGCCCGCTTTTTTCGGGGTTTTTATTTCTGTCTGTACAGAAATAACTGTAAATAGAGGATGAACATGAACGCAGCCTTGCCATCGACCTGTTTGCCCGATCGCACCGGCGCGCGCGGCATGACCGTGCTCGTGTGCGGCGCGAACGGTTTCATCGGGCAGGCGCTGTGCGCGCGGCTCGAAGGCGGCGGGCATCGCGTGCTGCGCGGCGTGCGCCGCGCGGCCGGCCCGCGCGACGTCGCGATCGACTTCGCGCGGGACGTCGATCCTCGAGCGTGGCGCGCGCGGCTGAAGGGCGTCGACGTGGTGATCAACGCGGTCGGCATGCTGGCCGATCGACGCGGCGCGACGCTCGACGCCGTGCATCGCGCCGCGCCGTGCGCGCTCTTTACCGCGTGCTGCCTTGCCGGCGTGGGGCGTGTGATCCAGATCTCGGCGCTCGGGGTCGAGCGCGGCGACACGCGGTACTTCGCGAGCAAGCACGCGGCCGACCGCTTCCTGCAGACGTTGCCGATCGACTTCCGCATCGTGCGCCCCGCGCTCGTCTACGGGGCGGCCGGCGCGTCCGCGCGGTTTTTCCGGATGCTCGCGAGCCTGCCCGTGCATGGACTGCCGGCGGGCGGGCGTCAGCGGCTGCGCCCGGTGCACGTCGACGATCTCGCCGAAGTCGTGGCGCGGCTCGTCGAGCACACGGGCGATTCGCGGGCGGCGGGCAGCCGCGTGATCGACGTGGTCGGCGGCGACGAGGTCGAATACCGCGAGATGCTGGCCGGCTACCGCGCCGCGCTCGGATTTCCGCCGGCGGCCAGCGTGACACTGCCGGGTCCGCTGGTCGGCGCGGCGGCCGCCCTGTTGGGCACGCTGCCGGGGGCGATGCTGACGCGCGATACGTGGACGATGCTGCGCGGCGGCAACACCGGCGATCCGGCGGCCGCCACCGCCGTGCTGGGCCGGCCGCCGCGCGGCCTCGGCAGCTTCATCGGCGCGGACGCCGGCGCATTGCGCCGCGACGCGCTCGCGATGTGGCGGCGCCCGTTGCTGTTGGGCGCGCTCGCGATCGTGTGGATCTGGACGGCGATCGCGAGCGCCTTCATCCATCCGCTGCACGCGAGCCTCGCGCTGTTGGCGCCTGCGCACCTGACGGGCCTGCCCGCGCTGATCGCGCTTTACGCGGCCAGCGCGCTGGATTTCGCGTTCGGCATCGCGACCGTCGTCGCGCCGTCGCGGCGCCTGTGGGCCGCGCAAGCCGCGCTGATCGTCGCGTACTCGGCGGTCATCGCGGTCACGATGCCGGCCCTGCTGGCCGAACCGTTCGGCCCCGTGCTCAAGAACGTGCCGATTCTCGCCATCCTGTTGATCCTCTATTCAGAAGAAGAACACGCATGAATACCTATCTCGTCATCAAGGCGCTTCATATCCTGTCTTCGGTGCTGCTGGTCGGCACGGGTTTCGGCACCGCGTTCTATCTGTTCTTCGCGAACCGCACGCGGTCGGTGCCCGCGATCGCGGCCGTATCGCGGCTCGTGGTGCGAGCGGACTGGTGGTTCACGACACCGGCTGTGATTTTCCAGCCGGCGTCCGGGCTGTGGCTCGCGCACACGGCCGGCTGGCCGTGGCATACGCCGTGGCTGCTCGCGTCGATCGTGCTGTATGCGCTCGCCGGCGCGTGCTGGCTGCCGGTCGTGTGGCTGCAGCTCGAACTTGCATCGATGGCGAAGCTCGCGTACGCGAACGGCGACGCCGCGTTGCCCGAGCGCTACTGGCGCTATGCGAAGCGCTGGGAGCTGCTCGGTTATCCGGCGTTCTTCGCGATGCTGACCGTCTATTTCCTGATGGTGGTCAAGCCGATGTAAGCCCGGCGCCGTCACCGTCGCGCGGGCGCGGCGGCGTACGCGGGAAAGCAGTCGATCGACCGGTTCGTGATGCCAGCGATAACAAGAAGGAATGCAAAGCATGGACGCAAGTGAATTGATTCTCTACTTCGACGGGCGATGCCCGTTATGCGTCGCGGAAGTCCGGCGTCTCGGCGAGCGCGACGCGCGACATCGGCTGGCGTTCGTCGACATCGCCGAGCCGGGTTTCGATCCGGGGTCGCTGGGCGTCGACCTGCCCGCGCTGAATCGCGAGCTGCATGCGCGCCTGCCCGACGGACGCATGCTGACCGGCATCGACGGCATCGCGGTCGCTCATGCGCTGATTGGGCGTCGCTGGTTCGCCTCGCTGCTTCGCGTGCCGGCGATGCGTGCCGTGTTCGCGCCGCTGTATCGCCGCCTGGCCCGCAACCGGTATGCGGTATCGCACTGGCTCGGGTATCGCGCGGAAGCCTGCCGTGAAGGCGGCGCGTGCAGCCTCGGCAGGAACGCCGAAAGCGCGGCAGCGAATCGCCCGCCGCGCGACATCCCGCGCCGCACCGTCGTGCGCTGGATGTACGCAGCCGCGATCGCGCACCTGCTCGTCGGCGCGGCCATTCCGTGGATTGCCGGCGCATCGTGGCTCGACGCTTATCACCGCGGCATCGAGTGGCATTTCCGGTCGACCGCGGCGCCCGACGCCGCGCGCGCCCAGCAGGTCTGGTGGATGTCGCTGCTTGGCGCGACGGTGCAGTGCACCGCGGTCTGGATGCTCGCGCTCGTCCATCTCGGCAACCGGTTGCGGAAGCGGGAAGTGTGGGGCTGGCTGCTGGCCGGCCTGTTGATCTGGGCGCCGCAGGACATGCTGTTGTCGTGGCAGGCGCAGGTGTGGGGGCACGTGGCGATCGACGTGGCCGCACTCGTCGCGATGGTGTCGCCGCTGGTCTGGTTGTGGAGGAGGGATACCGCATGAACACGTTGCCCGCTTTCGACTGGGCGCTCGACCTGCTGATCGTGCAGGGCGCGATGGGCGCATTCGATACGCTTTACCACCATGAACTCACGCAGGACCTGCCGCACAGCCCGCGCGCGCGGCTCGAACTGGCAATTCACGCGGTGCGGTCCGTGCTGTACGGCCTCGTGTTCGCGTCGATCGCGAACGTCGCGTTTCACGGCGCGTGGGTCGCGGCGCTCGCGGCGGTCGTGCTCGTCGAAGTGGTGCTGACGCTGTGGGATTTCGTCGTCGAGGACCAGAGCCGCAAGCTGCCGGCGACCGAGCGCGTGCTGCATACGCTGCTGGCCGTCAACGGCGGCGCGCTGTTCGGCATGATCGCGATGCAGCTCGCCGTGTGGGTGCGCGCGCCCACCGCGCTGCACGCGATTGACCTCGGCTGGCGCGGCTGGCTGCTCGGCCTGTTCGCCGTCGGCGTGACGGTGTCCGGCGTGCGCGACGGGATCGCCGCGTACCGTATCGCGCCACGCGCGCCGGCCGCCAACCCGTTCGCGGGGCAGCGGCCGGGTAACGTGCTCGTCACCGGCGGGACCGGCTTCATCGGCGAAACGCTCGTGAACCGGTTGCTCGATGCAGGGCATACGGTCACGTTGCTGGCACGCGATCCGCTGCGCGCGGCTTACCTGTTTCAAGGCCGCGTGCGCAGCGTGACGTCCGTCGACCAATTGCAGCCGCACGAGCGCTTCGACACGGTCGTCAATCTCGCCGGCGCGCCGGTGCTGGGCGCACGCTGGAGCAAGCGCCGGCAGGCGCTGCTGCTCGCCAGCCGCGTCGGCGTCACGCAGGCACTGATGCGCTGGGTGGAAACCGCAGAGGTCAAGCCGCGTACGTGGATCCAGGCGTCGGCGATCGGCTACTACGGCGTGCGGCCGGGCGACGAACGGCTCGACGAAGGCAGCAGTATCGGCACCGGCTTCATGTCCGAGCTGTGCCGGCAGTGGGAGCAGTCCGTGCAACCGCTCGAGCGCCACGGCGTGCGCGCGGTGGTGCTGCGGCTGGGCATCGTGTTCGGCCCGGGCGGCGCGTTGCGCCCGATGCTGATGCCGCATTACTTCGGGCTGGGCGGCCGATTCGGCGACGGCGCGCAGGTGATGAGCTGGATTCACCGCGACGACGTGTTGCGGATCGTCGCGCGAGCGATGTCCAACGCGGGCATGCGCGGCGTCTACAACGCGGTCGCACCGGCGCCGCTGACCCAGCGCGCATTCGTGCAGGTCGTGACGAAGGTACTGCGCCGCCCGGCGTTCCTGCACGTACCGGCCGCGCCGCTGCGCGCCGCGATGGGCGAGATGGCCGAGCTGCTGCTGGACGGGCAGCGCGTGGTGCCGGCACGGCTGCATCAGGACGGATTCATGTTCCGCTTCCCGACGGCCGAGCACGCGCTGCGCGACCTGACGAGTCGGCCGCACGCCGATTTCGCGCCCGAGACCTGCCGTTTCCCGCGAGGTCGTGTATAAATTCCGCGTGAACGCGTTCGGAGCCTGCCGTGCGCCCCGAACGCCCCGCACCCGCCCCCACAAGGAGACCGCATGCTGCACGTCCTCGGCAAGATTCCGTCCATCAACGTCCGCAAGGTGCTGTGGCTGTGCACCGAACTGAACCTGCCGTTCGAACAGGAAGACTGGGGCGCGGGCTTTCGCACCACCCACGATCCGGCCTATCTCGCGCTGAATCCGAACGCGCTCGTACCCGTCATCAAGGATGACGACTTCGTGCTCTGGGAATCGAACACGATCATCCGCTACCTCGCGAACCGCTACGGCGGCGATGCGCTGTATCCGGCCGAGCCGCAGGCGCGTGCGCGGGTCGACCAGTGGATCGACTGGCAAGGCTCGGACCTGAACCGCTCGTGGGTCGGCGCATTCCTCGGCCTCGTGCGCAAATCGCCCGATCACCAGGATCCGGGCGGCATCGCGCAGTCGATCGCGGGCTGGACGAAGCACATGCAGGTGCTGAATGCGCAGCTCGAAAAGACCGGTGCGTACGTGGCCGGCAACACGTTCACGCTCGCGGACATTCCGATCGGCCTGTCGGTGAACCGCTGGTTCGGCACGCCGTTCGAACATCCGGAATTGCCGGCGGTGTCGCGCTATATCGAACGTCTCGCGACGCGCGAGGGTTTCAAGCAGTACGCGGGCAGCGCGAATCCGTAATGCAGCGCAGATAGCGCGCGAAGCGGCGGCGTTCCTGCCGCCGCCTTGTCGCGTCCGGCGGGCCACGGCCCGTCGTCACGCACCGGGCGCGGGCACCGCGTCGAGCACGCGCGCGAGAAAGGCCTCGTGATTCCACGCGGCTTCCGGCCGCGACAGCCCGAGCCGCACGACTACCAACTGACGGCTCGGCACCACGCTCACGAACTGGCCTTCATGGCCGACCGCGTGAAACGCGTCGGCCGGCATCGCGTGTGCATGCGGATCGAGATCGTTGAACGGCTCCGGCACCTTGACCCACAGGTGCGCGCCGAATTCCTGCCGCGACGACTGCGGCGTCGCGCGCGTCAGGTAGCGCACCCAGCCTTCCGGCAGCAGCCGCTGCCCGTTCCACACGCCGTCCTGCAGCAGAAGTTGCCCGAAGCGCGCCCAGTCGCGTGCGCTCGCATACATGTACGACGCGCTGACGAGCGTGCCGGACGCATCGGGCTCGAACACCGCGCTGTGCATCCCGAGCGGCGCGAACAGCGCACGGCGCGGAAACGCGAGGTAGTCGGCGTCGCTGCCGCCCAGCGATTCGCGCATCACGCGCGCGACGATCGCGCTCGTGCCGCTCGAGTAGGACCATTGCGCGCCGGGCGTCGCGGCAAGCGGCTTCGCCGATGCGAACCGCGCGGTATCGGGCTGCGTGAACAGCATCACCGCGACGTCGGACAGCGGGTCGTCGTAGTCCTCGTTGAACTGCAGGCCGCTCGTCATCCGCAGCAGCTCGTCGAGCGTGATGGCCGCGCGCGGATCGCCGCTGCCGCGCCATTCGGGCAGCAACGCCGACGCGTCCGGCGACAGCTTGTGCCGCGCGACCAGCGTGCCGACCAGCGCGGCCGTCACGGTCTTCGTCATCGACCAGCCGGGCAGCGGCGTGTCGGCCGTGAAGCCGGGCGCATAGCGTTCGGCAATCACCTGGCCGCGCCACATCACGACCACCGCCCGCGTGCGCCGCGGCCGCGCCGGATCGGGTTCGTCGAACGCGCGGTCGAGTGCGGTTTGCAGCTTGTGTGTGTCGATGCCGGCGGGCGGCGTGGCCGGCGCGGGCGGTGCGGGCGGCGGATCGGGGAGGGGCGGCAACGCGGCGGGCAAGGTGGCCGCCGCCGCACCGGTCGGGGGCACGAGTGCGAGCGTGCAGCCGAGTCCCGGCCGGAAGTCGGCTTCGCGTTCGGCGAAGCCGGCGAAGGTCGCCACCGCGCGATGACGGTTGGGGTCGATCGACGGGCGCACGAGTTTCAGCAACGGATGGACGCCGGCCATGATGTCGACGTCGATCACGGATGCGGCCGGGCGGCCCGACACGAACACGGCGGAGCACAGCGCCTTGGCCGCATAGCCGGTCGCGATCGGCGCAAGCCGGGACAGCATGTAGCCCGTGTAGCCGATCGCGGCAACGAGCGCGAACGCGATACCGCGCAGAATCAGCTTCTTGAGGGGGATCGTCATGCGCGAGCATCCTCGGTGGCGTGCCGGCCGGCAACGATCCGGCAGTGTCGCAGGTTCGGGCGAGACGTTGCAATCGCAGCCGCGTGACGCGCGATGACGGCCGCGTGCGTTCGCGCTGCCGCGTGCCCGACGGGCCGGCCGGCGTCGTGCGATCGGCGAGTTGATATCGGGCCGGCCATCGGCCGATAATCGTCCGGCATTGCTCTCTCCCCGTCCCACTGTCCAACCGAGATCGGAAAACGCCATGTCCTATGACAACAACAACCCGTTCGCCAGGATCCTGCGCGGCGAACTGCCCTGCGTGAAGGTCGCCGAAGACGACGCGACGCTCGCGATCATGGATCTGATGCCGCAGGCCGACGGTCACGTGCTCGTGATTCCGAAGGAGCCGGCCGCGCAGATCTTCGAGCTGTCCGGCGATGCGGCCGCGGCCGGCATCCGCATGACGCAGCGCGTCGCGGCGGCAGTGCGCGCGGCGCTCGAGCCGGACGGCGTGTTCATCGGCCAGTTCAACGGCGCGGCCGCTGGCCAGACGGTTCCGCACGTGCATTTCCACGTGATTCCGCGCTGGGAAGGCGCGGAGCTGCGGATGCATGCGCGCGACGTCGCCGACGCGGCGACGCTCGAAGCGCTCGCGCAGCGCATCCGCGCCCGCTTCGTGTAACGGCCCGACGCACCCGGTGCAGCCGCCGTCTACCGGCCGCCGTGCCGCCCGAGCCTGTTTCAGCGGTCACACCAGGTAACACGTGTAACCGGCCGGGAAACTCGGCCGGCCGGGCCCGGCGCTAGACTCCGCGCATTGTTTCATCGAGCGACAGGAAGGGCGGATCGCCTCTTCGTGCCGGCCGCCGCCCGTCGCGGCGGCACGGCCTTCGCGCGGTGCCATTCGTCTTTCGCGCCGGGAACCGAGCCATGTCCAGACTTCTCATTATGCTTGCCCTGATCGGCGGCCTGTCCGGCTGCTACGTCGCGCCGCCATACGGCTACGCGCCCGCGCCGGCTTACTACGGGTACGGCTACGGCTATGCGCCCGCGTACTACGCGCCGCCCGTCAGCGTCGGAATCGGCGGCCACTTCCGCATCCGCTGATCCGCCGCAGTGCGCCAGCCCGGGCCATACCGGCCCCGGTTGGCCGCGTGCGGCTTGACGATGCGCGCGAACGCGCGCGCCGCATGACGGCGGCGCACGGCACCGGGTGTGTGCAGTTCCTATACTTCACGGGAAAGCACGCCCCCGCGAGGCCGTCATCATGACAGTTACCCCCAAGGTCGTCGTCCTGTCGAGCGTCGCCACGCTCGTCTACCTCGGGCTCGCCGTGCTCGGCAGCGGCGGGTTCGCCGTGTTCTTCTCGCATCCGCCGTTGATCGTCGTCGTCGTCGCGACGTTCGCGATGGCCGTCGCCGCACTGTTCACCGAAGGCAACCTGAGCAGCGGCGAGCGCGAGAACCGCGACAATCGCTGGGTGCTCGCGGCGTTCGCGGCGAGCGGCTTCCTGCTCGCGTACTTGCCCGCGCTGACCGACCGGCTCGACGTCTGGGCCTTCGGCGGCGACACCGTGCGCTGGACCGGCGTCGTGCTGTACATCGCGGGCGGCGTGCTGCGCATCTGGCCCGTGTTCGTGCTCGGCAAGCGCTTCAGCGGGCTCGTCGCGATCCAGCCGGGCCATACGCTCGTGACGGGCGGCGTCTACAGCCGCATCCGCAATCCGAGCTATCTCGGTCTGCTCGTCAATTCGCTTGGCTGGGCGCTGGCGTTTCGCTCGGGCATCGGCGTGCTGCTGGTCGCCCTGATGCTGGTGCCGCTCGTTGCACGGATCCGTTCGGAGGAGGCATTGCTGCGTTCGCAATTCGGCGCCGAATACGACGCGTACTGCGCGCGGACGTGGCGGTTGCTGCCTGGCGTGTACTGACCCCGCCATCTTTTCTCCGCCCGTCGTTTGGATGCCCCTTACGGCATGTGCAGATGTGTTGCCACGTGTGTCTCAAACGTGCGTTCGCGCGCATGAGCGGTCTGCGACGGTGTGGGGCCGGACCCTTGCTTGAGTCAATACCAGCAAGGATTTCGAGCGATTTCCGGTACGCGTTCGACATGCGCGATTCGTAAACAACTTGTTACCAGAATGTCCACGGCAGGAATGCGGGACCGGTGCTATTCTTCGCCGCAAGCTCATTGAAATGAATTGGTCCGCGGTTCGGCACAATGCCTGGCCCGACGTCGATCGATTCAGATCGTCGTAACGAGCGGACTTCGATAACCAGAATTGCGAACAAGGAAGAATACGGGAATGTGGAAGAAAATCGCCCCCGCTCTCGTCGTCGCCGTGCTGACCGGCGCGACCGCACTGCCGGCAGTGGCCGGTGACTTGAACAACGCGCTCGGCGGCGCGCTCGGCGGGGTTGCCGGCGCAGCGGTCGGCGGCGCGGTCGGCGGCAGCACCGGCTCCGTCATCGGCGGCGCGATCGGCGGCGGCGCCGGCGGCGCGGTGACGTCGAACCGTCGCGAGCGCACCGGCGCGATCATCGGCGGCGCCCTTGGCGGCGGCGCAGGTACCGCCGCAGGCAACGCAATGGGCGGCCGTACGGGCGGCCTGCTGGGCGCGGCAGTCGGCGGCGGCGCCGGCGCAGCACTCGGCGGCAACATGTCGCGCAGTTCGTACGATCGCGATCACGGCGACCGCGGCTACCGTCACCGCAAGCATCGTCACCACCGCGACTGGGACTGATCGCCGCTGGCGCGGTACGGTGCGCGAGCCGCGCACCGGCGCGCCGACGGCGTCGGCATCCCGACGCGAGCTTCAGCCCGGCGTCCTGCCGGGCCGCTTCGCCGGCCAGACCGGCGATTGTCCTCCAACTGCATCAGCCGCTGTCATGTGCCCGATCGACGGCCGGCCATTCTCCTCCCGCCGTTTTGCCCGTTTCTCGACGACACCAGTCGCCGCGTCGTAACGCGTCCGATGCGTCCGCACAGGATCGGCCGAATGACATCTGCTTTTCCTTCGACACGTCGACTCGTTCCAACCTGACTTGACCTGATCGTCTCCCGCGATCCTGCCGCAGCGATCCGCTGCCGCGCACGTAGCAACCGACTTCGATCCGCGTCACGAAATGCACCGAGACCGTCGCTTGCGCGCCGCGTTGCCGTGTATGGACGCATTGCACGAACGTCGCGACCGTCAGGATTTCCCTGATAGTCAGCGCGCCTCGCGACGCCTCCCGACCGCGCGTCGCAGGCGCCGACGGGTAGTGGTAAATCGAATGGATGTCATCGCAACATTTAATTGGTCGATCGCGATCGGCTTCGCTATCGTCGGCGATGCTCGCGTACGGAGTCGAACCGTGCCGTCGTCCGCGCCTCGCCGCATGATCGCGAGTGCGGCGGCCCGGCCGCCGGCCCGACGACCCGGGCCGCCGCGTCCCCCGAACCGGACGGACCCGACGCGAAGCCTGGCCGACCGATCGAAGGCGCATGCGCTTTCAAGCCACCCCGGCAACGATGTCCCGCCGTCGCATGCGTGCCCCACGCGCATGCGAACCGCCCGATGCCGTTTGCGCCCGGGGCCGGACCAACCCATTGCCTGGATGCAATATGTCTAAGACAACGTATTACGCGCCGCACGGCGGCCACCCGCCGCAAACGGATCTGCTGACCGATCGCGCGATGTTCACCGAGGCGTACGCGGTGATTCCGAAGGGTGTGATGCGCGACATCGTCACGAGCTGGCTGCCGTTCTGGACCCACACGCGCCTGTGGGTGATCGCCCGCCCGCTGTCGGGTTTCGCGGAAACCTTCTCGCAGTACATCGTCGAAGTGAATCCGGGCGGCGGCAGCGACAAGCCCGAGCAGGACAAGAACGCCGAAGCCGTGCTGTTCGTCGTCGAAGGCGAAGCCGAGCTGACGCTGCAAGGCAAGCAGCACACGCTGAAGCCGGGCGGCTACGCGTTCATTCCGCCGGGCGCGGACTGGACGCTGCACAACGTCAGCGATGCGGCGGTGCGTTTCCACTGGATCCGCAAGCATTACCAGGCCGTCGACGGCATTCCGCTGCCCGAAGCGTTCGTGACCAACGAGCAGGACGTCGAGCCGATCCCGATGCCGGGCACCAACGGCGCATGGGTGACGACGCGCTTCGTCGACATGAGCGACATGCGCCACGACATGCACGTGAACATCGTGACGTTCGAGCCGGGCGGCGTGATTCCGTTCGCCGAAACGCACGTGATGGAGCACGGCCTGTACGTGCTGGAAGGCAAGGCCGTTTATCGCCTGAATCAGGACTGGGTCGAGGTGGAAGCCGGCGACTTCATGTGGCTGCGCGCGTTCTGCCCGCAGGCGTGCTATTCGGGCGGGCCTGGGCGGTTCCGTTATCTGCTGTACAAGGATGTGAATCGTCACATGAACCTGACGCTGAACCCGGCGCGCTGAAGCGCCGCGCAAGTGGGACGCGAAAGCCCGCCGGTGTGAGCCGGTGGGCTTTTTTCATCGGCGATGCGCGCGGTGTGGGGTTACCGGTCAAGCGCGGCCGCAGCCAGCGCGGCGACCTGCAGCCGCGTATCGGGCGGCAGATCGTCTTCGATCAACCATATTGCCGACAGCCCCGACCACGCGAGTATCCATTGCAGCAACCGCCGCCGGTCGAGTTGCGCCGCGTCGGCCACGAGCACGACGCGCCGCTCGAAACGCACCGGATCGACCGCGATGTCGTGCGCGGGATTGCAGAACAGGTTCGCGTAGTCGAACGTGCGCTCGCCGCGCAGCCCTTTCGGGTCGATCGCGCGCCAGCCGCGATCGCCGAAATGAAGGATGTTGTCGTGATGGATGTCGCCGTGCAGCACGACTTCGTCGACGGATGGCTCGGCCAGCAACTGGCGTGCGATCGTTGCGGAGCGGCGCAGCGTGTCGTTGTCGGCATCGCTCGACAGCAGCGCGTAGAACCAGTCGTGCAGCGGCACGACCGCAGGCACCTGCGGCGCACGATGCGCGTGCAGCCGCGCGACGACGTCGCAGGCGATGCGCATCGTGTCGTCGTCGTGGCCCGCCGCCGACAACGCGGCCAGCGACGGCGCCGGCTGCGCGCGTTCGAGCAGGATCGCGTCGCCGTCGTGCCGCCACACCTGCGCGGCGCCTTGCCCGTTCCACCAGGCCATCAGCGCATTGCCGCGGCGCTCTTCGTCGCAGGTGGCGACTTTCAGCATCGCGGGCCGCGCGTGCCAGACGACCGGCAACAGGCCGCCGCTCGCGGTCAGGATCGGGCCGCCGTCGGGGGCGAGGCCCCACAGGTCGAGATATCGATCGAACATCCGACGATGGTACAAGCGAACCGGTTCATGCGCCCGGTGCGCTCGGTCGCGACGACGTGCCGCAGACCCGCATACACGGCGCGAGCGGGCCCCAAAGCGCTTTCCAAAATAAAATTTAGCCAGCCAAACTTTGGCTAAAGAATGTTCCGGTTTCACGTGATCCCTTCGACAATGCGCGCCTTTCGCGACCGATCGGCGCCGCTCGCGCGCCGGCCGTCGCGGCATTGAAGAAGGAGCCCGACATGACCGACCCCACTGCCAGTCCGCCGCCGCCCGCGCCTCCATCCGCACCGCTGCGCCGCCGTCGCGTATGGCGTACGCTCGCGGGCGCGCTGCTCGGCCTGACGCTTGCGTGCGCAGGCATCGGCGCATGGACGATCGATCGCATCTGGACGCAGTTGCCGTCCGTCGAACACCTGGCCGTCTATCGTCCCGCGCTGCCGCTGCGGATCTTCTCGCGCGACGGCGACCTGCTGGCCGAATACGGCGTCGAGCGGCGCGAGTTCGTGCCGCTCGAACGCATCCCGCCGCTGATGCGGCATGCGCTGCTCGCGGCCGAGGACGCGAAATTCTACGAACACGGCCCGGTCGATGTCGGCGGCCTCGCGCGCGCGACGTTCGCGAACGTCGTCACCGGGCAGCCGGGGCAAGGCGGCAGCACGATCACGATGCAGGTCGCGCGCAACTTCTACCTGACGCGCGACAAGGTGCTGAGCCGCAAGCTCGCCGAGATCCTGATGGCGGCCAAGCTCGAACGCGAATACAGCAAGGACAAGCTGCTCGAGCTGTACATGAACGAGATCTATCTGGGCGAGCGCGCGTACGGCTTCGCGGCGGCCGCGCACGTGTACTTCGGCAAGCCGCTCGATGCGCTGAGCGCGGGCGAGGCGGCCGTGCTCGCCGGGTTGCCGAAGGCGCCGTCCGCGTTCAATCCGGTCGTCAACCCGGCGCGCGCGACCGCGCGGCGCAACTACGTGCTCGGCCGGATGCATGCGCTCGGCCGGCTCGACGACGCGGCGTATCGCACGGCCGTCGACGCGCCGATCGTGCTGGCGACCACGCCGCCGCCGGGGATCGTCGCGGCGCCGTACGTCGCCGAGCGCGCGCGCCGCATGATGGTCGAGCGGTTTCACGACGACGCGTACACGTTGGGCCTCGACGTGACGACGACGATCTCGATGCGCGACCAGCGCGCGGCCGAAGCCGCGCTCGAGCGCACGCTGAGCCGGCAGCCGCGCGCGAAGCGCGACATGCGCAACGGGCTCGAAGGCGCGCTCGTGTCGCTCGATGCGGCCACCGGCGACATGCTCGCGCTGGTCGGCGGCGCGGATTTCGAGCGCAACGTGTTCGACCATGCACTGCAGGCGTATCGCCAGCCGGGCTCGAGCTTCAAGCCGTTCGTCTATTCGGCCGCGCTGGAGAAGGGCTACTTCCCCGGCGTGCTCGTCGACGATACGCAGCGCACGCTCACGCACGCGGAAACCGGCGCGCGGCCGTGGCGTCCGCGTAATTTCGGCAATCGCTACGAAGGCTTCATCCCGGTGCGGCGCGGGCTCGTGCGCTCGAAGAACCTGGTCGCGGTCAGCCTGATGCAGGCCGCCGACGCGCGCTACGTGCAGCAGCACGCGGTGCGTTTCGGCTTCGACGCGCAGCGCAATCCGGCGTCGCTGCCGCTCGCGCTCGGCGCGGGCGCCGTGACGCCGCTCGAACTCGCGAGCGCATACGGCGTGTTCGCGAACGGCGGGACGCGGATGGAGCCGCGCCTGATCCTGTCGGTGAAGCAGCGCCACGGCGGCGCGATGTACGAGGCGACCGTGCCGGCGGGCGAGCGGGTCGTGTCGGCGCGCAATGCGTTCGTGATGGACAGCATGCTGCGCGACGTCGTGCGGGCCGGCACCGCGCGCGGCGCGCTCGCGCTGCGGCGTGACGACACGGCGGGCAAGACGGGCACGTCGAACGGGTCGAAGGACGTATGGTTCGCCGGCTACTCGTCGGGCATCGTCGCGGTCGCGTGGCTCGGCTACGACACGCCGCGCCCGATGGGGCGCGCGACCGGCGCGACGCTGGCGCTGCCGGTCTGGCTCGACTACATGAAGACGGCCGTCGACGGGCGCACGCCGGTCGCTGCGACGCCGCCGCAGGACGTCGCGCTCGTCGACGGCGATTTCGTCTACGCCGAATACACGCACGGCACGTGCACGGCCGACGTGCCGCCGTATATCCGCAGCCGCTTTGCATGCGGCGGCGCGGCAGCCGCCGATGCGCCGGCCGACCACGGCAAGCGCGACACACCGATGCCTGCCGTCGTCGATGCGGCCGAGCGCGAACGCGTGCTCGACCTGTTCCGGACCGACGACTGACGCGCGCCATGCATACGCTCTATCTGATTGCGATCGTCGCGGAAGCGATGTCGGGGGCGCTGATGGGCATGCGCCGCGGGATGGACCGCTTCGGGCTCGCACTCGTGGGCGCGGTGACGGCGCTCGGCGGCGGCACCGTGCGCGACGTGCTGCTCGGCCACTATCCGCTCGGCTGGATCGCGCATCCCGAATACCTGGTGATCACGCTCGTCGCGGCGACCGTCGCGTCGTGGGCGGCGCGGCACGTCGCGCGGATGAAGACGCTGTTCGTCACCGTCGATGCGATCGGCCTCGCGGCGTTCACGATCATCGGCTGCGACGTCGGCGCGTCGACCGGCACGGCGCCGATCATCGTCGTGCTGGCCGGCGCGATCACGGGCGTGTGCGGCGGGATGCTGCGCGACCTGCTGTGCAACGAGATGCCGCTGATCCTGCGCGAGGAACTGTATGCGAGCGTCGCGTTCGTCACGGGCGCGCTGTATGTCGGGATGCAGCATGTCGGCATCGACGCGGGATGCGCGGCGCTCGTCGCGCTGGCGGCCGGCTTTTCGATGCGGATGCTCGCCGTGCGGCTCGGCTGGAAGATGCGGCGCTTCGGCGCGGCGGACGTCGAGCATTGAGCGCTCGCGCCCGGGCCTGCGCGCCGGCATTCAGTCCGGCTGCATCACCTGAAAGACGTTCCCTTCCGGATCGATGCCGTCGACCATCCGGTACGGGAAGCCGTCGTAGCGCTTCAGCGCGCGCACGGTCACGCCGTCGCGGGCGAGCCGGTCGCGATACGCGTCGATATCGGCGTCGATCGTGAATACGAGCTTCACGTTGCCGGCGGCCGCGTTCGCGTTCGTGCTTGCCGATGCGGCCGCATGGCGGAACGCCGGGCCGACCCGATGCAGCGCCAGCTCGATTGCGCCCGCGTCGAGTACGGCCCATTCGCCGTCGATTTCCTCGATGACGGGCAGCGCGAAATGCCGTCGATAGAACGCCTTCAGCAACGCGACGTTGCGGACGTACAGGATGATGCGGGTCATCGGAAGCGGCACGAGGGCTCCTCGAAGGGGAGATACGACGGATCTGGAAAGAACGCCGCAGCCAAAGGCAGCGTACGACATCGAGCGACGCAACGATCGTGCGACACACGCCCGCGCTACGCGGGCACCATCACCGGCGGCGTCCCGTCGCCGGTTTCCACCATCTTCACCGCGAAGCCATAGCACCGCGCGATATGGGCAGGCGTCATCACGTCGCGCGGTGCGCCATGCGTGACGACCGTGCCGTCGACGAGCATCGCGATCGCATCCGCATGCCGCGCGGCGAGGTTCGGATCGTGGACGATCGCGAGCACGCCGAGCTGCCATTCGCGCGCGACGGCGCGCACGGTATCGAGCAGGCGGTGCTGGTGCGCGAGATCGAGCGCGGCGGTCGGCTCGTCGAGCAGCAGGTAACGCGGGCCGGGTTCCGTCGTGTGGTGGTCGGGCCACAGCTGCGCGAGGACGCGGGCGAACTGCACGCGCGCGAGTTCGCCGCCCGACAGCGTCGTGACGTCACGGCCGACGAGCGCATCGGCGCCCGCGCGTTCGAGCGCGCGCCACGCGATGTCGCGATCGCGGTGTGCGATCACGTGCCGCGCACCGCCGCGCCGCGCATGCGGATAGCGGCCGAGCAGCACGATTTCGTCGACGCTGAACGGGAAGGCCGGCTGCGCGGCCTGCGGCAGCACCGCGCGCAGGCACGCGAGCCGCCGCGCGTCGATGCGCGCGAGCGGTTCGCCGTTCAGCGTGACGTCGCCCCTCACGCGCACGCCGTTCGGCGCGACGCTGCCGATCAGCTCGCCGGCGAAGGTTTTCAGCAGCGTGCTCTTGCCCGCGCCGTTGCGGCCGAGCAGCGCCGTCACGCGGCCGGGTTCGATCGACAGCGACAGGTCGCGCAGGATCGTGCCGTGCCGGCGAGTGACGTCGAGGTGGTGGGCGGTCAGCATGGTCGTCGTGAAGAAGGGGTTACCCGCCGAGCGCGCCGCGGTTCTTCCACAGCAGCGCGAGGAAGAACGGCGCGCCGAGCAGCGCGGTCAGCACGCCGAGCGGAATGTCGGCGGGCGCAGCGACGGTGCGCGCGGCGAGATCGGCAGCGAGCGTCAGCAACGCGCCGAGCAATGCGGCGCCGGGCAGCACGATGCGCTGGTCGGGACCGCACGCGAGGCGCACGCAATGCGGCGCGACGAGCCCGATGAAGCCGACGATGCCCGCGCACGACACGAGCGCGCCCACGGCGAGCGCGACCGCGACGAGCACGCGCCGCTTCAGTTGCTGCACGGGTACGCCGAGATGCAGCGCTTCGGTTTCGCCGAGCTGCAGCGCATTCAGCGCATCGCGTTCGCGCACGAGCAGCATGCAGCCGAGCGCGACGCACGGCGCGACGGCCGCCAGCGTCGACCATTGCGCGCCGCCGAGGCTGCCGAGGCTCCAGAAGGTCAGCGAACGCAGCTGTGCATCGTCGGCGACGAACGTGAGCAGCCCGATCGCCGCGCCGGCCAGCGCATTGATCGCGATGCCGGCGAGCAGCAGCAGCGGCAGCGCAAGCCGGCCGCGCGATGCGGCCAGCCGGTAGACGAGCGCCGCGACCGCGAGGCCGCCCGCGAACGCGGCAACCGGCAGCGCGGCCGCGCTCGCGTGTGCGGCGAAGAGCGCGGGACCGAGCACGATCAGCACGGTCGCGCCGAGCGCGGCGCCGCTCGACACGCCGACGAGTCCCGGATCGGCGAGCGGATTGCGGAACAGCGCCTGCATTGCGGCGCCGGTTGCGCCGAAGCCGCCGCCGACCAGCAGCGCGAGCGCGACGCGCGGTGCGCGGATGTCGAACAGCACGGCGCGCGCCTGTTGCGCGGCTGCGTCGCCGCTCAGTGCGGCCCAGGCTTGCGCCAGCGGAATGCGGTACGCGCCGACGCACAGCGCGACGACGGACATCGCGCCCACCAGAACGGCGAGCGCGGCCAGGACGAACGGCGCGAAGCGGCGCGACGTGCCGATGCGCGCGGCGCCGGCGCGCGAGGCGGACGATGGCGCGTTGAAGGGCGAAACGTGAGCGGGCATCGGGTCGATCCGGAATCAGGCGAGCGCATCCGACAGGCGTCGATGCAGGGTCGTGACGGCGAGCGGCAGGCGCGGGCCGAAGCCGAGCAGGAACAGCGCGTCGAGCGAGACGACGCGCCGCGCGCGGCCGGCCGGCGTCGCGCCGAAGCCGGGTGTCGCGAGCAGCGCGGCGTGACCGCCGACGGCCGCCAGCCCTTCGTCGGAGATCAGCACGACGTCGGGTGCGGCCGCCGCGAGCGCCTCGGTCGTCAGCGGCTTGTAGTGATCGAAGCCCTGCATCGCGTTGCGCGCGCCCGCATAGCGGATCATCGCGTCGGCGGCGGTGCGCTGGCCGGCGACGAGCGCCTGGGTGCCGGTATGGTTCAGCACGAACAGCACGCGTGGCGGCTGCGCGCCGCCGGGCACGCGCGCGGTGACCGCGTCGCGCGCGGCCTGCCAGTCGCGATCGAAACGCCGCAGCAGCGCGGCGCCGGCGTCGCGCACGTCGAGCGCCTGCGCGACGCCGGCGATCTTCGCGCGCACCGATTCGACGTCGTGGTGTTCGTCGAACGTCGTCACCGTCACGCCGGCGCCTTTCACCTGCGCGATCGCCGTCGGCGGGCCGGCTTCCGCCGATGCCAGCACGAGATCGGGCCGCAGCGACAGCAGCCCTTCGGCCGACAGCGCGCGCTGGTAGCCGACCTTCGGCAGGCGCTTCGCGGCGTCGGGATACGTGCAGGTCGTGTCGGCGCCGACGAGCCGGTAACGCGGCGTCTCGGCGCCGCCGAGCGCGAACGCGGTCTCCGCGAGCGCACCGCCGATCACGATCACGCGCTTCGGTGCGGCGGGCGCAACTTGTGCGAGCACGCTACCGGGCAGCCCCGCCGCGAGCGCGCCGGCCGCCGCGCCGGCCAGCAGCGTACGGCGGCGCGGATCGAATGGCCGCGCGCTCACCGCGCGGCTCCGCGTGCGGCCGGCGGCAGCGTCGCGACGAGCGCGCGCCAGTCGTCGCGTTCGACCTTTCCCGGCTTGCGTTCGCCGAACAGCAGCGCGACATGGTCGCCCTGCCGGTCGAACAGCTCGAGCGATGTGACGATGCCGTCGCTCGTCGGCTTCTTCACGACCCAGGCGGCGGCGATCAGGTCTTCGCGCACATGCAGGTTGAAACCCGGATCGAGCACGTTGATCCACGCGCCGACCTCGCGCACGTTCGCGACGGGGCCCGTATGGATCTGGATCATCCCCGCGTTGCCGACGAACACCATGATCGGCTGGCCGCTTTTGGCCGCCTGTTCGAGCACGTGGCGCAACGCATGCGCGGTTTCGACCGGATACGCGTATTGCGGATCGGCGAGGCGCAGCGCCTGCATGCGGCTCACGCCGAAGCGCTGCGTGATGCCGAAGAATTGGTGCGTGTCGGTCATCGCGTCCCACGCGGCGCGAAAGCCCGCGACGTCGATCTCGGTGTCCGCGCGCTCGGGCGTTTTCGGCGCGGCGGGCGCGACCTCGAGGCCCGGCTCCTGCGACGGCGCGCGCCAGCGTTCGACGAACGCGTCGTATGCGGCATGATCGCTGTGCGCGCGCAGGTAGACCTTGTGGACCGCATGGCCCTGCGCGTCGAAGAACTGCAGGCTCTTCAGCGGACCGTGCGCGGTTTCGTCGCGCACCGCGAACGCCGACACCCAGTGACGATAGAAGATGCGCAGGTCGATGTCGCCGAGCGCGAGGCCGACGGGGCCGTCGTGGCTCATCTGCGCGTACTCGCCGTCTTTTTCGTGGACGGCCGTGTCGTTGCGCGTGAGCGCCATCACGCGGCCGAGACGCGGCATTTCCTCGAACATGGTCGGAAAGCGCGCGTCGAGCCGCACGACGTGCTCGCCGACGAATGCGGCGAGCGCCTCGGCTTCGCTGACGCCGAGCGCTTGCGCGACGTCGCGGTTGCGCAGTTGGCGCTCGGTCTTGAGCTTGATGAACGCGTCGCGCAGCGCGGCGGCCGCGCGGGCCGGCGTGGCCGATTGACCGGGAAGGGCGGATGGCATCATGTCGGACTCCTTCAAGTAACGGTTGGGGTGGCAGCGCGGGCACCGCGCATCAGAAATCCACTTTCATGCTGACGGCGACCGTGCGACCGGGCGACGAATACGCATCGAGCACCTGTGAATCGGCCGCGATGCCGCGCACGTCCGACCAGTTCCAGTACTTGCGGTCGAACAGGTTGCGGATGCCGATCGTCGCGCTCACGTGCTTGTTGAAGCGGTAGCCGCCGCGCAGGTCGACGACGAACGACGACGGCGGCGTGAAGCACGCCTTGTTCGAACAGTCGGACTTGTCGATGTCCTTGTCGCGTTTGGCGGCCTGGAACAGCAGGTCGGTCTGCACGAACCAGCGTTCGCCCGGTTCGTACCGCACGCCGAACACGGCCGAGAACGGGTTCACGGTGTTGAGCGGCTGGCTGGCCGCGCCGTCGTTCTGCGTCGAGCCTTTCGTGAACGCCATCGCCGTCTTCAGCGTGATGCCGTTCGGCATCACCCATTCGGCGCGGCCTTCGAGGCCGTGGATGCGCGCGTCGGCGAAATTCACGTACTGGAACACGAACGGGTCGACCGGGCGGCCGCTGCCAGCGATCGTCGTGCGCGAGATGAAGTTGCGGTAGCGGCCGGTGAACGCGGCCGCGCTGTAGCGCACGACGCCGTAGCCGGTGCCGGCCTTGCCGCGCAGGCCGGCTTCGAACGTGTCGCTGGTTTCGGGCTTCAGGTTCGGATTGCCGATCGACGTGTAGCCGTACACCGGATTCGAGAAGCTGCTGTTCACCTGGTCGGGCGTCGGCGCGCGGAAGCCGTGCGCGTACTGCACGTACGGAATGACCGCGGGCGTGATCTCGTAGAGCACGGCGACGCGCGGCGATAGTTCGTTCGCGCTCGTCGACACGGCCTTGCCGGTGAACAGCGGATCGTTTTCGGTCGGGCTCAGCCGGTACGTGTCGAAGCGCAGGCCCGGCGTGACGAGCAGGCGGCCGTAGCCGATCTGGTCCTGCACGAACGCGCCGAACAGCGTGTAGTCGGTGTCGGGGAACGCCTTGTTCGGGAACGCTTCGCCGACGCCCGGCACCGTGCCGTCGCGCATGTTCGTCACGCGCGACAGGCTGCCGTCCACGCCATACAGCAGCTTGTGCGCGAGCGGGCCGGTCGCAAAGCCGCTTTCGGCGAACGCGGCGCCGCCGAACGTGCGTTCCTTGTACTGGTTGTCGCGCGAGCGCGATTTCAGCGGCGCACTGCGCGTCTCGAACGCGTACTGGTCCTGCTTCGCGTCCTGGTAGTAGAACTGCACGTGCGCGGTCTGGAACCAGCGGAATGCGTCGTCGCGGAAGTCGTAGTCGACGCTGAAGCGGTTGCGCTCGAGCCGGTCGTGAGTCGTGAGGCCGAGCGTCGCCGGCGCATTGATTGCGGAGAGCACGTCCGTGCTCACGCGCCGCTGCACCGTTTCGGCGGTGAACTTGACCGTGTCGCGCGCAGTCGGTGTCAGCACGAGCTTGCCGAGCAGCGATTCCGAATAGACGTCCTGCGGGTTCGACGTCGTGCGCAGCGTGCTCGCCGAGTTGTTGCCGCCGCGCGTGTCGACCTCGTGGCCGCGCCGGCCGTCGGCGATGATCATCCCCTGGATGCGGTCGTTGCCGCCTGCTGCCGACACGGTCGCGCCGATGCTGCGGTCGGTCGAGTCGTAGCTCGGCCGGAACGAGAAGTAATAGGGTTTGTCGTGGATCGACAGCAGGTCGCTCGGGTCTTTCGTGATGAAGTTCACCGCGCCGGTCAGGCCGTCGCTGCCGTAGAGCGCCGACGCCGGCCCGCGCAGGATCTCGATGCGCTTGAGCGTGTCGAGATCGGCGTAGTCGCCGCGACCCGCTTCGAGCGGCCCGAACGAGAACGCGTTCGGCAGGCGGATGCCGTCTTCCATCAGCAGCACGCGATTGCCTTCGAGGCCGCGGATGTTGATGCTCGAATCGCCGTCGCGGCCGCCGCCGAGCGCGGCGCTGCCGGGCCGGTACGCGGTGCGGCGCACCGTGATGCCGGGCTCGTAGCGCAGCGCGTCCTTGATGTTGGTGGCCTGCTGCGCTTCGAGATCCTCGTCGGTGATCACCGACACGGACGCCGCCGTGCGGCTCGCCGCGGTGGCGGTGCGGGTGGCCGTGACGGTGACGGGGTCGAGCAGCGCCGCATCGCCGCGCGTGGACGCGGCGGCGGTCAGGACGGCGGCAGGCGGGGTGGCGCCTTGCGGCGACGAATCGGCGTGAGCCGTGGCGGCGGACAGGCCGAACGCGCCGAACAGCGCGGCACAGATCGGCCGCCGCGCCAGCGTATAGCAATGCACAGGTGGTCTCCCATTGACGATAACAAGCCCGAAGGCTGGCTGGGTGACGCGTTCACCTGGCTGGCCCGTTTGCGCGCGGCATGCGGCAAACGGCGATTTGAAAGGCAACTGACAATTTTGTCAGTGTAAATGAGAATTATTATCAATACAAGGACACGAAGCGACCCACGCGAGTGAGTGCTCGCATGCGCGGCTCGCGCGAGCCGGGACGGAAATTCCGGGGAAATGGGGCCTTAAGCGAGCGCTTCGATGCGAATCAGCAGGTTGCGCGCATGCGCGATGAACGCATCGTGTGTCGCGCGATCGCCGTGGCCTTCGATACCGGCCTGTTCGGCGAACGCGATCTGTTCGGTGTAGAGATCGACGAGCGCACGGCGTTCGTCAAGGGGAAGCGCGCGGATCATCGACACGATCAGCAGTTCCTGTGCGCGAAGCATGCCGGACAGCGATTGGGCGTTCATGCTGGCCTCCTCGGACGATGCGGCGGCGGGCCGCTCTTTCCATACTAGGCGGTCGACAGTCGCCGCGCACGCGCGGCACGCGAGACGGTGACGCGGGAAGCCGATTCGACGACGATGCCTCGGCCCGAAACGACGAGGTGCCGCGCGAGCCGATACGCGCCGCGTGCATCCGCGGATCGCGAACCGAAGCGTGCCGCGATGCGAATGGAATCAGCCGGCCGCCGTCGCGGCCTGTGCATCGCGCACGACCTGCGCGACGCGTTCGACGAACGCGGCGTCGACGCTCGACAGCGCTTCGCGCTTGCCGTCGGGCATCTCGACCATCAGGCGATACGTGATGTCCTGCGTGGCCCAGGCGAGATAGCCGACGACGACGAGCATCACGCCGACCACCAGCGCGGCGCTCGACGCGCCGACGCCGCCGGCGACGGCGATGGCCGCGCCGATCAGCGAGATCAGCGACGGCACGAGCCGGTTCTTCGGAATCTTGACGACGTCGACATGGCGAATGTCACGCAGTGCGAATACCTGCCCGGCGGCCGACAGGCCGTTGCGCGTGACCATGACGCCACGTTCGTTGAATGCGTTTTCCATCGTGTGTTGCGTGGACGAAAACGCGCAGCGTAGCAGGTTTCGTTGCCGCGTCAAACGAGACCGACTGCCGCACGATACGTGCGGCGCGGCCAAAAGACGGGAGGCGGGTGGAGCGCAAACGCGCTCAGAACTGCAGCCGGCCGTCGCCGTAAAGCCGGCCCGGCACGTGCGACGCGACGACCTCGGCGATCTCTTCGTCGGTCGATTCGGCCGGCACGATCTGGCGCCGCGCGGGTGCGTCGAGATGCATCGTCCACTCGACGAGGCGATACGGACGGCCCCAGGGGCGCTGCATTTCCACCGAGACCCGGCAACTCTGGACCGGCAGCGAGTGTTGGCACGTCAGAATCGCGTGCAGATGGCTGAAAACGGTATCTTCGATCATCGTGGCCTCCGATCCTGTCTTGTGGGCAGTTGATGGCGGTGCCGTAGGGGTGTCTCAAAAAAAAAGCCGCCGATGCTCAGGCGGCCAACAGGGGGGGTGAGAGCATCCTCTCAGCCCAGAATTAAGCGAAACTTAAAAGCCCATAAAAAAGCGCCCCGCGTGAAGCGGGGCGCTGCTTGCCGTCGTGATCCGCGCGTGGCGCGGACAGTTAAGCGGATGCTTTAGAACTTGTGACGGATACCGATACGTGCGGCGATCTGGTTCTTCGAACCCGTGCCCGACGTGTTGAAGTAGCTCGTGCTCGAGCCGATCTGCGCTTGCACGCCCTTGCCCGACGCTTGCTGGTACACGACCAGGCCGTACACGTCCGTACGCTTGCTGAGTGCGTAGTCGGCGATACCGTTGACCTGGTTCCAGTGCCACGAGTTGCCGTTCTGCGTGGCGTTCGTGTACGTGTAGCCGAGGCCGCCCGACAGTGCCGGCGTGAACGCGTACTTCGCGCCTGCTTCATATGCGTTGTAGAACGTGCCGCCCGCGCCCGACACGGTCGAGAACTGCGTACGCGTCCACAGCAGCCATGCCGTCGCCGGGCCCCAGACGTAGCGGCCACCCACGCCGTACGTGCGCAGGTCGCGGACGTTGCCGGTGCTCAGGTTCGCGATCGTCGTCGAGAAGGCCGGGGTCGACTGGCTCGGGAAGCGGATGTCCGTGTAGGCAGCGCCGAGCGAGAACGGGCCGTTCGCGTAGTTCAGGCCGAAGCTGTATGCGCGCGACGAGCCTGCCGTCGTCGTCGTGCCCGTCGTCGTCGCCGGTGCGCCTGCGAAGTCGGTCGAGTTCGAGAAGCCGTACAACGCGCCGAACGTGAAGCCCGAGTAGTTCGCGCTCTGGAACTTCACGGCGTTGTTGATGCGGCTCGACGTGAGTTGGTCGATGTCGTTCACGTGGTACGCGTAGTTACCCGCGACCGTGTTGCCGCCCGTCGAGTAGTTCGAGCCGAGGATGTCGGTCGAGAACGAGTACTGGCGGCCGAACGTGACCGTGCCGTATTGCGACTGGCTCAGGCCGACGTAAGCCTGGCGACCGAAGATCGCGCCACCCTGGCCGATCGTGCCGTTGCCGCTGTTGAAGCCGTTTTCGAGCACGAAGATCGCCTTCAGGCCGCCACCGAGGTCTTCGGTGCCGCGCAGGCCCCAACGGCTGCCCTGGGCCACGCCGTCGTCGTACTTGAACAGCTTGCCCGTGCCGCCATTGGCGGTCTTGCTGTGGTTCACATAGCTGATACCGGCATCGATGACGCCGTACAGGGTCACGCTGCTTTGTGCGTGTGCCGTGCCGGCCGTTGCTGCCAGGGCGGCGAGGGTCAACAGTTTCTTGTTCAAAGGATTCTCCGAGCGAATGAATGGCGTGTCCAGTTGCGGTTCCGGCGCACTCTATGGGCGCTTTCACGGACCGGCGCAACTTTATCGGCGGGCCACGTAATGAATATGACAGCGACTGTCATATGAAGAATGTGTGGTGCCGATGCGACACTGGATTTTGCCCGGTTGTACAGCAGGGAGTTATACCGATTCCGCCTGAGATTCGATGAGGGCCAGGAATATGCACATGAAATAAGCTTGGTTGGTGCCGTTCCGGCCCCGTGCCACGATGCGCGCTTCAACAACGACACGGGACAAGAGGACACCATGCGACGTTCGATCCTGACCGGCCTCGGCGCACTCGCCGCTGCGCTGGCATTCGCCGCGCCCGGCGCGCACGCCGACCCGCAAACGCTGAAGATCGGCACGATGAGCGGCCCCGACGCGCAGATCTGGACCGAAGTGACGAAGGTCGCCGCGCGCGAAGGTCTCGCGATCAAGGTCATCGAATTCAACGACTACGTGCAGCCGAACGCGGCGCTCGATGCCGGCGATCTCGATGCGAACGGCTTCCAGCACCAGCCGTTCCTCGACAGCCAGATCAAGCAGCGCGGCTACAAGATCGTCAACGTCGGGCTCACCTATACCGCGCCGATGGGCTTCTATTCGAAGAAGCTCAAGTCGCTGAAGGATTTGCCGGTCGGCGCGAAGGTCGGGATCCAGAACGATCCGTCGAACGGCAACCGCGCGCTCTTGCTGCTGCAGAAGTACGGGGTAATCAAGCTGAAGGCCGGCGTCGGCACGAACGGCGTGAACGCGACGCCGCTCGACGTCGCCGAGAACCCGAAGAAGATCAGGATCGTCGAGCTCGACGCCGCGCAACTGCCGCGCGCGCTGCCCGACGTCGATGCCGCGTCGATCAACACCGACTACGCGGTCAAGGCCGGGCTCACGCCGGTGAAGGATGCGATCGCGATCGAGGATCTGCGCGGGCCGTACGCGAACCTGATCGCGGTGCGCGCGCAGGACAAGGACAAGCCGTGGGTGAAGAAGCTCGTCGCGGCCTATGAATCGGACGACGTGCGCAAGTTCATCGACCGGAAGTTCGGCGGCGCGATCGTGCCGGCGTTCTGAACGGCGTTCGCGCACGGCCGCCGGCGGACGATCGCCAGCCGCCGACGCGCGCTCCGGAAAGCCAATCGCCCGCGCTAGCGGGCGATTGCGTTGGTGCATGCGAGTGCATGCGCAGTGCGGGACGGCCCGGCGCGCGGGCCGCGCACCCAGGCTCAGGCGGACAGCAGCGAGCCGGTGCGGATCGCGGTGGCGCCGGCGATGCGCGCGACTTCCATGCCGGCCGTCGCGAAGCGCACGACCTGACGCGCGTACAGCACGCCCGACACGCTGCTCTTCAGCGTGACGACGCGATCGGTCAGCGGATCGACGATGTCGGCCACGGCCTGGCCTGCCTCGATCATCGCGCCGACCGGCGTACGGAACACGATCACGCCCGACACGGGCGCGACGAGCGGATCGGTGCCCGCGAGCGGCGTGGCCGGGTGCGCGAGCGGCGGCAGCGGCGCCGGCGTGCCTTCGACGATGCCGCGCTCGGTCAGGTATTCGACGATCGCCTGCGCGTCCTTTTCCGCGAACTCGTACGACACGTCGCGTTCGCTGCGCAGCTCCACCGTGACGGAAATCGCGCCGTTCGGGATCGGGAAGCGGTCGCCGAAGCGGCTGCGCAGGTCGGACCAGCAGAAGCTGTGGATTTCGTCGAACGGGTTGCCGACCGAATTCAGCGCGAGCAGCGACGCCTTGGCATCGAGATAGCGCGCCAGCGGCTCGACGTCCGGCCACAGATCGGGATTCGTGTAGAGATGCATCACCGCATCGCTGTCGCAGTGCAGGTCGAGCACGATATCGGCGTCGAACGACAACTTCTGCAGCGCGAGGCGCTGCGAGTCGAGTTCGGTGCGCGGCTTCTGCTCGTCGAGCGCTTCGCGCATCGCGGTGCGCACGACGGCCAGATTGCGCTGCGCGTCGTTCGTGAGGCGGTCTTCGACACGCGGCAGCACGAGCGCCGCGAGATCGTAGAAATTGCGGTTGAAGTTCTGCATCGAGCCGAGCTCGAAGCGGCCGAGGTGATCGCCGAACACGTGTTGCGACAGGCCGATCGGATTGGGCACGGGCACGACGACGATTTCGCCGCGCAGCTTGCCGGCTGCTTCGAGCGCGGCGATCTTGCGGCGCAGCAGCGTGGCGACCAGCATGCCGGGCAGCTCGTCCGCGTGCAGCGACGACTGGATATAGACCTTCTTGCCGCCGCGCGGGCCGTAATGGAAGCTGGTGATCTGGCGTTCGGTACCGACGGCGGGGGAAATCAGCGGATGGGTCTGCGTTTGCATGATGAGGGGAGTGCGGCGCAGCCGCGAATGATCCATGTGCGTGGAAGATCGATTGTACGTTGCCTTTCTCGCCGCCATCAAACCGGCGCCAGAACGCGCGGTTTTCCGTTGCGAATCATCGGGTTGACGCGGAAAAAATAACGTCGCCGGCGCCGCGCGCAAAAAAAACGGGCTCCTCGCGGAGCCCGTTTTTTTGCGCCGATTCGCGCGTGCGTCGGCCGGATTACTTGCCGTAGACGTCGAAATCGAAGTACTTCTTCGCGATCTTGTCGTACGTGCCGTCCTTGCGCATGCCGGCGATCGCGCCGTCGATCTTCGCCTTCAGGTCGGTGTCTTCCTTGCGCAGGCCGATACCGGCGCCGTTGCCGAGCGTCTTCGGATCGTCGAGATCCTTGCCGGCGAAGTCGAAGTTCGCGCCGCGCGGCGTCTTCAGGAAGCCGATCTCGGCTTGCACCGCGTCCTGCAGCGCGCCGTCCAGACGGCCGGAGATCAGGTCGGCGTAGACCTGGTCCTGGTTCTGGTAAGGCACGACGTTCACGCCCTTCGACGCCCAGTACGTCTTCGCGTAGGTTTCCTGGATCGTGCCCTGCTCGACGCCGACCGACTTGCCCTTCAGCGATTCGGCCGTCGGCATCAGGCCGGCGCCCTTCTTCGTGACGAGGCGCGTCGGCGTGTTGAACAGCTTCGCCGAGAACGCGATCTGTTCCTGACGCGCCGGCGTCATCGACATCGACGACAGCACGCCGTCGAACTTGCGGGCCTTCAGCGCCGGGATCATCCCGTCGAAGTCGTTTTCGATCCACACGCACTTCGCGTTCAAGCGGCGGCAGATTTCGTTGCCCAGATCGACGTCGAAGCCGACCACCTTGCCGTCGGCGCCTTTCGATTCGAAAGGCGGGTAGCTTGCGTCGACGCCGAACCGCACGGTCGTCCAGTCTTTCGCGTACGCGCTGCCGGCCGATACGGCGAGCAGGGCCACGGTCACAGCCGCAAGAATCTTTTTCACTCGGTGACTCCTCGTTTTGTTCGATGGGTGCGCGGTTGTGCCGCGCCGTAAGCCTTCGGCCCGCCGCGGCTTCGCGTCGGACAGTCCGTTTCGCCCGCCCGATGGGGGCGCGCGACGTGCGCAAGATTATCAAGACAAAATACCGGCAGGGCGCCTAGGACAAGCCCCGATACCGGGCCCGGCGGCGGCGCGTCGGACGCGCCGCCGTTTCACACACAGGAACGATTCAGCCGAGCGTTTCGTTGACCGCGCGCTGCAGGCACGTGACGAAGTGCGAGACGGCCGGCGTGGGCAGCAGGTCGCGCCGCGCGATGATCGACAGGTCGAAGCGCGGCATGCTTTCGTCGAGTTCGGCCGTGCGGATGCCGAGCGGGGCGACCATCGCGGCGAGCGGGCGCGTGAAGCAGCCGATCACGTCCGAGCGCGCGACGAGCCCCAGCGTCACCGCGAACGACATCGGCGAGCGCAGCAAACGTTTCGGCAGCGGCAGCCCGTGCGCCTCGAACATCCCGACCATCACGCTGTGCGGAAACTGCTCGGCGCCGACGGTGACGATCCATTCGGCGTCGAGCAGTTCCTCTAACCGGCGCGCATGCGCGAGCGGATGACCGTCGCGCATCACGATCGTGAATTCGGTCGACAGCAGCGGCAATTGCGTGAAATCGCGGTCGAGCGCGGGCACATGGTGCATCGCAGCGATGTCGAGCGTGCCGTTGCGCAACTGCGCGAGCGCGTCGGGTACCGTCACTTCCTCCAGATGCAGGCTGACGTTCGGCATCGACCCGCGGAATGCCGTCACCGCGTGCGGCAACGCGGTCAGCGCGATCGACGGCATCGTGCCGACCGCGACGCGGCCCGACATCTCGCCTTTCACCTGCTCGACCGCCTCGACCGTGCGGCGGATGTCGCCGAGCAATTGCTCGGCGCGCGGCAGCAGCGCCTCTCCGCAGGCGGTCAGCTCGACGCCGCGCACGCTGCGGGCGAGCAGCTCCGCGTTGAGCGCGGTTTCGAGCTCGCGGATCGTGTGCGTGATCGCCGGCTGCGTGACGCCGAGCTCGCGGGCGGCGGCGCGCAGGCTCTTGTGGTGCGCGGCGGAGACGAACGCCTGGAGCTGCGCGATGTTCAAGGGGTTGCGGATGCGGGTCATGGAGCGAGTCCGGTTGGCGCGGAAGGGGGCGACGGATTCATGCTGCGGCGGGGCGATCCCGATGCGCGTCACGCATCGGCGCGCGCGCGGAACGCCTGCCGGTAACGCTGCGGCGAGGTGCCGACGATGCGCGCGAAGCGTTCGCGAAACGCGGTGACCGAACCGAACCCGGCTTCCGTCGCCACATGTTCGATCGACAGCTCGGTCACCTCCAGCAACTGCTGCGCATGCCGCACGCGCGCGATCTGCAGCCATTGCCCCGGCGACGTGCCCGTCTGCTCCCGGAAGCGCCGCGTCAGCGTGCGCACGCTCGTCGACGCCTTGCGCGCGATTGCGTCGAGCGTCAGCGGCTTGCGCAGGTTGGCCTGCAGCCAGTCCATCAGGTCGTGCAGGCCGTCGCCGCCGGCTGGCCATTCGGGCGCGATGAACTGCGCCTGCCCGCCTTCGCGCACGCGCGGCGCCACCGCGCTGCGGGCGGCGTCCACGGCGACCGCCGCGCCATAGTCGGCCTGGATCATGTGCAGGCACAGATCGAGGCCGGCCGCTGCACCGGCCGACGTCAGGATCTGGCCGTTGTCGACGAACAGCACGTTCGGGTCGACGTCGACGGTCGGGTAGCGGCGCGCGAGTTCGGCGGCTGCGAGCCAGTGCGTCGTCGCGCGCAGGCCGTCGAGCAGCCCCGCTTCCGCGAGCACGAACGCGCCGCTGCAGATCGACGCGATCCGGCATCCGCGCGCGGCCGCCGCGCGTAGCGCGTCGAGCACGCGGCGCGACGTGGGCGCGAGCGGCGCCGACGTGCCGGGCACCATGATCGTATCGGCGTCGGCCAGCGCATCGAGACGAAACGGCGGACGCAGCTCGAACAGCTCGCCGCCGACGCGCGGCTGCTCGCTGCACACGCGCACGCGGTACGCGGGCGCGACGTCGGGCGCCCGCACGCGCGCGAACGTGTCGCAGGCGACGCCCAGATCGAACGGGACGACATCGGGCAACGCAAGAACGGCGACCGTGTGCATGGCGTGTGCGGCCGTGGCCGGAATCCGTTGAAAGATGTCATTCTAGCCAATGGCTCGGACCCGCACCACACGCGACAATCGCGGCGAACCTACCTGGAGCCCGCCGATGAAACAAGACGATCGCAACGCGTTGCGGAACCTGCAATACCTGTCGCTGCTGGAGGCGACCACACTCGTTGTGCTGGTGTGCGTGGCCGTGCCGCTCAAGCATCTGGCCGGCTATCCGGTCGCGGTATCGATCATGGGCCCGGTTCACGGCATCGCGTTCGTCATGTATGGATGGGCGGTGGTCGGCACCGCGTCGAGCGGGCTGTGGAGCAAGAGCGAGGTCGCGCGGCTCGTGCTGTCGGCCGTCGTGCCGTTCGCGGGGCTGGCGAGCGCGGGCTGGATCGCGCGCAGGCGGCACGCACGATGATCTACCTGGTGCTGAAGGCCGTGCATCTGGTCGCCGTCGTCACGTTCGTCGGCGGGTTGCTGTTGTCGTCCGTCGGGGTCCGGATTGCGAACCTCGCCGTGCATCGCGCGGTGCGGCGCTGGGATCGCACGGTGACGGCGCCCGCGCTCGCGCTCGTCTGGATCGCCGGCATCGCGCTCGCGCTGAGCGGTCACTGGTTCGGCGCCGCGTGGCTGTCGGCGAAGCTTGCGCTCGTCGCCGCGCTGTCGGTGCTGCACGGGATCCTGGCCGGCACGCTGCGGCGCATGGAGCGCGACGATCTCGTCGTCATGCCGGCGCCGTGGCTCGGGCAAGCGGCGGGCGCGGCGATCGTCGCGATCGCGCTCGTCGTCGGGCTGGCCGTGATCAAGCCGTTCTGACGGCGCGACGCCGCGAACGTGGCGCCGGGCGCGAACGGGTATCGCGCCGTTGTCGCGAAGCGCGTCACGCGGCGCCGTACGGGCAAAAAAAGCCTGGAAACTCGCGTTCCCAGGCCTGGAGACCATCGACGACGATGGTGGAGGAGACGATCTCGTCCCGATGCGCGTCACCCTTGTGCAGGCGACGTCGAGCAGGTGTCGCGCTCAGATTGCCCAGCCGCCGAGATAGAACGTGACGAGCACGGCCGCGATGAGCACGGTGCCGACGTTGAGCTTGCGGAATTCGCCGCTGGCGATGCGGCCGATCACGAGCGTCGAGAAGCCGAGCATGATGCCCGTCACGATGTTCGCGGTCAGCACGATGAACACCGCGCACACGAGGCCCGACATCGCGTCGACCATGTCGTCCATGTGCAGCTTGCTCACGCTGCCGAGCATCAACAGGCCGACGTACATCAGCGCCGGTGCGGTGGCGTACGACGGCACGAGTCCCGCGAGCGGCGAGAAGAACATCACGACGAGGAACAGCAAGCCGACCACGGCCGCCGCGAGGCCCGTCTTCGCGCCGGCGGCCACGCCGACGCTCGACTCGATGTAGGCCGCCGCCGGCGCGCCGCCGAGGAAGCCGGAGAAGATCGAGCTGATCGAATCGGCGGTCAGTGCGCGGCCGCCATTGACGATGCGGCCGTTTTCGTCGAGCTGGCCGGCCTGCCCGGCGACCGCGCGGATGGTGCCGGTCGCGTCGAACACGGCGGTCATCACCAGCGCGAGCACGCTCGGCAGTACGGCCATCGACAGCGCACCCTTGATGTCCATCGCGCCGATCAGCGATGCGTGGCCCGGCGCGCTGAGCGACGGCAGCGCGAAGATGCCGCGGTATTTCACGCCCGGATCGAAGATCAGGCCGAATACCGAGATCGCGATCACGACGAGCAGGATGCCGCCCGGCACGCGACGCTTTTCGAGGCCGAAGATCGCGGCGAGGCCGACGATCGACATGATGACCGGGAACGCGGTGATCTGGCCGAGCGAGACCGGCAGGCCGGCGCCCGGGTTCTTGATCACGAGGCCGACGTCGTTCGATGCGATCAGCAGCAGGAACAGTCCGATGCCGATCCCCGTGCCGTGCGCGACGCCCGCGGGCAGATTGCGCAGGATCCACGAACGCACGCCGGTGACCGAGATGCCGGTAAACACGAGGCCCATCAGGAACACGGCGCCGAGCGCGACAGTCGGAGGCAGCCCCTTGCCGAGCACGAGGCCGAACGCGGTGAATGCGGTCAGCGAGATCGCGCAGCCGATCGCGATCGGCAGCTTCGCCCACAGGCCCATCAGCAGCGAGCCGAACGCGGTGGTGAGACAGACCGCGACGAACACGGCGCTCGTGTCGAAACCGGCCTTGCCGAACATGCCGGGCACGACGAACACGGAATAGACCATCGCGAGGAAGGTGGTCACGCCGGCAATGATCTCGCGGCGCTGCGTGCTGCCGCGCGACGAAATGCCGAAGTACCGGTCGATGACTCCCTGGGCGCCAAAGTCAGTTTCTTCCGCGCCGACGCCGACCGTCGGCTGCACCGGGGTATCGCTCATGAGCTTGCTCCTTTATCAGCATGCTGAAACGGTCCGTAGCGAACCGTCGTCAGGGTGTCTCGTATCTGGTTGGGATTGTTCGGCAACGTCGTGGAGACGAATGACGCGCGATGCGCGTCGTGACGTGCGAATCGAAACGATCGCGAGGGTGTCGCGTCGGACGACGCGTGGTGTGGTCGACCCCGTCACGTGTGCTTTGCCGTAGCGAAGGTTAGGCGAGCCGCCGATCACGTCCCATCGGGGGACGAGCATGCAGCGCATGTCGCAACGCTTATATCGGCGTGCGACGGGGCTTCGTCGCGCCGACACGCGTGTATACGCCTAGTTCGAATCCGTTAAGGCGACTATTTGAATGCAGGGTCGGCGGGCGGGGTGGAAGCGGGCGACGCATTGGATATTACGAACGACTTTCAATATGGCCGGGAGCGCCGGTGCGAACAGGGGCGGGCGGCGGAATTCGCGGCCGCGCAACCTGCATGCGGGCGATACGGCTGGCGCGCGTGCGCGGCCTCCGTGCCGGCGCGGGCTCAATCGTGCGCGAGATGTGCGAGATATGCGCAGAACATGTCGGCCATCGCGGCGGAATAGGCGTCGATTTCCGCCGGCGTGCGCGCCGTTTCGGAGAACGCCTTGCCGCCGGCCGTGAGCGTCGTCATGATCAGCTCGCACGCGAGCGCATGCGTGGCGTCGGATACGTCGGGCAGCGCTTCGCGCATGAACGCGTTGAACACCCGGTGGCTCTCCGCCTTCACTGCCTGCGCCTCGGGGGCGTCTCGATAGAGCGGCGCGGCATCGTCGAGGGCGACGCGCATCGGCGCCTCGTCGCATTCCGAACGGATGAACGCGTGGACGGCGGTGCGCAGCCGCTCGGGCGGCGTCTTCCGCGTGTCCTGCAGCATCCCGCACAGCATGTCGTGCGTCTGCCGCCACTCGTCGTGCTGGAGCCGGAACAGCACGGACGCCTTGTTCGGGAAGTACTGGTACAGCGAGCCCACGCTCACGCCGGCCCGCTCGGCGACGCGCGCCATCGTGAAGCGCTGCGCGCCTTCGCTCGCCAAAACCTGAATAGCCGCCTCGAGGACGTCCTCGACGAGACGGGTCGAACGCGCCTGCCGAGGCTGCTTGCGCGTGGCAATCGGGGTGTTTCGGCGGTCGGCCATGAGCGGTCTGCCAATGCGAATAGTAAAACCTGAATAGTTCGTCATATTCTAGTCGCACTCAACCCGATACAGGAGATTCGCATGACCACCCTGATGCTCGACCCGCTGGCTTCGCTGCTGGCGCGCCTGTTCGACGAAGCCGACGCGTCGTCGCCCGCGACGAGCCCGGACTTCGCCAACGTGTCGCGCGACGAGCAAGCGCGGCTGATGCGCAGCAAGACGGACTACGCCGATCTGTATGCGCGCCTGAAGGACTATCCGCTCGCCGTGTCGCGCGAGACGGGCACACTGCTGTACATGCTCGCGCGCGGCGTCGGTGCGAAGGTAATTGTCGAATTCGGCACGTCGTTCGGCATTTCGACGCTGCATCTCGCGGCCGCGCTGCGCGACAACGGCGGCGGGCGGCTGATCACGAGCGAGTTCGAGCCGTCGAAGGTCGTGCGTGCGCACGCGAACCTGGCGGCGGGCGGATTGGCCGATCTCGTGGAGATTCGCGAAGGCGATGCGCTGCGCACGCTGGCCGCCGGTCTTCCGGATTCGGTCGACCTGCTGCTGCTCGACGGGGCGAAGGCGCTGTACCCGGAGATTCTCGCGCTGCTCGAGCCGCGGCTCAGGGCGGGGGCGTTCGTCGTGGCCGACAACGCGGAATACAGCCCCGACTATCTTGCTTACGTGCGTGCGGCGGAAAACGGCTATCTGTCGGTGCCGTTCGGTGGCGACGTCGAAGTGTCGATGCGGCTACGCTGACCAGAGGGAACGAGAGGGCTGGCGATTTCACGGTTCCCCGCATCAAATATAGGAAAACTGATTAAATGGAAGCGTGGCGGAAGGCGACGGGATGACACCCGTCGCTTGCGACGCCGCGCGCGTCACTTCAGGAACACGTATCGCGCGAAGTACGGGAAGCGGCCGACCGCATGCTCGGTCGTGCACGTCGCGGCCGGCGGCGTGCCGCCCGCCGTGTCGAGCCGCTGCACGAAGCGCACGCCGGCGAGCGTGCCGGTTGCGGCCGGCGTCGCCGCGAGCAGCAGTTGCGGAATACTGGCCGGGCTTGCGCTCGGCGCTTCCGCGAGCTTCTTGCCGGTAATGCGGCTACCGTCGAGTGCTTCCCACGACGGCCCCGCACCGTGCCGGACGACGAGCGTGCCGCCGCCGTCGAACAGCATCGCCTCCGGGCGCTTGAAGGTCCACGCGAGCCGGTGGTCGGCATCGTATTCGCACGAATAGATCTGCACGCCGGTCGCAGTGGTCGTCAGCACCGGCGTGGCCGGCGCTGGCGCCGTGAGGCCGGCGGCCTCGTCGGCTTGTGCGGGCGAGGTAAAGGCCACCAGGGAAAAACCGGCCGCAAGGGCCAGCAGCATGTCGCGTGTCGGGGAGAGGCTTGGCATGACGGAGCGTCCTTTCAGGTCGGGTGACGGTCGTACGGCGTCGATCCCGTCAACGTTAGACGTCGATCGCACAGGCTGCAATGCGGAAATGGCAATCGCGGCGATAGTCGCCGCGATTGCCGAAGGACGGATGTGCGATCAGCGGATCGCGACCGGGTTGATGTTGACCTGCGTGGAGCCGACGGACAGCGGCTGACCGGGCACGAACGGGAGAATCGTTCAGGCCGCGGCTTGCGCGAGCGTCGGGTAGTCGGTCAGGCCGTGGGCGCCGCCGCCAAACAGCGTGTTGCGGTCGTGCGGCGCGAGCGCGGCACCGGTGCGCAGCCGCTCGGGCAGGTCGGGGTTCGCGACGAACGGGCGGCCGAATGCGACGAGGTCGGCCCAGCCGGCGGCGATCGCTTCGCGTGCGCGCTCGGCGGTGTACGCGCCGGCATAGATCAGCACGCCCGGGAACGCGGCGCGCAATTGCTGCTTGAAGGCGACCGGCATCAGCGGTGCGTCGTCCCAGTCGGCTTCCGCGATGTGCAGGTAGCCGACGCCGAGTTCGCCGAGCAGCTTCGCGGCGGCGACGTAGGTCGTTTCCGGATCGTCGTCGACGCAGCCGTTCAGCGTGGTCAGCGGCGCCAGGCGGATACCGACGCGCGATGCGTCGCCGGCCCCTTCGATCAGCGCCTGCGCGACTTCGCGCAAGAAGCGCAGCCGGTTTTCCAGCGAGCCGCCGTACGCGTCGGTGCGCGTGTTCGCGTTCGAGTCGATGAACTGGTTCACGAGGTAGCCGTTCGCGCCGTGCAGCTCGACGCCGTCGAAGCCGGCTTCGATCGCGTGGCGGGCGGCGGCGCGGTATTGATCGACGATCTCGCGGATCTCGTCGATCGACAGCGCGCGCGGCTCGGACGCCTGCACGAAACCCGGCGTGCTGCCGTCTTCGCCGGCGATGAACACGTTCACGCCCTTCGCCTGGAGCGGCGACGACGACACGGGTTGCGCGCCGCCGAGCAGGCTCGTGTGGCTCAGCCGGCCGACGTGCCACAGCTGCGCGAAGATGCGGCCGTGCGCGGCATGCACGGCGTCCGTCACCTTGCGCCAGCCGGCGACTTGCGATGGCGTGTGGATGCCCGGCGTCCATGCGTAACCTTTGCCGAGCGGCGCGATGTAGGTGCCTTCGCTGATGATCAGCCCCGCACTCGCGCGCTGCGCGTAATACGCGGCCATCAGTTCGTTGGCTTCGTCGCCGGGCTGGCTCGCGCGCGAGCGCGTCATCGGCGGCATCACGATGCGGTTCGGCAGTGTCAGCGCGCCGAGTCGCAGCGGTTGGAAAAGCGGGTCCTGGGTCATGGTGGTGTCCTGTCGGTGCCGCGGCCGGCGGGCCGCGACGGGTCATGTCGGATGAGGGCGCGGCGCGCTCAGTCCCACTTCGGCGCGAGGCCGGCCGGGTCGACTTCGCGACCGTTGCGTTCGAGCGCGGCGATCTGCGCCATGTCTTCGTCGGTCAGGCGCAGCGTCTGCACGAGCAGGTTGCTCGCGAGGTTCTCGCGCCTGGTCGACGAAGGAATCACCGAGTAGCCGAGCTGCAGCGCCCATGCGAGTGCGACTTGCGCCGGCGTCGCGTCGTGGCGCTGCGCGATTGCGCCGAGCACCGGATCGCCGAGCACCTTGCCGTACGCGAGCGTCATGTACGACGTCACGTGGATGCCTTCGGCGTTCAGGAACTCGACCAGCTTGCGGTTCTGCAGGTACGGGCTCAGCTCGATCTGGTTCGTCGCGATCGCGTCCTTGCCGACGGCCGCGATCGCTTCCTTCGTCAGTTCGATGTTGAAGTTCGAGATGCCGATCCTGCGCGTGAGGCCCTTCGCCTTCGCGTCGGCCAGCGCGGTCATGAACGCGTCGATCGACACGCCGTTGCCCGGCGCCGGCCAATGGATCAGCGTCAGGTCGACGTAGTCGGTGCGCAGCTTGCGCAGGCTTTCCTCGAGGCTGGCCGCCAGCTTGTCCGGCGCGTAGTTGTCGACCCAGATCTTCGTCGTGAGAAACAGGTCTTCGCGGCGCACGCCCGACGCGGCGATCGCTTCGCCGACTTCGGCTTCGTTGCCGTAGATCTGCGCGGTGTCGATCGCGCGGTAGCCGACTTCGAGGCCGTTGCGCACCGAGTCGATGACCACGTGGCCTTGCAGGCGGAACGTACCGAGGCCGAAGGCGGGAATCTTGCTCATCTGTGCTCCTGAAAGAGGGGGAACGATTGCGGTATCGGAATCATTCTGGCGCTTGAAACTGATGAAATAAACGCCTTTAGATATCAAAAATATTTGATTTGAAATCAAATATTGGTCGGCGCTTCGCCTATGGGAAGACGCTCGTCGGCCTTATGCGGCCCGCGTCTGCGGATTCGTTTGCGGATGGAATGCGGGCAGCACGTCCGCCGCGATCTCGGCCATCGTTTCGTCGAGCGGCCGCCGGTTGCGGCGGAAATGCAGGCCGATGTGCTGCACGCCCGCGTCGCGCATCGCCGCGAGTTCCTCCGTCAGCGCGACGCGTCCCGCGCGGGCGCCGAAGCGGTGCCGCTGCAGCGGCGCGTGCGGATCTTCCGCGAGGTCGAGATGGATGAAGCTCACGTACGGCTTGTCGCCGGCCACCGCACGCCAGCTCGCGGCGCGCTGCAGATGATCGGCAGGCGTGCCCGGATACGCGAGGCAGCCGTCCATGTGCTCGCCGATCCACGCGGGCGTCTGCTGCGCGAGGCCCGCGACGAGCAGCGGCACCGGCGAACGGGCCGCGGGAAGCACGTCCAGGCCGGGCGGCAGATGCCCGCGCGCGCCGTCGCGCAGCAGCGCGACCTGGTCGCGGAAGGTCGCGCCGCGCGTGGAGAAGTCGCGGCCGAACAGCGGATATTCGACCGGCCGGTCGCCGCTCGCGACGCCGAGCAGCAGGCGCCCGCCGCTCAATTCCTGGATCGTCGCCGCCGATTTCAGCGTCAGCAGCGGTTCGCGCAGCGGAAGCACGACGGCCGCGGTGCCGAGCAGGATGTCGCGCGTGATCCCGGCGAGGTAACCGAGATACGAGAATGTCTCGAACACCTGCGCGGCGTCGCCGAACGACGGGTCGTACACCGGCACGTCGCGCACCCAGAGCGCGCGGAAGCCGAGCGTGTCGGCCAGTTGCGCGAGCTCCGCGTGGATCTCCATATCGGGCACGCCGGGGCGGCGGCCGTCATGCTGGCGCTTCGCGTCGCCGGCCGGCGACCAGTCGTTGTCGATCGGCAGTTCGATGCCGATGCTGAAGCCGCCGTCTGCGAGCTTGTCGAGCGACGTGGACATGATGGCGCCTCCGTTCAGACCGCGCGCAGGCTGCCGTCGAGCCGGTAGAAATCGAGCGACGACGCGGTGAAGAACGAGCGCGACGTGCCGGCGGCGAAATCGTCGATATGCACGACGGTGGCGCGATCGGCTTCCTGCCACGAGATCGCGTAGGTCTCGCCGGCGACGCGCTGCCACGTGTATTCGACTTCGCCCTTCGCGCCCGCGTACGGGCCTTCGGTGATCTCGTAGCGCATGTGACGGCCGTCTTCGTCGTATGCGTTGAGCGCGGTGAGGCCGTCGTAACGGACTTCGAAAGTCTTGCCGGCGAACGGCGGGCGTGAGGTCGATGCGTTCATGCTGGTGGCTCCTGTAAAAAAGTGGCGTTCAATGGGCGAGTTCGATGGGGCCGGCCGTGCGCTCGGGCAGCCCGTGGCGGCGGTCGAGACGGCCGCTCAGCGCGGTGAGTGCGAATGCGCCGAGCGTGACGACGGCGGCGATCCACGGCGTGTGGCCGAGGCCGACGTTCGCGACGATCAGGCCGCCGAGCGACGAGCCGCCGGCCACGCCGAGGTTGAAGGCGGCGATGTTGAAGCCCGATGCGACGTCGGTGGCGTCCGGCGCGAAGTGGCGTGCCTGCTTGACGATGTACACCTGCAGCCCCGGCACGTTGCCGAACGCCACGGCACCCCACGCGAGCATCGTCAGGACTGCGAGCCATTTCGCGTGGATCGTGAAGGTCAACGCGAGCAGCACGATCGCGAGCAGCAGGAAGATCCGCTTGAGCGCCTTCACGGGGCCGACGGCGTCCGCGAGCTTGCCGCCCCACACGTTGCCGACCGCGACCGATACGCCGTAGCCGACGAGCACGAGGCTGACCTGCGACGGCGTGAAGCCGGCGATCCGTTCGAGCAGCGGCGCCATATAGGTGAACGCGATCAGCGAGCCGCCATAACCGACGGCCGTCATCGCATAGACGAGCAGCAGGCGCGGCTGGGCCAGCACGCGCAACTGGCGGGCGAGGGGCGCCGGCGGCGTCTGCGGCAGCCCGCGCGGCACGAATGCGACCGCGCCGACGAACGCGACGAGGCCGAACAGCGCGACGATCAGGAACGTCGCACGCCAGCCGAAGTGCTGGCCGATGAAGGTGCCGAGCGGAATGCCGGCGACGAACGCGACGGTCATGCCGCTGAACATCGTCGCGATCGCGCTGGCGGCCTTGTCCTTCGGCACGAGCGTGGTCGCGATGATCGAGCCGACCGAGAAGAACACGCCGTGCGCGAGGCCGGTGAGGACGCGCGCGACGATCAGCGATTCGTAGCCGGGCGCCTGCCACGCGACGAGGTTGCCGACGGTGAAGAGCGCCATCAGCCCGGCGAGCAGCGCCTTGCGCGGCACGCGGCCGGTGAGCGCGGTGAGCAGTGGCGCGCCGATCGCGACGCTCAGCGCATACAGGCTGACGAGCAGGCCGGCGGACGGCAGGCTGACGCCGAGGTCCGCACCGATCGTCGGGATCAGCCCGACGATCACGAATTCGGTGGTGCCGATGGCAAAGGCGCTGATGGTCAACGCAAGCAACGCGAGTGGCATGACAGGATCCGGGTTTCAGTAGGAATGGATCGCAGTGTGCCGGCTTTACTTTTGCTGAAAAACTGGTCTATAAACCAAATTGTTTTGATTTCAAATCAACAATGAAGACCACCCTCGACGAACTCCAGGCCTTTATCGCCGTGGTCGACACCGGTTCGATCACGGCCGCCGCCCAGCACCTCGACCTCACCGTGTCGGCGACGAGCCGCACGCTCGCGCGGCTCGAGGAGAAGCTGAAGACCACACTGCTGCGCCGGACCACGCGGCGGCTCGAACTGACCGAGGAAGGGCGCGCATTCCTGCAGGACGCGCGCGCGATCATCGAATCGGTCGAGAGTGCGGAAGAGCAGATGCTCGCGCGGCGCGAGATGCCGTCCGGACGCCTGCGCGTCGACGCCGCGACGCCGTTCATGCTGCACGTGATCGTGCCGCTCGTGCGCGGCTACCGCGAACGCTTTCCGAAGGTCGAGCTGGAATTGAACAGCAACGAGGGCATCACCGACCTGCTGGAGCGGCGCACCGACGTCGCGATCCGGATCGGCCGGCTGAAGGATTCGACGCTGCACAGCCGGCGCATCGGCAACAGCCGGGTGCGCATGCTCGCGAGCCCCGCCTACATCGAAGCGCACGGCCAGCCGCGCAAGGTCGAGGATCTCGCGAAGCACACGCTGCTCGGCTTCACGCAGCCCGAATCGCTGAACGTATGGCCGATCCTCGGCACGGACGGCGAGCCTTACCGCATCGAGCCCGACGTCTGGTCGTCGAGCGGCGAGACGCTGCGGCAGCTCGCGCTGGAGGGCACGGGCGTCGTGTGCCTGTCGGATTTCGTGACCGCGCAGGATCGCGAGGCCGGGCGGCTCGTGCAGGTGCTCGCGCGGCAGACGCTCGAGGTCGAGCAGCCGATCAACGCGGTGTATTACCGGAACACCGCGATCTCGTCGCGGATCGCGTCGTTCGTCGATTACATGATCGAGATGCTCGGCGCCGGCAGCGGGCGCGATGCGCCGGCTCGGCGCAAGGCCACGTGGCTGCTGTCGCCGTAGCGACGCGGCCCAGGCGGCGCGGCCCCGGCCGGCAACGGGCGTGCCGCGCGGCGGCGCGCCGTCGGGCTGCGCCTACGCCTCTTCGGCCCACGACATCCCGTCGCGCGCGAGCAGCGCCGACGAGGCCGCGGGCCCGAACGTGCCGGCCGTGTACAGGCGCGGCCGGTCGCCGAGCTGCTTCCAGCCGTCGAGGATCGGCTCGACCCACGACCACGCCGCTTCGAGCTCGTCGCGGCGCATGAAGTGCGTGAGGCGGCCGCGGATCACGTCGATCAGCAACCGTTCGTACGCTTCCGCGCGCCGCTCCGGGATCGCCTGCTGCAGGTCGAGGTTCAGGCTCACCGGCACCATGTTCATCCCGCTACCCGGCTCCTTCGCGAGCATCTGCAACTGGATCGACTCTTCCGGCTGAAGCTGGATCACGAGGCGGTTGCTGTAGTGCCGCGGGCCGGTCGGGATGATCGAGAACGGCATGTCCGCGAACTCGATCACGATTTCCGACTGGCGGCGCTGCAGCCGCTTGCCGGTGCGCAGGAAGAACGGCACGTTCGCCCAGCGCCAGTTGTTGATGTACGCGCGCAGCGCGACGAAGGTTTCCGCGCGGCTGTCCGCCGGCACGTTGTCTTCCTCGAGATAGCCCTTGACCGGCTGGCCGTCGACCGCGCCGGCCGTGTACTGGCCGCGCACCGTGTCGCGCGCGACGTCCGACAGCGACATCGGCCGCAGCGAGCGCAGCACCTTCAGCTTCTCGTCGCGCACCGCGTCCGGGTCGAGCGACACGGGCGGCTCCATCGCGACGATGCACAGCAGTTGCAGCAGGTGGTTCTGCACCATGTCGCGCAGCGCGCCGGTGTGGTCGTAGAAGCCCGCGCGACTGCCGACGCCGACCGTTTCCGCGACCGTGATCTGCACGCTGCGGATGCTCGGCGCCTGCCACAGCGGCCCGAAGATCGGGTTGCCGAAGCGCAGCACCATCAGGTTCTGCACGGTTTCCTTGCCGAGGTAATGGTCGATCCGGTAGATCTGCGATTCCTCGAAGTGCTTGCCGACCGCGTCGTTGATCGCCTTCGCGGACGCGAGATCGTGGCCCAGCGGCTTTTCGAGGACGACGCGCGAATGCGCGTCGACGAGGTGCGCGGCCGACAGGTTGTCGCAGATCGTCGTGAACAGCTCCGGCGACGTCGACAGGTAGAACACGCGGATCGCGTCGCTACGTGCCGCTTCGGCGAGCCGCCGGTAGTCGTCCGGCGCGTTCACGTCGATCAGCACGTACTTGAACAGGTCGAGGAAGCGGCTCCACGCGTCGGCGTCGAACGCCTTCTCGTCGATGAACGGGCGCGACTGCTCGTCCATGAACTTGCGGTAGCCGTCGATGCCCCAGTCGCGGCGGCCGACGGCGATGATGCGCGTCTCGGGCGGAAGATTGCAGTGCAGGTGCGCCATGTACAGCGCGGGCAACAGCTTGCGGGCGGCGAGGTCGCCGCCGCCGCCGAAGATGATCATGTCGACGGGCCGGTCGGCCGCGGTCTGGGAAGGCTGATTCGTCATGGGAGGTTCGCGGTTTGAAACGGTGAACGTGAAACGAACGTCGAGGCATCGGGCGCCGGATGGCCGGCGCCGGTACGGCAAAACGCTAATAGTGCACCGTTTTGATGGATTGCGTATGCGTTCCCCCGGATGTAACAGGGCTTGCATTCTCGACGTCGGGTTGCTTATGATTGAGCGCTCACTCATTAAAGGAATCGAACGTGGCCCGACCGCGTAGTCCCGACAAGCACGAAGCCATCCTCGCCGCAGCCGCGCGCGCGCTCGCCGAGGACGGCGCAACCGCGACGACCGCACGCATCGCGCGGCTCGCCGGCGTGGCGGAAGGCACGGTGTTCACGTACTTCGAGACCAAGGATGCGTTGCTGAACGCACTGTATCTGAGCCTGAAGGCCGACTTGCGCGAAGCGATGATGGCCGGGTTTCCGGAGCGCGCGCCGGCCGAGCAGGCCGTGCGACATGCGTGGAACGGCTATGTGTCGTGGGGCATCGCGAATCCGGACGGCCGGCGCGCGCTGCAGCAGTTGGGCGTGAGCGGGCGCATCGACCACGCGCATCGCGCGGCCGGCGCGGAAGGCTTCGGCGCGATCAGCACGCTGCTGCGCGAGCAGGTGGCCGCGTCGGGCGCGCTGAACCGGGACGAAGCGCATGCGTTCTGCTCGGCGTTGTTTACGTCGATCGCGGAAACCGCGATGGAGTCCATCGCACGCGATCCGGCGCGGGCCGATGCCTACCGGGAAGCGGGGTTTCGCGCGTTGTGGGCCGTGTTGCGCGCGGTGTGAGTCGAGGATCGCCGTCGTGGCGTCGCGTGCTGCGACGACCGGCAGAGCGTTTCAGGGAGGGCGATGCAGTCTGCAAGGGCTGCTACGTCGCCCATATTAATGAGTGAGTAATCATTCATTTTCGTCGTTTCATCACGATCAAGGAGCGGAAAATGTCGAAAGTCTGGTTGGTAACGGGGGCTGCACGCGGCCTGGGGCGAGCGATTTCGGAAGCGGTGCTGGCAGCCGGCGACCGGCTGGTGGCCGGCGCGCGCGATCCGGCGCGACTGGCCGATCTGGCCGAGCGTCATGGCGACCGGCTGCTGCCGGTCGAACTCGACGTCACCGACGCAGCGGCAGCCGCGCAAGCCGTCGCCGCGGCACGCGCCGCGTTCGGGCGCATCGACGTGCTGGTGAACAACGCGGGCTACGGCCACACGGCGCCGTTCGAGCAGACGGGCGCCGACGTCTTTCGCGACCAGATCGAAACGAACCTGTTCGGCGTGATCAACCTGACGCGCGCGGTGTTGCCGACGATGCGTGCGCAGCGCGCGGGGCACATCTTCCAGGTATCGTCGGTCGGCGGGCGGACGTCGACGCCGGGATTGTCCGCGTACCAGGCCGCGAAGTGGGCGGTCGGCGGGTTCAGCGACGTGCTCGCGAAGGAAGTCGCGCCGTTCGGCGTGCGCGTGTGCACGCTCGAACCGGGCGGGATGCGTACCGAATGGGCCGCGCGGGCGAAGCGCGGGATCGACGATCTGCTGCCGGACTATCGGCCGTCGGTCGGAAAGATTCTCGACCTGCTCGGCGCGTATGGCGGCCACGAGGTCGGCGATCCCGCCCGGATCGCGGCGCTGATCGTCGAGCTGTCCCGTCGCGACGACGTGCCGATGCGCCTGCTCCTCGGCGGCGATGCGCTGTTCGTCTGCGAGCAGGCGGAGCGGCAGCGCGCGGAAGAGGCGGCGCGGTGGCGCGATGCGACGCTGTCCACGCAGTTTCCGGATGCGACGCTGCCGGACGGGCTCGATGCTTTGAAGGCGATCGAGTAACGGCGGCCGTCGTCGCGGGCAGCGCCTCGACCGCGTCGCTCGCGCAAGCCGTGCCGCTTGCCGCTGCCGATTTGCTCAGCGGCTCAGCGCGTAAAACTCGGCGTTGGGCCGCATGTTCGTCACGTTCGCGATGGGGCGATCAACTGCCGTAGATGTTCTCGCAGAGCGCGACACTGGCGCCCAGCTTCCGCGATAGATCGGCGGCCGCATCCAGTTGGGGTCGATCCAGTTCGCCCGATTCGTGCGCGACGCTGAGGCGGGACGCAGGACCGGACAGCGTCAGCGCCGCCATGAACTTGTCGCCGGCGCCGAAGATCGGCACCGCGAACGCCGCCGTGTGCACATCGCGCGCACCGGCGGTGAAGAGGGGCAGTGCAGGCGGCTTGTCATAGATCGGTTCGCCGAGCCCCCAGAAGCGGATCACGTGGCTGATGGCCGTGTCGTCGAGCGGCAGCATCGTCCCGGCGAGCCGCGTTTCACGCAGACCTTCGGACGGCTCGACCCGAAACAGGCAAAGCCGCTGCCCGCTGTCGTGCACATAGTACGATGCGCTTTCCTTCGTCAGCGCGGCCAGCGCATGCAGCGCCGGTTCCACCACCGTGGACAGATGGAAGGACTGCTCGTACAGCTTGCCGAGGTACAGCACGCGATGTCCGAGCGAATAGTTGCCGGATTGCGCGCGCACGACATAGCCCATTCGCTCCAGCGAGTTCATCAGCCGGTAGACCGTCGTCTTGTGCATGCCGGATGCCTGCGACAGCGTCGCGAGCGACTGCGATTCGGCGCCCGGCTTGAAGCAGTCCAACAGCGAAAGCGCCTTTTCCACGGCAACGACCCCGTCATTTCCCATTTCTTCTCTCCCATCGATACACGACAGAAATTGTACTAGGTAAAACGCTGGTTTACCACGTAAAAGGGTAAACGCCAGTGCCATGCCGTACGTCCTCTGGTTATAGTGATTTCACTATGTACACCACAGTTGTACAGAGTACAACACACAACCCGAGGTCGAATCATGAGCAACCCATTCGTCAGCACATCGCTGATCAATCGCGACATCGAACGCATCTCGCCGGAACTCGTTCAGGCGGCCGCGCGTTACCAGGCCGCGATCCTCGCGGACGTCGCGGGCCGCCGCGGTACGGTGCATGGCCGCGTGCGGCCGCTGTCGCCGAAGATGAAGGTCGCCGGTCCGGCGATCACGGTCGAAGTTCGTCCGGGCGACAACCTGGCGATCCATGCGGCGCTCGCCGTCGCGAAGCCGGGCGATGTCGTCGTGGTCGACGGCAAGGGCGACATCTCGTGCGCACTGCTCGGCGAAATCATGGCGGCGCAGGCGAAGGCGAGCGGCATCGCCGGCATCGTCATCGACGGCGCGGTGCGCGATGCGCACGAACTGGCCAACGGCGACTATCCGATCTTCTCGGCCGGCCTCAATCCGTGCGGCCCGACCAAAAGCATCGCGGGGCGCGTGAATGCGCCGATCTCGCTGGGCGGCACGACGGTCAATCCGGGCGATCTGGTGGTCGGCGATGCCGACGGCGTCGTCGTCATTCCGCGCGCCGACGTCGCGCGCATCGTCGATCTCGCGCAGAAAAAGCTCGACGTCGAAACCGCGCGTATCGAGGCGATCCACAAGGGCGACCTTCGTCCGGGCTGGATCGAGAAGGAACTGCGCGCGGCCGGCATGCTGGCCGAAGGCGAGGCACTGTGATGCAGCTCGCTTCGCATAAGCCCGTGGTCCTCGTGACCGCCGCCGACCTTGCGCCGCAAGCGCTCAAGATGCTTGCTCAGTTCGATGTCGTGTTCGCCGGCAAGCAACCGACCGAAGACGAGATCGTGGCGCTCTGCACCCGGCACAAGCCGGTCGCGATCATCGTCCGGTACGGCAAGGTCAACGCCCGCATCATGGATGCGGCCGACAACCTGCAGGTGATTTCGAAGCACGGCAGCGGCATCGACGTGATCGATCAGGACGCTGCCGCCGCTCGCGGCATCGCGGTGCGCGCCGCGGTCGGCGCGAATGCGGCCGCCGTCGCCGAGCACGCATGGGCGCTGCTGCTCGCCTGTGCGAAGTCGGTTCCGCAGCTCGATGTCCGCATGCGCGAAGGCCATTGGGACAAGTCGACGCACAAATCCGTCGAACTCGACGGGCGCACGCTCGGCCTCGTCGGACTCGGCGCGATCGGCCGGCGCGTGGCCACGATCGGCGCCGCGTTCGGCATGAAGGTGCTCGCGTTCGATCCGTTCGCGAAGGAAGCGCCGGCCGGTGTGAAGCGGGTGCCGCTCGACACGCTGTATGCGGAGTCGGACGTCGTGTCGCTGCATTGTCCGTTGACGGCCGACAACCGCCGGATGCTCAACCGCGACACGCTCGCGCGTTTCAAGCGCGGGGCGATTCTCGTCAATACCGCACGCGGCGGTTTGATCGACGAAGCCGCGCTTGCCGACGCGCTGGCGAGCGGCCACTTGCGCGCGGCCGGGCTCGACAGCTTCGACGTGGAACCGATGACGGCGCCGCACCCGTTCCAGCAGATCCCGAACGTGATTCTGTCTCCGCATATCGGCGGCGTGAGCGATGCCGCGTACGTGAACATGGGGAAGGGCGCGGCCGCCAACGTTCTCGCGGTGCTCGACGAACGCGCGCACAGCGCGGCTTGAACCCTGAACATCGAGGTACGCATGTTTTATCTGACGAGTCCCGAGGTGCGCGAAGCCGACGTGTTCGCGCGCATGCCGGAGAAGTTCCGGAAGCCGGACGTCCGCACCGAATGGGCGCGCGCGAACCGCGGCGGCATGGTCACGGACTCCTTTCTCGAAGGGCCGGTGTGGGATCCGGACGGCTATTTGTTCGTCACCGACATTCCGCACGGACGCATCTTCCGTATTTCGCCGTCCGGCGACTGGGATCTCGTCGCCGAATACGACGGCGAGCCCAACGGGATGAAGCGCTTCGACGCATCGCACCTGATCATCACCGACTACCGGAACGGCCTGATGCTGCTCGATATCGAGCGCGGTGAAGTGCGTTCTTATCTCGAGCGTCGCAACACCGAGCGCTTCAAGGGCGTGAACGACCTGACGTTCGATTCGGCCGGCAACCTCTATTTCACCGACCAGGGGCAGACCGGGCTGCACGATCCGACGGGCCGCGTGTATCGGCTGTCGCCCGACGGCAAGCTCGACATGCTGCTCGGCACGTGCCCGAGCCCGAACGGGCTCGTCCTGTCGCGCGACGAGAAGGTGCTGTTCGTCGCGATGACGCGCGGCAATGCCGTCTGGCGCATGCCGCTGCAGGCCGACGGGTCGGTCACCAAGGTCAGCCAGTTCTTCACGTCGTACGGACCGAGCGGCCCCGACGGCCTTACCGTCGATCTCGAAGGCCGCCTGTTCGTCGCGAATCCGGGGCTCGGCCGCGTGTGGGTACTCAACCACTGCGCGGAGCCGGTCGAGATCCTGACCGGTCCGAAAGGGGCGTCGCTCACGAGCGTGTGCTTCGGCGGGCCGGACATGAAGACGCTTTTCATCACCGAATCGACGTCCGGTTCCGTCCTGAAAGCGGACATGAGCATTGCCGGCCCGCTGCCGAAACAGGCCGCGAAGAAGGACTGAGACCCACGAGCCGGGAAGCCGCTCGCCGGCTTCCTGTCCGCATGCCGAAAGATCGCGCCGCCAGCCGCGCGACGAAGGAGACAAGCATGACCATTTCGCACGTGCTGCGTGCCGGCGATGACGCGCCGCGCGCCGACGCGCCAGCCACGGGGCGCCTTGCCGCCGAAGATTTCGCGGCCAGCGAGCGCACGCTCGCCAAGGCGTTCCGGCGCATTCTGCCGTTCATCTTCGTCTGCTACGTGATCAGCTATCTCGACAGGACCAACGTCGGTTTTGCCGCACTCACGATGAACAAGGATCTCGGGCTGACGGCCGAGCAGTTCGGCTTCGGTGCCGGCCTGTTCTTCATCGGCTATTTCCTGTTCGAGATTCCGAGCAACCTGATCATGCAGAAGGTCGGCGCGCGTGTGTGGATCGCAAGAATCATGATCACGTGGGGCCTGTTCTCGATGGCGACGGCGTTCGTCGTCGGACCGAAGAGCTTTGCGGCGGCGCGCTTCCTGCTCGGGCTCGCCGAGGCGGGGTTCACGCCCGGCATCTACCTGTACTTCACGCACTGGTTTCCCGGCAAGTGGCGCGCGAAGGCGACGGCGGCATTCCTCGTCGGCATTCCCGTCGCGAACATGGTCGGCTCGCCGATTTCCGGGGCGCTGCTCGAACTCGGCGGCCTGCATGGGCTGCGCAGCTGGCAGTGGCTGCTGCTGATCGAAGGCATCCCTGCGGTGCTGCTCGGCATCGCGTGCCTGTTCGTGCTGGCCGACCGTCCCGAGAAAGCGGCGTGGCTCAGTGACGAAGAGAAGACGTCGCTCGCGAAGCGACTCGCGTTCGAGCAGCGCGACATCGGCGCGAAGCACGGCAGCAATCTGCGCGACGCGATGACGAACTGGCGCGTGTTCGTGCTCGCGTTCATCAACTTCTGCGGGATCGTCGGCTCGCTCGGTGTCGGCTTGTGGATGCCGCAGATCATCAAGCAGTTCGGCGTCGAACACGCGGTGGTCGGCTGGCTGGCGGCCATTCCGTATGCAATTGGTGCCGTCATGATGCTCTGGTGGGCGCGTGTGGCCAATCGCGTGGCCAACCGCATTCCGTACGTCGCCGGCGCACTGGCCGTTGCCGCCGTGGCGTTGTGCGCGAGCGCCTTCATTCATGCGCCGGTGTTCAAGCTGATCGCGCTGTGCATCACGGTGAGCGGGATCCTCGCGTTCCAGGCGACGTACTGGGCGATCCCGTCAGGATTCCTCACCGGCCGGGCCGCCGCGGGCGGACTCGCGCTGATCGTGTCGGTCGGCAATCTCGGCGGCTTCGTCGGGCCGTCGCTGATCGGCGCGCTCAAGCAATTCTCCGGTGGCTTCACCGCGCCGCTCATCGCCGTGTCGGGTGTGCTGCTGCTCGGCGCGTTGACCATTGCGTGGCTCGGCGATCCGGGCTCGGGCGCCGGCGAAGCGGCCGCAGCCCGCCGGACGTGAATTTCTCTTCGTCAGACCCACCCATAAAAAACAGTTTGGAGACTCCATGTTGTCGAATCAGGTCAGCCGCAATACCCGCCCGACATCCCGCTTCGTGCTCGGCGCCCTCACCGTCGCGAGCGCGGCCTCGTGGTGCGGTGCCGCCCATGCAGAAAGCAGCGTCACGCTGTACGGCATTGCCGACGTCGGGATCGAGCACATCAACAACACGAGCACCGGCGGCGCGCAGACGCGCGAAGCATCGGGCAATCTGTCCGGTTCGCGCTGGGGGCTGAAGGGCGTCGAGGAGCTCGGCGGCGGCATGAAGGCCATTTTCCAGCTGGAAGACGGCTTCAACATCAACGACGGCACGACTGCGCAGTCGACGAAAGGCCTTGGTCCGAACGCCGCCACGACGTCGCGAATTTTCGGCCGGCAGGCGTGGGTCGGGCTGTCGTACCGAGGCCAGCAACTGACGTTCGGCCGCCAGAACGCACTCTTCTACGACCAGGCCGTGGCCTTCGACCCGATGGGCGCGTCATCGCGGTACTCGGTGCTGTCGCTCGACTACGCGGCGGCCGCACGTATCGACAATTCGGCGAAGTACACCGGCGTGTTCGGTCCGGTGACGGCGCAGGCGATGGTCAGCACCCGCTACGACACCGGGTACGGCGCCGAGGTGCCGGGCGCGCAACTCACCGGCCGCTTCTTCAGCGGGGCGTTGACTTTCGCGCAAGGGCCGCTCGCCGCGAGCGTGTCGTACGAGCAGCGCAACAGTAACACCGTCGCGACGAACACGGGCACCGAGCGGCGCGCCACGGCCGCCGCGTCGTATGCGATCGGGTCGGTGAAGGGCTTCGCCGGCTATCGCTATCTCCGTGCGTCGAACGTGTTCATGCCGGCGAACCCGATTCGCGTCGCGAACGGCGCCGAAGCCAGCGCGGCGAACCTGTACTGGGCCGGCGCGCAATACGCGGTGTCGCCGGCATTCGTGGTCACGGCAACCGCCTATTACCAGGACGTGCATTCGACCGGCGCCGATCCGTGGCTCGCCGTGCTCTGTGCGGACTATCTACTGTCGAAGCGCACCGATATCTATGCGACGGCGGGTTTCGCGCGCAACAAGGGCGGCTCCGCGCTCGGCGTGAACGGCTATGGCACGGTCGCACCCGATCACAACCAGACGGGCGTGGTGATCGGCATGCGCCAGAAGTTCTGAGGCGAGGGCGATGCAGACCGTTCACGCACCCCATCTTCCTGTCCGGCCCGAGTGGCTCGCATTGCGCGACGAGCCGGTGCTCGAACCCGAGCTGGCCATCGTCGATGCCCATCATCACCTGTGGGACCGCCAGACCGGACGCTATCTCGCGGACGAGTTCGGCGCGGATCTGCGCAGCGGGCATCGGATCGTGTCGACGGTCTACGTACAGTGCCGGTCGATGTTGCGCGCAAGCGGGCCGGACGCGCTCAAGCCGGTTGGCGAAGTGGAATTCGCGAGCGGCATCGCCGCGATGTTCGACAGCGGCGCTTACGGCCCCGTGCGATGCTGCGAGGCCATCGTCGGCGGCGCCGATCTGTCGCTCGGCGCAGAACTCGATGCGGTGCTCGACACGATGCTGCAGGTGTCCGGCGGGCGACTGCGCGGAATCCGCAATCCGCTCGCCTGGCATGCGAGCCCCGACGTGCGATCGAGCCCGGTGACGCCGCCGCGCGACCGCATGTCGGATCCCGCTTTCCGGCAGGGCGTGACCGCGCTCGCTCGCTATGGGTTGGCGCTGGACGCGTGGGTCTATCACACGCAGCTCGACGACCTGTACGAACTCGCACGCGCATCCGAGCACGTCATCGTCGTCATCGACCATTTCGGCGGCCCGGTCGGCGTGGGTCCGCATGCCGGCCGGCGTGCCGAAGTGCATGCGCAATGGAAACGGCAACTCGCGCGTCTCGCCGCGCTGCCGAACACGCGCATCAAGCTCGGCGGCGCGGGCATGACCGTATTCGGTTCCGACTTCGCCGCGCGCGACCTGCCGCCGTCGTCGCAGGAGCTGGCGGCGGCGTGGCAGCCGTATTTCGACACCTGCGTCGAACGCTTCGGCGTCGATCGCTGCATGTTCGAAAGCAACTTCCCCGTCGACAAGGGGATGTTCAGCTATCGCGTACTGTGGAACGCCTTCAAACGACTCGCGGCCGCGATGTCGGCCGATGAAAAGGCCGCGCTGTTCAGCCGGACAGCCGCAACGACGTATCGCGTCGCGATTCCCGGAGACAACCCATGAAGACGAGTGCAACCGTGGCGACGCAGGAAATCGATTCCGCAGCCGCGGAAAAAGGATTGACGCGCGTGACCGGTATCGAGTGGCGTGCGCTGTCGCTCGCGGGGCTCGGCTGGACGTTCGAGAGCTACGACTCGTTCCTGCTTTCGCTGCTGCTGCCGACGCTCGCGCTGCAGTTCGGGCTGAGCAAGGCGCAGCTCGGCATGTTCACGAGCGTCACGGCGGCCGGACAGATCGTCGGCGGCATTCTGTTCGGCTTCGTGTCGGACCGGATCGGACGCGTGCGTACCGCGATGCTCTGCGTCGGCATCTACTCGCTGTTCTCCGGCCTGATCGCATTCGCGCCCGACGCGCACTCGTTTGCCGCGCTGCGCTTTTTCGGCGCGCTCGGCATGGGCGGCACCTGGACCGCCGGCGCGGCGCTCATCGCGGAGACCTGGCACCCGAGCCGGCGCGGCAAAGGCGGCGCGCTGATGCAGATGGGCTTGCCGATCGGCGCGATTCTCGCAATCGCGATCTCGGGCATCGTCGGCGCCGCTCAGGGCGGATTGGCCGGCGACGGCTGGCGTCTGCTGTTCCTGATCGGTGCGTCGCCGTTTTTCATTCTGTTCTGGGTCGCGCGCAAGACGCCGGAATCGCCGATCTGGCTCGAGCGCCGGCAGGCGAAGTCGCAGGCCCGCAAGCTCGACACGGTGAGTCGCGAGAAGCTGAACGTGCGCGGCCTGCTCACCGCGTTTTGCTTCATCTTCTTTCTGCAATACCTCTACTGGGGCGTATTCACGTGGACGCCGACGTTCCTCATCACGGTAAAGCACCTCGACTTCGTGCATAGCCTGAAGTTCGTGCTGGCGCTGCAGTTCGGCGCGATCACCGGGTTTCTGCTGTTCTCGGCATGGGTCGACCGGCTCGGCCGGCGGCCGATGTTCCTGGCCTACCTGCTGGTCGGCGCGATGGCCGTCGGCGTGTACATCGTGTCGGCGAATCCGTGGCTGCTGATGGCCGCGATCTTTGTGACCGGTTTCAGCGTGAACGGCATCTTCGCGGGCGCCGGCCCGTTCCTCGCGGAGATCATCGGTAACACGGCCTCGCGCGGGTTCTTCATGGGCCTCGCGTATAACGGCGGCCGGCTCGGCGGGTTCATCGCGCCGCTGGTCATCGGTGCGCTGGCGTCGACGTCGGGCGGTTTCGTGCTCGGGCTCGCGACGACGATCGTCGCGTTCATCGCCGCGGCCGCGGTCGTGCTGTTCGCGCCCGAAACGCGCGGAAAGGCGCTGTCATGAACGTGGCAACGCAAGCCGGGTGGGTGAACAGGCTGTTTCCCGCGCTGTCGGAGGCGTCGCTGCGGCGCTATCTGAGCGGGCAGGTCGCGTCGGTGCTCGGCAGCTGGACGCAGAACGTCACGCTCAATCTGCTGATCTATCACCTGTCCGGCTCCGGAGCGATCCTCGCGCTGCTCAATTTTCTGCTGTACGGGCCGCAGCTGATCGTCGCGCCGGTAGCGGGTTCGCGCATCGGCTCGGCCAACGCGCGCCGCGTGACGCTATGCGTGCTGATGGCGTCGCTGCTGCTGACGGGCAGCCTCTTCACGTGGTCGCTGCTCGGCCTGCTCGGCGTGAAGCTGATCCTCGCGCATGCGCTCGCGATTGGCGTGTCGAGCGCGGTGGAAACGCCCGCGCGGCAGGTGCTGCTGCTGACGAGCCTGCAGGATGCGACGCACACCTCCAACGCGGTCGCGATGAACACGATGGTCTACAACGTCGGGCGCATGGTCGGCCCGACCATCGCCGGGTTCGTCTATCCGACGCTGGGGCCGAGGACGTCGTTTGCGATCTATGCGCTCGCGCTCTGCTTCATGGCGACGTGCGTGCGGTCGATCCGGACCGCGTCGGCGGACCGCCCGTCGCGCGCCGAGAGCGGCCTGCGTGACGCGGTCGGCTACGTGCTGTCCGATGCGTTCTCGGCCCGCTATCTGCCGATTCTCGCGTGCATCGGCCTGTTCGCCGGCAGCTACCAGACGCTCGTGCCGCTGCTCGCGGACCAGGGTTTTCACGACGCAGCACGCTTTACCGGCGTGTTTTTCGCTTGCGCCGGCGCCGGCTCGTTGAGCGCGGCGGTGCTGCTGTCGTCGGCGCTCGGGCCGCGCGCGTCGCACCGGTTCATCGCGTATGCGCCGTGGACGGCAGTCGGCGCGCTCGCCGTGCTGGCCGCGACGACCGATGCGGCGGGATCGATTCCCGCGTTCTATGCGCTCGGCTTCAGCCTCACGTTCGCGGCCACGTCGACGAACGCGACCATTCAGCGCCAGTGTCCGGATCGGGTGCGCGGCGGGCTCGTCGGGATGTACGGCATGGCCTACAACGGCACGATGCCGTTCGGTTACCTGCTCGTCGGAAGCGCATCGGAAGCGCTCGGCGTGCGACACACCTTTGCCGCCATGGCCGCCGTGCTCGCGTGCGGGGTCATCGCGGTCATCGCGTGGCAACGGTTCACAGGAACGCGCTCAGGCGCACAATAAACGGAGACAACATGCAAACCGGTTTCATGGACGCGTCCGCGATCGAGCGCCGGACCATACGAAAGGTCGTCTGGCGACTCATCCCTTTCTTGATGCTCTGCTACCTGCTTGCCTTCATCGATCGGGGCAACGTGGGGATGGCGTCGCTGCAGATGAACCACGATCTCGGGATGTCGGCACAGGTCTTCGGCTTCGGCAGCAGCCTGTTCTTCATTTCGTACTTCTTTTTCGAAGTGCCGAGCAATCTCGCGCTGCAGAAATACGGCGCGCGGATCTGGATCGCCCGGATCATGATCACGTGGGGCATCGTGTCGGCGGCGACCGCGCTCGTGCACAACGCGACGACGTTCTACGTGCTGCGTTTCCTGCTGGGCGCGGCCGAGGCCGGCTTCTTCCCGGGCGTGCTACTTTATTTGTCGTACTGGATTCCCGCGCAGTACCGTGCGCGGATCGTCGCGACGTTCATGGTCGCGATTCCGGCCGCGAGTTTCATCGGCTCGCCGATCTCCGCGCTGCTGTTGCAGATGGACGGTGTCTGGGGGCTGCGTGGCTGGCACTGGCTGTTCATCCTCGAAGGCATTCCAACCGTGCTGCTCGGCATCGCGTGCCTGTTCATGCTGACGAACAAGCCGGAAAACGCGAGGTGGCTTGGCGACGACGAACGCGCGTGGCTCTCGAGCGCGCTGGCTGCCGGCCACAAGACACGCAAGAAAGTGCCGTCGCTGCCGCTCACGCAGCTGTTCCGCAACCGCTACGTACTGTGCCTTGCGCTCGTCGACACGTGTGCTTCCGCGGCAGGCAGCACGCTGTCCGTGTGGCAGCCGCAGTTGCTGAAGTCGTTCGGCTTGACGGTCATGGAAACGGGCCTGCTGAACTCGGTGCCGTACGCCGTGGCCTCGATCCTGATGGTCTACTGGGGCCGGCGCTCGGACCGCGTCGGCGAACGTCGCTGGCACACGGTCGTGCCGATGCTGCTGATCGGCGTGGGCCTGTTCGCGACATCGCTGAGCGGATCGCTGCTGCCGACGATCTGCATGCTCTGCGCGGTGCTGGTCGGCGCGTATTCGTTCAAGGGCCCGTTCTGGGCGCTCGCGACCGACATGCTGTCCAACAGCACCGTGGCGGCCGGGCTTGCGACGGTCAACGCGATCGCGAACCTGCTCGGCGGCGGGCTGATGGTGAACGTGTACGGGTGGGTGAAGGCGGCGACGGGCAGCTACGCGCTCGCGTTGATGCCGCTCGCGATCCTCACGCTCGTGAGCGTCGCGACGCTGTTGCTGCTCACGCGCAATCATGCGGCCGGCAAGCTGGTCGGCAAGACGGGGACCATCTGATCATGGCACGCATCGCGAGACGCGGGTTCCTCCGGATCGCCGGCGCGACGCTGGCTTCGACGGCATTGCCGAGGCGGGCCGCCGCCGCCGAAACGTGGTCGGGCGGCACCGAGCGGCCGGCGTTCCAGTTGCCAGAAGGGGCGGTCGACTGTCACATGCACATCTACGACGACCGGTTCCCGGTCGCGCCGGGCACGACGCTGCGACCGCCGAATGCGACCGTCGCGCAATACCGAAGCGTGCAGGCGCGTATCGGCGTGAAGCGCAACGTGGTCGTGACGCCGTCGACGTACGGAACGGACAATCGCTGCACGCTGGCGGCGCTCGCGCAGTTCGGCGCCGACGCGCGTGGCGTCGCCGTGGTCGACGGCACAGTGAGCGACGACGAACTTCGGGCGCTCGATCGCGGCGGCATCCGTGCGATCCGGTTCAACCTGAGCTATCCGGGCGCGACGACGCTCGACATGCTGGCGCCACTCGCCGCCCGTATCGCGAACCTCGGATGGCATATCGAGCTGGTGGTTCAGGGCGCGCGGCTACCGGAGCTGGAGCGTCATCTCGCGGTGCTGCCTTGTCCGCTCGTCATCGACCATATCGCGCATGTGCCGCAGCCCGGCGGGCTGTCGTCGGCCGCGTTTCGTACCGCGCAACGCCTCGTTGAAAAGGGCCATACGTGGATCACGTTATCGGGACCGTACGTCGACAGCAAGACGGGCGCGCCTGCATACGACGACGTCGCACCGGTCGCGAAGGCGCTGATCGACATGGCACCGGAACGCATGCTCTGGGGCACCGACTGGCCGCACCCGACGCAGAAGACGGACAAGCCGGACGATGCAAGCATGCTGGACGTGATCGCCGGCTGGATCGAGCGGCGGGACTGGCAGCAATTGATATTCGTCACGAACCCGGCGAAGTTGTACGGATTTGCATAGCGCGGGAGGATGTCGCGAACTTGAAGCCGCCAACGAAACGATGTCGTCCGCAATCGGGCGATACGTTTGAAGGCGGACGGAGCCAGTGCTTGCTCAGGGACGGCTACGACCGTGTCGCGTGGTATCGGGGCGAGAAGCCGACGGTCGCCAAGGACCGCTTGTCGGCATTCGCGATCAGAGAATCGAGCGGTAGGTGCCGCCCTCGACGCGCACCGCGGCGCCATTGGATGCCGCGCCAAGAGGACTGGCCAGCAACGCCACCATCGCGGCAATCTCGTCGGCCTCGATCATGCGGGCAATCAGCGAGCTTGGACGATACGTGTCGAAGAAGTGCGATTCGATTTCCGCATCGGTCATATCGGGCTGTGGCGCGGTTTGCCGAAGATAGGCGACGATGCCTTCGGATCGCGTGGCGGATGGCAGTACGCTGTTGACGGTCACGCCGGTTCCCTTCGTCAGTTCGGCCATTCCGCGCGAGACCGCGAGTTGAGCCGATTTGCTGACACCGTAGTGCACCATGTCCGGCGGTGTGAATGCGCCGACTTCGCTGGACATGAAGATCACACGCCCCCAGTTCTTCGCAAGCATGCGAGGAAAGTAATGACGTGACAGCCTGACACCCGACATCACGTTGACGTTGATCATTTTCAGCCAGTCGTCATCGGTGATCTCCGCGAACGGCTTCGCTTCGTAGTAGCCGAGATTGTTCACGAGAATATCCGTGTCCGGCTGGGCATCGATCAGTTCCGCGGCACCTCGGTCGTTGCTCACGTCGGCGACGATGCCGCGGACGTTGCCACGCTGCGCGCTAGCGGAAAGCTCGGCCACGGCCGCGTCGAGCTTGTCACGTTGCCGCCCGGTGATCGTGACCGCGACACCTTCCGCGGCCAACGTTCGCGCGATCGCCATGCCGATGCCGGCAGTGGCGCCGGTGACGATCGCGGTTTTTCCTTCAAGTTGCAGATCCACGGTTTGCTTCTCCTTGGCTCATCGAGGAACCGGCATTGCCGGTCGATTGCACGGCTTACTTGAGCCGCTTCAGCATTTCGCCGGCGACGTCCAGCGCCGACGCCGGATTCTGTCCGGTGATCAATTCGCGGTCGGTCACCACGTGCGCGGTAAACGGCACCTCGTTACTGCTATAAATGCCGCCCGCGCGTTGCAATGCAGTCTGCGGATAGAACTTCATCGCGCCGCCGCCGAGCAGCCCTTTGGCTTGCTCTTCTTCCGCGTTGCTGATCACCGTCATCCGGTAACCGGCGTAGATCCATTTCGTGTCGCCGTCGCCTGCGTTTCCCGCCGCGAGCTTTCGTGCAAAGCCGGGCGCATCGGGCAGGGTCGACAGCAGCGCGATCGGGCCATGGCAAACGAGCGCCGTGGTTTTGCCGCGCGCGTGAAAGTCGGCCAGCAATCTGCCCACGGCGGGGCTGGTCGACAGGTCCTGCATCGGCGCATGGCCGCCGGGAACATAGACGGCGTCGAAGTTCCCGTAACCGATCTGCTCCACCCGAGCCAGGCTGATCACCGGCGAATGCTCGCGCGACGTGATGTGTAGCCGGTCGAGCAAGGCCCGGTAGTCGCGCATCGCGTGGTCGTCGCCGCCGAAGTACATCTTGTCGGCCGACGTGACGTCCAGCGTCGGCGCCTTGCCCTGCGGCGTGGCGAAGGTCACCTGATGGCCGGCATCGAGCAGCGCCTTCACGGGCTGCATCAGCTCGTTCAGGTAGAAGCCCGTCGCGAAAACCTTGTCATCCTTCAGGTCGAGGTGATCGGAATCCGACAACACCACGAGCACGTTGGCCGCGTGAGCGCCGTATGCGGCCATGCCGAGCAGTGCCGCCACGGCGAGCTTGCGCATCGAATACATCGTTTTCTCCATCGGGAAGTTTCAGGCTTGTCGTGAACGGGTGAGCAACAGATGACGCATCGCGGCGCCTACGCCGGAAGCCGACTGCGGGTTCTGGCCAGTCACGAGCCGTCCGTCGACGACGACCTTCGCGGTCCAGTTCGGCGCGGGATCGTGAAGTGCGCCACGCTGCTTCAAGGTGCTCGCGAGCAGGAAGGGGACGACGCGATCGAGCTGGACCGCCCGTTCTTCTTCGTCCGTGAATGCGCTCAGATTCTTGCCGGCGACGAGATATGTCCCGTCGTCGAGCTTCACGTCGACCAATGCGGCCGGGCCGTGACAGACGGCGCCGACCACGCCACCCGCTTCATGGATCGTGCGCGTCACCTTTTCCACGTCGGCATTGCCGGGAAAATCCCACATTGCGCCATGACCGCCGGCAAAGAAGACCGCCGCGTATTTCGACGCATCGACGTCGCCGAGCCGCTGCGTATGGCGCAATGCATCGCGGAAAGCGGCATCGCGCCAATAGCGCGCGTTGATTTCGTCGTCGAGATCGAGCCCGTCGACCGGCGGTTCGCCGCCCTGAATGGACGCGAATTCGACGGGAATGCCGGCGGCGTCCAGTTCGGCCAGCGGATGCGTCACTTCGCCGAGATAGAAACCGGTCGGCTCGCCGGTCGAGCCTTTCTTCGCGTGGCTCGTGAGTACGAATAGAACCGACAGATCCTGCCGGTCGCGATGTTGGCCATTCATGCTGTGCTCCTGGATTTCAATGGGTGACTCGGCGATGCAGTCACGACGCACGCACTTTATTTGGCTCGCCAGCGGAGATAAACTCGCGCGAAAGTAAATCTTTTGTTCTTTGGAGGACAAGATGGCGCGCAAATTCGACCATCTCGGTGACGTGGAAGCGTTCGTGACGGTGGTCGAAAAAGGCTCGATGACGGCCGGCGCGGTGGCATTGGGCAGCACGCCGTCCGTGTTGAGCCGGGCCATCACCCGTCTGGAAGCCCGGCTGGGCACGCAGTTGTTGCGTCGTTCCACGCGGCGGTTGAGCCTGACGGAGCACGGCAGGCTCTATCTGGAGCAATCGCGCGCGGCGTTTTTGCTGATCGATGACGCCGAGCGGGCCATTCAGGGGCACGGCGGTACCTTGACCGGCCATGTCCGGCTGAGCGTACCGACGACGTACGGGCACTATCGTCTGCCGCCGCTGCTTCGACGGTTCACGCGGGAACACCCGCACGTTCGCGTGGAGTTGAACATCGCGAACCGGAACGTGGATCTCGTGGCCGAAGGTTTCGACCTGGCGATCCGTCTGGGCGAATTGCCGGACAGCGGTCTGGTCGCGCGCAAGCTCGAGGATGCGGCGCTGTGCCTTGTCGCGTCGCCCGAGTACGTCGCCCACGCCGGCACGCCCGCAAACGTGGCCGACCTGGAGCACCATCTTTGTTTGCCGTTCATGCTGCCCAGCAGCGGCCGTATCGCGCCCTGGGTATTCCGTGACGGCGATCGGGACATCGATTGGCTGCCGGCTTCGAACGTCGCGGTGTCCGACGATGTGCTCGGTGTCGTGTCGATGGCGCAGAGTGGCGGCGGTATCTGCCAGACCTACGACTTCATCGTTCAGGATCGGATCCGGGCCGGAAATCTCGTCGAAGTGTTACCCCATCTGCGCGGGCGCACACGGCCGTTTTCGGTCGTCTACGCGCCGCATCGCCGCCTGTCGGCCGCGTCCCGCAATTTGATCGACATGTTGGTCACGTCGGCGGCCGAGGCTTGAAGCGATTGCGATACATCCTTCGCCGCGGCACGCGATGAAAGGGCGGCGCCACTTGCCGGGTCGGGCTTCCCGGTCAGGGTGGAAAGCCGTTTTCGACTGGGTGTACGGGCTATCCATCGTGAGCCTGTATCCCTATCCGATCGAAAGCCACACCGGACCGATGCCCCCGTATTAACCCTGATTAAAAAACCTTATCGCGGTGAAAAATTCCGCATCTTATTGCGCGGATATCGGCTCGCTATAGTGGCTCGCTTTCCCGCACGCATCCCCGCGTGCGCAGACGAACGGCAGGAGCCCCTTGATGACCACCGCTACCCGATTCACCGAAGTCGAGGATCTGATGCCCGCCGCAGGCGGGCTGCGCGAGATCCGTCACCACATCCATCACCATCCCGAACTCGCGTACGAAGAGCACGACACGGCCGCGCTCGTCGCGGACAAGCTCGAGCAATGGGGCTGGCAGGTGACGCGCGGGGTCGGCAAGACGGGCGTCGTCGGCACGCTGCGGGTGGGCGACGGCGCGCGCAGCATCGGCATTCGCGCGGACATGGATGCGCTGCCGATCGTCGAGGCGACCGGCCTGCCGTATGCGAGCGGCACGCACGGCAAGATGCACGCATGCGGCCACGACGGCCACACGACGATGCTGCTCGGCGCCGCGCAGCATCTCGCGAAGACGCGCAACTTCTCGGGCACCGTGCACCTGTATTTCCAGCCGGCGGAAGAGCACGGCGTCGACAGCGGCGCGAAGAAGATGATCGACGACGGCCTGTTCGAGCGTTTCCCGTGCGACGCCGTGTTCGGCATGCACAACCATCCGGGCGCGGCGCCCGGCGTCTTCCTCACGCGGCGCGGCCCGTTCATGTCGGCGGGCGACAAGGCGATCGTCACGATCGAAGGCGTCGGCGGCCACGCGGCGCGGCCGCATCTGACCGTCGACCCGGTGGTGGTCGCGGCGAGCATCGTGATGGCGCTGCAGACGATCGTCGCGCGCAACGTCGACCCGTCGCAGCCGGCGGTGGTCACGGTCGGCTCGATGCACGCGGGCACCGCGAACAACGTGATTCCGAACGGCGCGCGCCTCGAACTCAGCGTGCGTTCGTTCAGCCCCGAGGTGCGCGCGCTGCTCAAGCGTCGCATCACCGAGCTGGCCGAAACGCAGGCCGCGAGCTACGGCGCGACCGCGAACGTCGAGTACATCGAAGGCTATCCGGTCGTCGTCAATACGGATGCCGAAACGGATTTCGCCGCGCAGGTCGCGCGCGAACTCGTCGGGGATGCGCACGTGGTCGAGCAGGCCGACCTGCTGATGGGCAGCGAGGATTTCGCATTCATGCTGCAGCAGCGGCCCGGCTCGTTCGTGCGGCTCGGCAACGGCGAAGGCGAGGACGGCTGCATGGTGCACAACCCGAAATACGACTTCAACGATCGCAACCTGCCGATCGGCGCCGCGTTCTGGACGCGCCTCGTCGAGCGTTACCTCGGGCAGTGATCGCAACGGCGGCGCGCAGCCGGCGCTTCCGGCCGCATTGAGAGGAGAGGAGAGCGATGCAGAAAGACCATCTCGCGCTGCACCCCGCGTCGCCGGGCGCCGCCGAAGCCGGGGCGCCCGGCGCGCCTGCCGTCACGCGGCGCGGCGCGATCGCCGCGGCCGTGATCGGCAACTGGCTGGAATTCTTCGATTTCACCGTGTACGGCTTCTTCGCGGTGCTGATCGGCAAGCTGTTCTTCCCGTCGAGCGACCCGACCACGTCGCTGCTGCTGTCGGTCGCGACGTTCGCCGCCGGCTTCTTCACGCGGCCGCTCGGCAGCGTCGTGCTGGGCGTCTATGCCGACCGCAAGGGGCGCAAGGCCGCGCTGAACCTGACGATCATGCTGATGGCGCTCGGCACCGGCCTGATCGCGATCGCGCCGACCTATGCGCAGGTGGGCGTGGCCGCGCCGCTGCTCGTGGTGTTCGCGCGGTTGCTGCAGGGCTTCTCGCAAGGCGGCGAATTCGGCGCGGCGACGTCGACGCTGCTCGAACAGGGCGGCACGTCGCGCCGCGGGTTCCGCGCGAGCTGGCAGCTCGCGACGCAAGGCGGCGCCGCGCTGATGGGCTCGGGGTTCGCGGCGCTGCTGTCGAACACGATGACGAAGGACGCGCTGGAAGGCTGGGGCTGGCGGCTGCCGTTCCTCGTCGGCGTGCTGATCGCGCCGGTCGGGATGTTTTTGCGTCGCCGGCTCGCGGACGACGCGCCCGGCGACCGCCATCACGGCATCGAGCGCGGCGTGCTGCACGAGCTGTTCTCGAAGCACGCGCGCACGGTGCTGCTGCTGATGCTCACGGTGATGGGCGGCACGGTGTCGACCTACATCCTGACGTTCTACATGCCGACCTACGCGATCCACACGCTCGGCCTGCCGATGAAGCTGTCGATGTTCGTCGGCGTCGCGTCGGGCTGCGTGATGCTGGTTACGTGCCCGCTGTTCGGCTGGCTGTCGGACAAGCTCGGCAGCCGGCGCCTGCCGATCTTCGTCGGCCGCGGCGTGCTGGTCGCGCTGCTGTTTCCGGCATTCTGGCTGATGAACCATCATCCGACGCTGTCGGTGATCCTGCCGCTGACCGCGCTGATGCTGCTGTTCTATTCGCTCGGCTCCGCATCGGAAATGGCGCTGATGTGCGAGTCGCTGCCGCGCCACGTGCGGGCGACGGGCATCTCGATCGCGTATGCGCTCGCGGTGACGATCTTCGGCGGCACCGCGCAGTTGATCGCGACCTGGCTCGTGAAGACGACCGGCAGCAAGCTCGCACCGGCGGGCTACGTGGCCGCGTGCGTGGTGCTGTCGCTGATCGCGGTCGCGATGCTGCGCGAGACCGCGCGCGAATCGCTGGACTGACGCGCGAGGCGTGATGGGGGCGGCGCGCGCGGCCGTATGCGCTTACCGTCCGCTCACCACCCTCAGATACGACGCGAGCATCGTCGCGAGTTCCTGCGCGGCCGGCGTCAGCGGTACGGCCGCGCGCTGCAGCAGGCAGACGTCCTGCGCTTCGGCCCGTTCGCGCACGGGCACCTTCACGAGCGCGCCGGCGAACGGCCCGTGCCGCGTGATCGTTTCGGTTTCGAGCGCGAGGGAATCGGTCTGCGTGACGATCTGCAGCGTCTCGAACATCCCTTCGACGGTCGCGAGGATCTTCGGCGGCGGCTGGCCGTGCGCGTCGAAGTACGCGAGCAGCCGGTTGACGACCGGGTCGGCGCTCAGGTTCGGCGAGCGCGTGGACACCCACGCGTGGCCGGCCAGCTCGGCGAGCGATCGCGCATGCATCGCCGGGTGCCCGTTGCGGCAGACGACCACCGGCGCCGACGTGCGCAGCGGCGTGACCGCGAGATCGGTCGTGTCGGTCTGCTTCGCGACCAGCGCGATCGCGAAATCGACCGCGCTTTCGCGCAGCCAGCCGATCATCATCCGCGACGTGCCGGTGCGCAGGTGCACGTCCACCTTGTCGAAGCGCGCGCGGAACGCGGTCAGCACCGGCGCGAACGCGTCGATCAGCGGCTCGGTCACGAGGCCGAGCGTGACGGTGCCTTCGTAGGCGCCGCTCAACTGACGAATTTCCCGCTCGGCCTGATCGCATTCGCCGAGGATCGAACCGGAGCGCGCGAGCAGCCGCTGGCCGACGGCCGTCGGCACGATCCCGCGATTGGTGCGCGTGAACAGCGTCGCGCCGAGCGTCGCCTCGAGGCTCTGCAGTTGCTGCGAGACGCCGCTTTGCGCGAGACCGAGCGCGCGTGCGGCCGCGCGCAGGCTGCCGTGCTCGACGACGGCCTGGAAGATGCGGAGCTGGGACAGCGTGAACGCCATGGGAAGCTGCGAGGCCGGTGATCGGAAATACCGATCATGATAAGTCAGCCGATGGTTCCGGCGGCAGCCGGCGGCCCCTACGATCGCAGGCAGTCCGGCGCATGCCGTTCGTCCCGCTACCTGCCCATCGTCGACCATGAAACGTCTCCTCGTCCCGCTCGTTTCCCTGTGCATTGGCCTGGCGGCCACGTCCGCGTTTGCGCTCGACGCGCACGTGGTGCGGCTCGGCATCGACCCGACCTATCCGCCGATGGATGCGAAAGCGCCCGACGGCAGCCTGAAAGGCTTCGACGTCGATCTCGGCAACGAAATCTGCCGCCGCGCGCAGTTGCGCTGCCAGTGGGTCGAGCTCGAATTCTCCGGGATGATCCCCGCGTTGCAGGCGCGCAAGATCGACGCGATCCTGTCGTCGATGGCGATCACCGCGAAGCGCGAGAAACAGATCCTGTTCTCGTCGAAGCTGTTCCGCTTCAAGTCGCGGCTCGTCGCGCGGCCCGGCAGCGGGCTCGACGGCACGGCGGCGTCGCTGGCCGGCAAGCGCGTCGGCGTGCAGTCGGGCACGCAGTTCGAATCGTGGGCGCTCGCGCACTGGGCGCCGGCCGGCGTCGGCGTGGTGCCGTACAAGAGCCAGGACGACGTGTTCGCCGATCTCGTGAACGGCCGTCTCGACGCGGCGCTGCTCGGCACCGTGGAAGCCGACTACGGGTTCCTGCGCCAGCCGCGCGGCAAGGGCTTCGCATTCGTCGGCGCGCCGCTCGACATGGGCGATCGCGGCGTCGGCATCGGCATGCGGCAGTCGGATACCGCGCTCAAGGCGTCGATCGACGGCGCGATCGCGTCGATGCTGAAGGACGGTACGTATGACCGGATCGCGAAGCAGTATTTCGATTTCAATCCGTACGGCGACTGAGCGCCGTGCAGGCCCGTCGTTCCGATTCCCCGTTTTCATCCGTTCGAGACCATCGATGCAGATTCGCACCACGCCGCTCCTGTCGCCGTCGATCGGCACGCAGCGCACGCTGACGAGCTTTCATTTCGGGCCGGCCGGCAGCGGCCGCAAGATCTACCTGCAGGCCGCGTTGCACGCGGACGAGACGCCGGCGATGCTCGCGGCGGTCGTGCTGAAGCAGCGCCTCGCGCAGCTCGATGCCGCAGGCCGGCTCGCGGCCGAAGTCGTGCTCGTGCCGGTGTCGAACCCGGTCGGTCTCAATCATCATCTGCTCGGGCAGTTCATCGGCCGTTTCGACCTCGCGAGCGGCCGCAACTTCAATCGCGGCTTCCTGCCGCTCGCGGAGATCGCCGCGCGGGCGCGCGACCGGCTGGGCGGCGACGGCGCGCGCAATCGCGCGATCGTGCGCGAATGCGTCGGCGCGGCGCTCGACGACATCGCGCCGCGCACCGAATTCGATGCGCTGCAGCTTGCGCTGCTGAAGCTGTCGCACGACGCCGACGTCGTGATCGACCTGCATTGCTCGCTCGAAGCGGTGATGCACGTATACACGAGCGATACCGCGTGGCCGGACGTCGAGCCGCTCGCGCGTTATCTCGGTGCGGAGGTGTCGCTGCTCGCCGAGGATTCGGGCGGCCATGCGTTCGACGACGCGCATCACCTGCTGTGGTCGCGATTGCGCGCGCATTTGCCGGAGGGCACGCCGATGGCCGCCGGCACCGTGGCCGTGACCGTCGAGTGCCGCGGCCAGCGCGACGTGACGTACGACTATGCGCAACGCGACGCCGACGCGCTCGTCGACTATCTCGTGTGGTGCGGCGCGGTGCGCGGCGAACGTGCGCCGCTGCCGCCGCTGGTCGCGCCGGCCACGCCGCTTGCGGGCAGCGAGCAGTTTTACGCGCCGGTGAGCGGGATTCTCGTGCACCGTGCGGCGATCGGCGCGACGATCCGTGCGGGCGATCCGCTGTTCGACATCGTCGATCCGCTGACGGATGCGGTCACGACGATCTCGAGCGCGACCGATGGCGTGTTCTACATGCGGCGCGCGATCCGTTTCGTGACGGCCGGTGCGCCGCTCGGGCGCGTGACGGGCACGGTGCCGGTGCGAACGGGGATGCTGCTGGGCGCGTGAGCGGCGCCGGGTGCGCGCGGTGTCCGAAATGCGCCGTGCAATTTCGTTCTCGTCAAATTGACCGGGCGTTGCCGCGCTCCTAAATTGGGCGATGCGGAGCGCGCTCCGTGTTCCGTGAGAAGGACGTTGCAAACAGAGTCAGAGAGTTGAGCGGGCGGCGCATGCCGCCCGTCTTTTTATCCGCTTCGCGCCACGCGATCCCTCCCTCCCCGTCTTGCCGGTTCGCCGGGCGAACGATCGCTCAGCCGCGCCGCGCCACCAGCTCCGATACCGTCTGCGCGGCCTGCTGCAGCGGCCCGAGAAATTCCTTCACCATCTGCTTCGCGGTATGCCGCTGTGCGTTGCCGCTGATGTTCATCGCGGCGATGATCTGCCCGCGCCGGTTGCGGATCGGCGCGGACAGCGACATCAGCCCCGCTTCGAGCTCCTGGTCGACCACGGCCCAGCCCTGCTGGCGCACCTGCGCGATCGTCGCCTTGAGTTCGCCGATGTCGGTGATCGTGCGCGGCGTATGCGCGCGGATCCCGCTTTGCGCGAGCGTTTCGTCGAGCGTCGCGTCGTCGAGCGCGGACAGCAGCACGCGGCCCATCGACGTGCAGTACGCGGGCAGCCGGCTGCCGATCGACAGGTTGATCGTCATGATCTTGCGGGTCGGCACGCGCAGCACGTAGACGATCTCGGTGCGGTCGAGCACCGCGGCCGAGCAGCTTTCGTGGATTTGCGCGGACAACTGCTCCATCACCGGATCGGCGAGATTCCAGAACGGCATCGACGTCAGGTACGCGAAGCCGAGTTCGAGGATCTTCGGCGTGAGCCGGAACAGCCGGCCGTCGGCCTCGACGTAGCCGAGCGTCTGCAGCGTGAGCAGGATCCGGCGCGCGCCCGCGCGCGTGAGGCCGGTGGCCGACGCGACCTCGGTGAGCGTCTGCTCCGGGCGCGCCGCGTCGAATGCGCGGATCACCGCGAGGCCGCGCGCGAACGACTGCACATAGGAGTCGCCGGGTTTCGTTTGAATATCGTCGGTTGTCATGAGCGCCTGGAATGTCGTGCAGCCGAGAAGATAGCGCAAGGGGCCCGACACGCCAACCGCACGGCGGACCGCGCCCTTGACAGGTCGTCCCTGCACTCCCTATGATGCGTTGAACGTTCGATACACGATCTTATGTTCGTATATAGAACATTTAAGCGCATCCCGGCGGGCAATGCAAGGGGGCGCCCCGTTCATTTCCCAGCCTTTCACGGGACCGGAGACACTGATGACCGAAGCTTTTCTGTGTGATGCGATCCGTACGCCGATCGGGCGTTACGGCGGTGCACTGTCCGGCGTGCGCGCCGACGATCTGGGCGCGGTGCCGCTCAAGGCGCTCGTCGAGCGCAACCGCGACGTCGACTGGACGGCGATCGACGACGTGATCTACGGCTGCGCGAACCAGGCCGGCGAGGACAACCGCAACGTCGCGCGCATGTCGGCGCTGCTGGCGGGCCTGCCGGAGGGCGTGCCGGGTTCGACGATCAATCGCCTGTGCGGCTCCGGAATGGATGCGGTCGGCGTGGCCGCGCGCGCGATCAAGTCGGGCGAAGCCGCGCTGATGGTGGCGGGCGGCGTCGAGAGCATGACGCGTGCGCCGTTCGTGATGGGCAAGGCCGCGAGCGCATTCGCGCGTCAGGCCGACATCTACGATACGACGATCGGCTGGCGTTTCGTCAATCCGCTGATGAAGCAGCTGTATGGCGTCGATTCGATGCCGGAGACGGCCGAGAACGTCGCAGTCGATTACCACGTCAGCCGCGCGGATCAGGACCTGTTCGCGCTGCGCAGCCAGCAGAAGGCCGCGCGGGCACAGCAGGACGGTACGCTCGCCGAGGAAATCGTGTCAGTCACGATTGCGCAGAAGAAGGGCGATCCCGTGGTCGTGTCGCGTGACGAGCATCCGCGCGAAACGTCGCTCGAAGCGCTCGCGAAGCTGAAGGGCGTCGTGCGCCCGGACGGCTCGGTCACGGCCGGCAACGCGTCGGGCGTCAACGACGGCGCCGCCGCGCTGCTGCTGGCGAACGAGGCAACCGCGAAGCGCTTCGGCCTGACGCCGCGCGCCCGCGTGCTGGGGATCGCGACGGCCGGCGTCGCGCCGCGCGTGATGGGCATCGGCCCCGCGCCGGCCACGCAGAAGCTGCTCGCGCGGCTCGGGATGACGATCGACCAGTTCGACGTGATCGAGCTGAACGAAGCGTTCGCGTCGCAGGGTCTCGCGGTGCTGCGCATGCTCGGCGTCGCCGACGACGATCCGCGCGTGAACCCGAACGGCGGTGCGATCGCGCTCGGTCACCCGCTCGGCGCATCGGGTGCGCGCCTCGTGACGACCGCGATGTACCAGTTGCATCGCACGAACGGCCGCTTTGCGCTGTGCACGATGTGCATCGGCGTCGGTCAGGGCATCGCGATCGCGATCGAACGCGTCTGACCGGCGCGATGGGGTGAAGCGGCCGGATACGCGCCGCTTTACCGCCGCGCCGTTTCCGCCACGATGGGCGGCACGAGGTGTCTCGTGCCGCCCATCGTCGTTAACCGGCCGGCGACAGTTGTCTGAGGCGTGCGTCGAGCGCGTCGATCTCGGTGTCCGCGAACACCTCGATGCCATGCGCGCGCAGCAGCGCCGCCGTGACGCCGGCGCCCGCGTGCCGCCGGCTCTCGAAACTTCCGTCGTAAATGAACGTGCTGCCGCACGAGGGACTGCCATCGGCGAGGATCGCGAAGCGGCAGCCGTGTGCCTGCGCGAGGGCCAGCGCGGTTTGCGCGCCGGCCACGAACGGGGCCGTCACGTCGGTGCCGTCCACGTCGACGATGCGGGCGTGACCCGACAGCACCTGCTGCCCCGATGCGCCGCCGGCGATCTCGGCAGGCGGGCGCGGCACGCCGAGGCCGCCCGCCAGTTCCGGGCAGACGGCCACGAGACGCCCTTCGCGTTGCCACCGTTCGAGCGCCTCGTGCGCGGCGGTCTTCGCCGAGCCGTTGTAACGGACCGGATGGCCGACCACGCACATGCTGACGAGGATCTTCGGCGTGGCGGGCGGTGGCGGGTCGTCGTTCAATGTCGCACTCCGTGACGTGCTGACGGCAACTGATGGGGCTGTGGCGGCGCGCAAAATTCTACGCTTCATCCGCATGCCGGGCGGTCACGCCGTCGGCCCTTCGAGGTGAATGTCTTCGGGCTCGAGTGCGTAAAGCTCGGGATCGGGCGCCGCGCTGACCGTGAAGCCGAGCCGCAGGTAGAAGTCGATCGTGCGCTGCGACGGCGTGGCCGACACGTACAGACGCTCGGCGCCCATCGTGCGTGCCTGCGCCTGCGCCGCGCGATAGAGCTGTTCGCCGAGCCCGCAACCGCGCCAATCGTGGCTCACGTGCAGGAACTTCAACTGCAGCATGTCGCGCCGCGGGCCGAGCGGCCGGCTGTCGACGACGACGGCCGCAACGAGCCGCGTGCCGTCGAACCGCCCGAGAAACCAGCCGCCGCGGTCGTGACAGTCGAGCAGGATCGGCGTGTAGTGCTCGGCTTCGCCGTCGGGCCAGCCGGCCACGTCGTAGAACTCGGGCACGAGATGCAGCGCGCCGTCGCGCAGCACGTACAGGTGTTCGATGATTTCACGCCGGTCGATGGTCCACACGAGCGGCACGTCGTCGCGGGCCAGCAGGCGGGCCGACAGCGCGTCGCGCGCGGCGGCGGTGCGGCGCGTCATGCGGCCACCCGGTGCGCGGCGATTGCGTACATCAACGGCAACCGCGGCATGCCTTCGGGCGGCACCATCCGGCGGCCGTCCAGCTCGCGCATGCCGTCGAAGCCCTTCCAGCCGTTCGCGTACGGATATTCGGTCAAGCGATCGATCGCGAGACCGGCCGATATCAGTGCATTCGCTACTTCGCCGATGCCCCACATGAACTCGTAGCTCGGATGCGGGTTCGCGAAATCGACGATGCCCGGGCGGTCGTGTTGCGCGCCGAGCCCCGTGCCGGACGCCGCGACGTAATCGCCGACGCCTGCGGGTTCCTCGGTCGCGTCGTCCTTGAAGTAGTCGTAGTGCGGCTGCCAGTGTTCGTCGAAATACAGTGAGAACGGATGGAACTCGACCATCGCGAAGCGGCCGCCCGGTGCGAGCAGCGAGGCGATCCCGTGCGCCCATGCGGTCAGGTCCGACAGCCAGTAGATCGCGCCGTACGACGTGAACGCGCGATCGAAGCGCTCGCCGCGCGCGGCGGCTTCGGGCATCCAGTCGAGTACGTCGGCGCGCTCGAATCGCGCGGGAAGGCCCGCGTCGGCCGACAGTTGCCGCGCGAAGTCGATCGCCTCGTCGGAGATGTCGACGCCGGTTGCGTTCGCGCCCTCGCGCACGAGGCTCAGCGTGTCCTGCCCCGCGTTGCATTGCAGGTGCAAGAGCCGCAGACCCGCGAGATCGCCGAGCAGTTCGCGTTCTTCCGGAAACAGCGTCGAGCCGCCATTGCGGAAAAATGCAGCCTGATCGCCTTTATGGCTGTTATGCGCGACCGTCGCCTTATTCCAGGACAACCGATTCAGTTCGTGCAATGCCTTTTTCATCGAATTCGAATTCCGGTGGAATGAAGCAGGATAAGTCAAATCGTTTCGCCGCGCGCAACGGATGCCGGCATCGGCACGCCGGGCGGCGCGTTGTGACAAGTCGATAAACACGTGCCGCGATTATCGCCGGAATATTTGATCGAAATCATGGTAATGGCGGAATTGCATGCATGATGCGCGACAGGATTAAGGTTTCCCGGTGCATTGCCGACAAAGGACGAGAGTGTCGTAAAGCGATCAACCGTTTTTCGGCTACTGAGCGCGATTTCAGCGCGATGCGGACGACAGATCCGCCTTTCGGAGCCTTGCATGCGCAACAACCAGCCCGTTACTCAACAGGAATTCGATTTTCCCGACGACGTCACACTGATGTCGACGACCGATGCCGACAGCGTCATCACCTACGCGAACACGACGTTCGCGCAGGTGAGCGGGTTCTCGAACGAGGAACTCGTCGGCCAGCCGCACAACGTGGTGCGGCACCCGGACATGCCGAAGGAGGCGTTCGCCGACATGTGGGCGACGCTCAGGCGCGGCGAGCCGTGGACCGCGCTCGTGAAGAACCGCCGCAAGAATGGCGACCATTACTGGGTGCGCGCGAACGCGATTCCGGTGATGCGCAACGGGCAGCCGAAGGGCTACATGTCGGTGCGCACGAAGGCGACGCGCGACGAGACCCAGGCCGCGGACGCGCTGTATCGCGCGTTTCGCGAAGGCAAGAACGGTCGGCGCCGGTTCCACAAGGGGCTCGTCATCCGCACCGGGCTGCTGCGGATCGCGTCGCTGCCGCAGACGATGTCGGTGCGTGCGCGCGTTCATTCGGCATCGTGTGTGCTGGCACCGGCGGTCGTCGGCGCGGGCTGGGCCTGCGGGCTGACCGGCAACGGGCTCGCGGCGTTTGCCGGTGTGACGATCGGCGTGGCGGCCGCCGCCGGCTGGTGGCTCGATGCGCAGATCGTGCAACCGCTGAAGCGGCTGCACGAGCAGGCGCTGAACGTCGCGACCGGCGAGAGCCGGCGCGGCGTGCGGATGAATCGCGTCGACGAGATCGGCATGACGCTGCGCACGATCAACCAGCTCGGGCTGATGTTCCGCTGGCTCGTCGACGACGTCAGCGAGCAGGTGCACAACGTGCAGCGCGCGAGCAACGAGATCGCGCAAGGCAACAACGACCTCAGCGCGCGTACCGAGCAGGCCGCGTCCAGCGTGCAGCAGACCGCCGCGTCGATGGCGGAAATGACGGCCACCGTGTCGAGCAATGCGGAAACGGCGCTGCAGGCGAATCGGTTGTCCGTTTCCGCGAGCGACGCGGCCGAGCGTGGCGGGCAGGCGGTGAGCGAGGTCGTCGCGACGATGAGCGAGATCACCGAGAGTTCGCGCAAGATTGCCGACATCATCGGCGTGATCGACGGCATCGCGTTCCAGACCAACATCCTCGCGCTGAATGCGGCGGTCGAGGCAGCACGCGCGGGCGAGCAGGGTCGTGGTTTCGCGGTGGTCGCAGGCGAGGTGCGTGCGCTCGCGCAGCGCAGCGCGAACGCGGCGAAGGAAATCAAGACGCTGATCGGCGCGAGCGTCGAGCGGGTGGAGTCGGGCGCGCGGCGCGTGGACGAGGCGGGCCGGACGATGGAGGACATCGTCACGCAGGTGAAGCGCGTGTCCGGTCTGATCGCGGAAATCAGCTCGTCGACGGCCGAGCAGAGCACGGGCGTCGCGCAGGTCGACCAGGCGGTCGTGCATCTGGACAACATCACGCAGCAGAACGCGGCGCTCGTCGAGCAGAGCACGGCGGCGTCGGAGAGCCTGAAGCAGCAGGCGACGCGGCTGGTGGAGGCGGTGAACGTATTCCGCTGATTGCGGAGAAGGCAGGTGACGCGGGCACGGCGGAGAAGGATACCGGCCCGCGTCGTGACCGCCCGGTTCCGGCCGGGCGGCCGGGGCCTGCCGCTCGCGCGCCAGGCCCTGAACCGTCAGACGGCCAGGCAGAGGTACTTGATCACGACGTAGTCGTCGATGCCGTAGTGCGAACCTTCGCGGCCGAGGCCCGACTGCTTCACGCCGCCGAACGGCGCGACTTCGTTCGAGATCAGGCCCGTGTTCACGCCGACCATCCCGTATTCGAGCGCTTCGGCGACCTTCCACACGCGGCTGATGTCGCGGCTGTAGAAGTACGCGGCGAGGCCGAACTCGGTGTCGTTCGCGAGGCGGATCACCTCGTCGTCGCTGCCGAACTTGAACAGCGGCGCGAGCGGCCCGAACGTCTCTTCCTTCGCGACCTTCATCGCCGGCGTGACGCCCGTCAGCACGGTTGGCTCGAAGAAGCCGTGACCGAGCGCGTGACGCTTGCCGCCCGTCACGACGGTCGCACCCTTCGCGAGCGCGTCCTCGATGTGCGCCTCGACCTTCAGCACGGCTGCTTCGTTGATCAGCGGACCTTGCGTGACGCCCGGCTCCGTGCCGCGGCCGACCTTCAACTGGCCGACGGCCGCCGCGAGCTTCTGCGCGAACTGGTCGTACACGGCTTCATGCACGTAGAAGCGGTTCGTGCACACGCACGTCTGGCCGCTGTTGCGGTACTTCGACGCGATCGCGCCCTGCACGGCCGCATCGAGATCGGCGTCGTCGAACACGATGAACGGCGCGTTGCCGCCGAGCTCCAGCGACACCTTCTTGACCGTCGCCGCGCACTGCGCCATCAGCAGGCGGCCGACCGGCGTCGAGCCCGTGAACGACAGCTTGCGCACGATCGGGTTCGACGTCAGTTCGCCACCGATCGCCTTCGGGTCGCCCGTGACGACGCTGAACACGCCGGCCGGCACGCCCGCGCGCTCGGCCAGCACGGCCATCGCGAGCGCGGAGAACGGCGTCGCCTCGGCCGGCTTCACGACGATCGGGCAGCCTGCCGCGAGCGCCGGGCCGACCTTGCGGGTGATCATCGCCGCCGGGAAGTTCCACGGCGTGATCGCCGCGCACACGCCGATCGCTTCCTTCGTCACGACGATGCGCTTGTCGCTCGCCGGCGTCGGGATCGTGTCGCCGTACACGCGCTTGCCCTCTTCCGCGAACCACTCGAGGAACGATGCCGCGTAGCCGATCTCGCCCTTCGCTTCGGCCAGCGACTTGCCCTGCTCGGTGGTGAGGATCAGCGCGAGGTCGTCGGCGTTCTCCATCATCAGGTCGTGCCACTTGCGCAGGATGACCGCGCGTTCCTTCGCGGTCTTCTTGCGCCACGCCGGCCATGCGGCATTCGCGGCGTCGATCGCGTGACGCGTTTCCGCCGCGCCCATCGCCGGCACGGTGCCGAGCAGGCCGCCCGTCGCCGGGTTGCGGACGTCGAACGTCTCGCCGTTCGTTGCGCGTTGCCATTCGCCGTTGACGTACGCCTCTTGGCGGAACAGCGACGGATCTTTCAGTGCCAGGGTTTCCTGAACCGTGCTCATATGAATCACCTGCTTTGAAAAGGACGGATGCAAACGGCCGCCGCCGTCTTCACGACGGCGGCGGCGCATTCAGTCGGGGAGGGGCACTCAGGCCGGCACGCCGACCGTTTCCTTCAGCACTTCCTCGAGGATCGCGAGCGCTTCGTCGAACACGGCTTGCGGGATCGTCAGCGGGAACAGGAAGCGCACGACGTTCGAGTACACGCCGCACACGAGCAGCAGCAGCCCGCGCTCGAGCGCACGCGCCTGCACGCGCTTCGTGAACTCGGCATCCGGCTCGCCCGAACCCGGCTTCAGGAATTCGACCGCGATCATCGCGCCCGGGCCGCGCACGTCGGCGATCTGCGGCACGTCCGCCTGCAGCGCATTCAGCTTCGCCTTCAGCACGTCGCCGAGCTGCGTCGCGCGCTCGCACAGCTTCTCTTCGTCGATGATCTCGAGCACCGCGTGCGCCGACGCGACGGCCAGCGGGTTGCCCGCGTAGGTGCCGCCGAGGCCGCCGGGCGCGGCCGCGTCCATCACGTCCGCACGGCCGACGACGCCCGACAGCGGCATGCCGCCGGCAAGGCTCTTCGCCATCGTGATCAGGTCGGCCAGCACGTCGTAGTGCTGCATCGCGAACAGCTTGCCGGTGCGCGCGAAGCCCGTCTGCACTTCGTCGGCGATCAGCAGGATGCCGTGTTCGTTACAGATCTTGCGCAGCGCGCGCACGAACTCGGCTGGCGCCGGGTTGAAGCCGCCTTCGCCCTGGACCGGTTCGAAGATGATCGCGGCGACGCGCTTCGGATCGATGTCGGCCTTGAACAGCATCTCGATCGCCTTGATCGAGTCGGCCGTCGTCACGCCGTGCAGCGCGTTCGGGTACGGCGCGTGGAACACGTCGCCCGGGAACGGGCCGAAGTTCAGCTTGTACGGGGCGACCTTGCCGGTCAGCGCCATGCCCATCATCGTGCGGCCGTGGAAGCCGCCCGAGAATGCGATGACGCCCGGACGGCCGGTCGCCGCACGCGCGATCTTGATCGCGTTCTCGACGGCTTCGGCGCCGGTCGTGAAGAACGCCGTCTTCTTCGGGAAGTCGCCCGGCGCGCGTGCGTTGATCTTTTCCGCCAGCTCGACGTACGACGCGTACGGGACGATCTGGTAGGCGGTGTGCGTGAAGCTGTTCAACTGATCCGCGATCGCCTTGACGATCTTCGGGTGGCGGTGGCCCGTGTTCAGCACCGCGATGCCGGCGGCGAAATCGATGAAGCGGCGGCCTTCGACATCCCACAGCTCCGCGTTCTCGGCGCGGGCTGCGTAGAAGTCGCACATCACGCCGACGCCGCGCGGGGTGGCGGCGTTCTTGCGGGCCTGCAGGTCGGCATTCTTCACGGTCATCTCCTTGATGTTCGGTCCGGTGGGTAGAAAATCGGGCGCCTTGGCAGCCCATGGACGCGACTATAATCACATTTGGCTCCGGCAATCAGAGCCATTTCAATAAATATTCAGGAGCCAATCATGCGCGCAAGCGTGTTGTCGGACTGGCTGGCGCAGCGCCTCGTGCGCGGCGGCGAACAGCCGATCTACCGCCAGCTTCACCGGCTGCTGCAACAGGCGATCCTGTCGCGCGAACTGCCGGCCGGCACGCGCGTGCCGTCGTCGCGGCTGCTGGCCGCCGAGCTCGGGATCGCGCGCAACACGGTCACGCAGGTATACGAACAGCTTGTGCTCGAAGGCTATGTGCACTCGGCGACGGGTCGCGGCACGTTCGTCGCCGACAGCGCGCCGGACGAGATCGTCGGCGCGCCCCCCGACACGGCGGCCGGGCCGGCCGTCGTGACGCCGTCCGTGCGGCGCCTGTCCGCGCGCGGCACGCGGCTCGTCGAAGGCGCCGGCGTGTCGAAGCGTCAGGGCGGCGCGTTCATGCCGGGCGTGCCCGATGTGTCGCGATTTCCGGCGCGCGTATGGACGCGGCTGCACAACAAGTACTGGCGGCGCTTGCGCCCGGACCTGCTGACCTATGCGCCCGGCGGCGGGCTCGCGCTGCTGCGCGAGGCGCTGGCCGACTACCTGCGCACGTCGCGCTCGGTGCGCTGCACGCCCGAGCAGATCGTGATCACGACCGGCATCCACCAGTCGATCGACCTCGCGGTGCGGCTGCTGACCGATCCGGGCGATGCGATCTGGACCGAGGATCCGTGCTATTGGGGCGTGCGCAGCGTGCTGAACGTGTCGGGGCTCACCACGCGGCCGATTCCGGTCGACGACGAAGGCATCGCGCCGTCGGCCGCCGATCTCGCCGCGCCGCCGAAGCTGATGCTCGTCACGCCGTCGCATCAGTATCCGCTCGGGATGGTGATGAGCCTCGCGCGCCGCCGGATGTTGCTCGAATACGCGCGCCAGCACGGCTGCTGGATCATCGAGGACGACTACGACAGCGAATTCCGCTACGGCAGCCGGCCGCTCGCGTCGCTGCAGGGGCTGGACACGGCCGGGCAGGTGATCTACGTCGGGAGTTTCGGCAAGACGCTGTTCCCGGGGCTGCGGGTCGGCTATCTGGTCGCGCCGGAGCCGCTCGCGGAGAGTTTCGCGACCGCGAGCGCCGAGCTGTATCGCGAAGGCCAGTTGCTGCAGCAGGCCGTGCTCGCCGAGTTCATCGCGGAAGGGCACTTCGTGTCGCATATCCGCAAGATGCGCACGCTGTACGGACAACGCCGCGAGGTGCTGCTCGACGCGGTCGCGCGCCGCTACGGCGATACGCTGCACGCGCTCGGCAGCGACGCGGGGCTGCATCTCGTCACGCGGCTGCCGGACGGTGCCGACGATCGAGCCGTCGCGCAGGCCGCGCTCGAGCGCAACATCGTCGTGCGGCCGTTGTCCGGCTACTACGCGCACCGCGAGCGCGCGGCGTCGGGCTTGCTGCTCGGCTATGCATGCGTGCCGGAGGACGAGATCGCGACGGCGTTCGCGACGCTGGCCGAGGCGATCGACGAGCGGGCGTTCGGCGGGGCCGTTGCGGTGGCGTGACGTGCGAGTACGGCGATATCGACTCGTTGCGATTCCGTCGAAGCTCGATACGCTCCGCAACGAGGCGCGTGTTTTTCGCGCGCTGCCAGCCCGCCTGCTTCCGCGTCGTTGAACCGGAGTCGCCGACCGGTTCATGCGGCTCCCCCTCGGGCAAGAGCGGCGGGCAGTATTGCAAGGCGCAGCGGCGCGGAGAGGGCATCTCGCGGAATCGGTCGTGAAGGCCGGCACCGGCTATGGGCCCGGTGCGGGCGTTACAGCCGGATCAACGCCGCGCCCGTCACCACCAGCGCGCATGCGACGAGCCGCTGCGGACCAGGCCGCTCGCGCATCGCGAACCAGCCGATCGCGACCGCGAAGATCGAGCTCGTTTCGCGCAGCGCCGACACGGTCGCGACCGGCAGGTGCCGGTACGCGAGGATCACGATCCCGTACGCGGCGAGCGAGATCGTGCCGGCGATCGCGCCCTGCGCAAGGGCGGTGCGCGAGCCGAGCACCGCGCGCGGGCCGCCGCGCCATGCGCAGACGAGCGCGAGTTGCGGCACGCTCCACAGCAGGTACACCCATGCGATGTAGCCGAGCGCGCTGCCGGACACGCGCGAGCCGATGCCGTCGCAGAGCGAATACGCGGCGATGAACACGCCCGTGAGCAACGCGTACGGCACGCCTTCTCCGGAGAACCTGAAGCCGCGCCGCAGCGCGAGCGACATGATCCCGAACGATACGAGCGCGATGCCCGCGAAGCCGAGCGAAGTCGGTCGTTCGTGCAGCACGGCGAACGCGAGCACCGACACCAGCAGCGGCGACATCCCGCGCGCGATCGGATAGATCTGCCCGAATTCGCCGTTGCGGTATGCGCGCGCGAGCGTGAAGCAGTACGCGACCTCGAGCACCGCGGATGCGGCGACGTACGGCCATGCGGCGGGCGCCGGCGCGGGCAGCAGCACGGCGCCGGCGATGCCGAACGCGAGATACGGCAGCGACATCGTGCCGAGTTGCACCAACCGGTCTTCGCTGACGTGGAGGAACGCGTTCCAGATCGCGTGCAGCAGAGCCGAGCACAGCACGAGGGCGACGAAGAGGTGATCCATCGATCGATGAAGGTGCGAGCGAGGGCCGGAGCGGCCAAGGGCCGTCAATTATGTGGGTATCGGGCGCGCTCGCGCGGAATTGTCGATAATGGAGCGTTGTTATTCACCGTATTCACCGGATGCCGACGATGACCGAAGCCACTCAAGCCCAGCCTGCCGTTCCGCGCCTCACGAGCCTGTCGCACGGGGGCGGCTGCGGCTGCAAGATCGCGCCGGGCGTGCTGTCCGAGCTGCTCAAGCGCGCGACGCCGCCCGCGCTGTTCCCTGACCTGCTGGTCGGCACCGAAACCTCCGACGACGCGGCCGTCTACCGGCTCAACGACGAGCAGGCGATCGTCGCGACCACCGATTTCTTCATGCCGATCGTCGACGATCCGTTCGACTTCGGCCGCATCGCGGCGACCAATGCGCTGTCCGACGTCTACGCGATGGGCGGCAAGCCGATCCTCGCCCTTGCGCTGGTCGGCATGCCGATCAACGTGCTGCCGCACGAGACGATCGCCGCCGTGCTGCGCGGCGGCGAATCGGTGTGCGCGGATGCCGGCATTCCGGTCGCGGGCGGCCATTCGATCGATTCGGTCGAGCCGATCTACGGGCTCGCGGCGATCGGCGTCGTGCATCCGTCGCGCGTGAAGCGCAACGCGGCCGCGCGCGCGGGCGACGTGCTCGTGCTCGGCAAGCCGCTCGGCGTCGGCGTGTTGTCGGCCGCGTTGAAGAAGAACCAGCTCGATGCCGACGGTTACGCACAAATGGTCGCGACCACCACCAAGCTGAACCGGCCGGGCGCCGAGCTCGCCGCGCTGCCGGGCGTGCATGCGCTGACCGACGTCACGGGCTTCGGGCTGCTCGGCCATACGCTCGAACTGGCGCGCGGCGCGCAACTCGCCGCGCGCGTGCACTATGCGTCGCTGCCGTGGCTCGCGGGCGTCGAGACGTTCGTTGCCGACGGGGTGTTCACCGGCGCGTCGGGCCGCAACTGGGCCGCGTACGGCGCCGATGTGCGGCTCGCCGACGGGCTGCCGCCCGTCGCGCAGGCGCTGCTGACCGATCCGCAGACGTCGGGCGGGTTGCTGGTGGCGTGCGCGCCGGAAGCGGTCGACGACGTGCTCGCGTGCTTCCGTGCCGACGGGTTCGACCGCGCGGCCGTGATCGGCGAGATGGTGGACGGGCCCGCACGCGTCGACGTCGCCTGAGTGCCGATTCACACACCGAATCGTTTCGACGTCGCTGGAATCGATGTCTTCCATCGACGGTATTGAATTGATGCGCTGGACGACCGATGAGCGACTTCCTGTTCGGGCTGACGATCGCGCTGTCGGTCGGGCCCGTCGCGCTGATGATCGCGAATTACGGCATGCGCGCCGGCACGGCGGCCGGCGTGCGCGCGGCGATCGGGGTAGCCGCTGCCGATGGCTGCTATGCGGTCGTCGCGTTCACGATCGGTGCGATGCTCGCGAACACGCTTGCGTCGCATCTGGCGCTGTTCCGTATGGTCGGTGTGCTCGTGTTGCTCGCGATGGGCGCGCGGATGCTGTGGGAGGCGCTGCGTGACCGGCGCCGCTCGCTCGACGGCGACGGAGCGCCGCCGCCGGGCGATCGCCCGTTCATGTCGATGTTCTTCGTCACGCTCGCGAACCCGCTGACCATTCTGTTGTTCTACGGTTATGCGACGGCTGCCGCCGGTGCGCATCGGCACTGGTTGTTCGGCGCCGCGTGCGTGTTTGCGGGTAGCCTGGCGGGGCAGCTCGTGTTCGCGTTCGGCGGCAGCGCGATCGGGCGCTTCGTGAAATCGCCGGGGTGGCTCGCCGCGAGCCATGTAGTCGCCGCACTCGTCGTGCTCGGTTACGGCGTGGCTGGGCTGATGCGCGTGTAGGGCGGCGCGAAGCAGCCGACGTCGCACGCGGCGACGAACCCGATAGCATTCCTGATGTTTTAAAGGCGGTGACGAACGCGCGATTTTCCGTCGCGCAACACGCATCCGTTCGCACGAAACATCGCCAGTCGTTTCGTAGTCGGGTTCCGCATCGCGCATGCCCGTTCTATACTCGTCGCGCAGTCTCCGACAGCCGTTCTCACCCAACGTCACCGAAACAAGGAACGCCGATGCTGACTCGCTCCATTCTTTCCGCCGCCGCATTCTCGCTTGCCGCCTGCGCGACCGCGCCGTCGATCGCGCAGGACAACCAGGGCAACGATGCCGGCAACGCGGCATTCGCCGAGACCGGCTCGCATGGCCGCCCGGTCAAGGTCATGATCATCACGATGTTCGGGCCGGAGGGCCAGGCGTGGCTCGACCGGCTCGGCCCGTGGCGCGACATCGCCGTGCCCGGCCTGTCGCCCGACTATCCGGCCGTCCACTGCAACAAGCAGGACGTGTGCGTGGTCACGACCGGCATGGGCTATGCGAATGCGTCGGCGACGATCATGGCGCTCACGTTCTCGCAACGCTTCGATTTGCGCCGCACGTATTTCCTGGTCTCGGGCATCGCGGGCGTCGACCCCGCGCAAGGTACGGTCGGATCGGCCGCGTGGTCGAAATACCTCGTCGATTTCAGCCTGCAGTGGGAACTCGATGCGCGCGAGATTCCGGCCGGCTGGAACACCGGCTATCTCGGCATCAACACGAAGAGCCCGAACGACAAGCCGCCGCTCGACTATCGCACCGAAGTGTTCCAGCTCAACCCGCAACTGACCGACGCCGCCTACGCGCTGTCGCGCAACGTCGTGCTGGCAGATAGCGCGCAGGCGCAGGCCGCGCGTGCGAAGTTCACGTATGCGCCGGCGAACCGGCCGCCGACGGTGATCCAGTGCGACACGTCATCGGGCAACACGTGGTTCTCGGGCACGCTGATCGGCGAGCGCGCACGCCAGTGGACCAAGATCCTGACGGACGGCAAGGGCACCTACTGCATGACCGCGCAGGAAGACAACGCGACGTACGAAGCGCTCAAGCGCGCGGCGAGCGTGAAGCGGGTCGACCTGTCGCGCGTGGCCGTGCTGCGCACGGGGTCCGATTTCGATCGGCCGTACGCGGGGCAGACGAGCGCCGACAACCTGCTGAACTACGCGGACCAGGGCGGTTTCGCCCCGGCGACCGAAAATCTGTACCGCGCGGGCAATCCGCTGGTGCAGGACATCGTCACGCACTGGGGCGAATGGCGCGACGGCGTGCCGCGCCGTTGACGGCCGGACGATGATTCAACCGGCGTCAATGCGATTGCGGGGCCGAACGGAACGGCGTCCACACCGGAGTCGTGTCGTCCCAGTGATCGAGCGGCGAAGGAAGTGGGTCGTTCATCATGTACTCCTGCAACTAACTGACTGACTCGACGAGTCGTCGACAACGTCGTTCGAGACGCCGCGCACCGGGCAATCCGCTGCGCGGCGTCGTGCGTTTACCGGCCCCCGCCGGCGAGCTGGTTGCCTTCCGGGATCGGGCGATACGGGCCTTGCGCGAGTTCGAGCCCTTGCGGATACGAAGTCGCCTTGCGCAGGTACGCGAGCGTGCCGTCCTTGCGTGCCTGCTCGACTTCCGCGCTCACTTCGGCGCGCGTACGCGGGCCGTTGTGCTGCGCGTACCACGACGTGTTGCCGTAGTTGCCGGCGTGCGGGGTGTCCGAATCGGCGAAGGCCGGTGCGGACACGGCGAGCGTGAGCGCAAGGGCCGAGAGAAGATGGCGGCGGTTCATGGCGTAACTCCTGGAGATGTCGGAGCGCGCGCCTGAGCGCTGACTCCGGTCCCGCGGGCGGGATCTGTTCGATGCGCAACGAGGTGCGCGACAGGGTTTACTCTAGGTTGCCGTTCCGTCGCGATAAATGCAGCAGGCGCGAATTGAATTGTCGTGTCAGTGGAACAATCGCCATCCGCACCGCCGGCAGGGTTATGCGGAAATGGCCGGGAGTTCCGCGGCACGGGCTTCGCAGGGAGGTGCGGCGGCGACGCGCAACGACACGCAACGACGCACGCGGCCGATTGCCGCACGCCGCGCAAGGATTTACTGCGGATTCGGGAAGGATCGCGGCGCCGCGCGCGAAAGGTGTGCCCAGGCCGCGCTCAGGCAGGATGGCGCGCGGGCGCTGCGGCCCGCGCGTGGAGGTCGGACAATTACGCGACCCACTCGTTGATGACCGGCGTATCGAGCACCGGCGCGCGCTCGGCTTCCTCGAACGTGCGCTTGCTGCACGTCGCGTCGAGGCTGCCCTTGCCGCTCAACAGCGGGCACCGGTCGAACACCTCGGCAATCCAGTCGACGAACACGCGCACCTTCGGCGACAGATGACGGCTGTGCGGATACACGACCGAGATCGGCATCGGCAGCGGCTTGACGCCGGGCAGGACTTCCTTGAGCCGGCCTTCGCGCAGGTGCGGCAGCACCATGAACAGCGGCGGCTGGATCAGGCCGAAGCCCTCGATTCCGCACGTCACGTACGCATCCGCGTCGTTCACCGACACGATGCCCTCCATCTTCATCTCGACTTCCTTGCCTTCGATCAGGAACGTCCAGTCGATCGTGCGGCCGGTGCGGCTCGAGAAGTAGTTGACGGCCTTGTGCTGGCTCAGGTCGTCGATCGTCTGCGGCTCGCCGTGGCGCTCGAGATAGTCGGGCGATGCGACCGTCACGCATTCGAACAGGCCGACGCGGCGTGCGACGAGCGACGAATCCTGCAGCGCCCCGACGCGGATCACGCAGTCGACGCCTTCCTGCAGCAGGTCGACCGGCCGATCGGACAGGCCGAGTTGCAGGTCGATGTCCGGATAGCGCGTATGAAACTCGCACAGCGACGGAATCACGAGCAGCCGCCCGATCGAGCCCGGCATGTCGATACGCAACTTTCCGTGCGGCTTCCGGTTGTTGGCCTGGAAGCTTGCTTCGGTTTCCTCGACGTCCGCGAGGATCCGCACGCAACGTTCGTAGTAGGCGGCGCCGTCCGGCGTGAGGGAGAGCCGGCGCGTGGTCCGGTGCATCAGCCGCACGCCGAGGAATGCTTCGAGATTCTGGATGATCGTCGTGACGGACGCTCGCGGCAAGCCGAGCGTTTCTGCTGCCTTGGTGAAGCTGCTTGTATCGACGACGCGAGTAAACACCTGCATGGCCTGAAGCCGGTCCATCACAACCTCCGCAATCTAATGAGCCCGCGAACGACAAGGCTGCGCTACCTCGTGGGTAAACGCAGCCTCGGATTGTTCGGGGGCGTTGAATTGTGTTGCCGGATTATAGGCATTTATCCCAATGTCTGCCGGACCCAGAATTCGTTCCATCTCGAAATGGATGCTGCATCGTCATGGACGCTTCTGAATTCAGCAAATTCCTGAAAGCCGCATTGCCCGCGCAAGCCATGGCGGGCGCGGCACTGACGGTGGCCGAAGTCGAAATTCCCGGCTACGCACAGGACATCGTGCTGCGCCTCTACCGCCGCCCGGACAAGACCGGGTTGCCAGTAGTGCTTTATTTCCACGGCGGCGGCTTCGTCCGCGGTTCGCTCGAAGACGCGGACTTCGCCGCGCGCTTTTTAGCAGAACGCTTACCAGCTCTCGTAGTGTCGGTCGATTATTCGCTCGCGCCGGCCTTTCCTTTTCCGGCCGCGCCGGAGGATGCATATCGCGCCGCCGTATGGGCCGCGACGCGCGCCCGCGCGTTCGGCGGCAATCCGAAGAAGATCGGGGTCGCGGGGCACGACGCGGGCGGCCAGCTCGCGAATTGCCTGGCCTTCATCGCACGCGACCGCGGCGAAGTGTCGATCGTCGCGCAAGCGCTGTTCGGGCCGATGCTCGACCCGAGCATGACGCGCATCGGCGACGCCGAGCGCCTCGCGTCCGACATCACCGCGCGCGAATGCGCGGCGTGCTATCGCGCGTACTTGCCGCAGGCGGCGCAGCGGATGCACCCGTACGCGGCGCCGATCGAATCGGTGCGCCTCGCGGGGCTGCCGCCGACGCTCGTCGTCACCGCGCAGAACGACGTGCTGCACGTCGAAGCGGAGAAATATGCGGGCTGCCTGATTTCGTCGGGCGTGCTCACGCAGGTGATCCGCTATCCGGACATCACGCACGCCGCGCTCGCCACGCACGAAGCCGCGTTCGAGGAAGCCGTGCGCTTCTTCCAGTGCCGCTTCCAGGCGCGCCAGCCGAACCGTTCCGAATAACCAGACCAATCCACGCTTACCGGAGATCCACATGGCCATCCTACGCACCACCCGTTCCCGAATCGCGACCGCGGCGATCGTCACGCTCGCCGTCGTCGGCCTCGGCACGTTCGGCGCGATGCGCGTCAACGCGAACGCACCCGAAAAAGCGGCGGCGCCGCTGCCCGAAGTCGACGTCGCGACCGTCGTGCCGCAGACCGTGACCGACTGGCAAAGCTACTCGGGCCGTCTCGAAGCGGTCGAGAAAGTCGACGTGCGCCCGCAGGTGTCGGGCACGATCGTCGCGGTGAACTTCAAGGACGGCGCGCTCGTGAAGAAGGGCGACGTCCTGTTCGTGATCGACCCGCGCCCGTATCAGGCGGAAGTCGACCGCGCGGCCGCGCAGCTCGCGGCCGCGCAGGCACGCAACGGCTACGCGCAGACGGACTGGCAGCGCGCGCAGCGGCTGATCGGCGACAACGCGATCGCGAAACGCGACTACGACGAAAAGCAGAACGCGGCACGCGAAGCGAGCGCGAACCTGAAGGCTGCCGAAGCCGCGCTGGAAACGGCGCGCATCAACCTCGGCTATACGCGCATCACCGCGCCGGTATCGGGCCGCGTGTCGCGCGCGGAAATCACGCTCGGCAACGTCGTGTCGGCCGGCGCATCGGCCGCGCCGTTGACGACGCTGGTGTCGGTGTCGCCGATCTACGCATCGTTCGATGCGGACGAGCAGACCTACCTGCAATACATCAACGGCGCGCGCAGCGGCCGCAAGGTGCCGGTCGAGCTCGGTCTCGCCAACGAAACCGGCTACTCGCGCAGCGGCGAGATCGATTCGGTCGACAACCGGCTCGACACGTCGTCCGGCACGATCCGCGTGCGCGCACGCTTCGACAACGCGGACGGCACGCTCGTCCCGGGCCTCTATGCCCGCGTGAAGGTGGGCGGCAGCGCGCCGCACGAAGCGCTGCTCGTCGACGACGCGGCGATCAACACCGACCAGGACAAGAAGTTCGTGTTCGTCGTCGACCAGCAGGGCCGCGTGTCGTATCGCGAAGTGCAGCCGGGGATGCAGCACGGCAACCGGCGCGTGATCGTCAGCGGTCTCGCCGCCGGCGATCGCGTGATCGTGAACGGCACGCAGCGCGTGCGCCCCGGCGAGCAGGTGAAGCCGCACATGGTCCCGATGACGGGCGGCGACGAGCCGTCCGCGCCGCTCGCGAACACCGCGAAGCCGGCCGCACCGGCGAAGGCGGATTCGTAAGCGGCGCGCCCGCTTCGCATCCGCGTTCAACCAGACAGAGCCACACATGAACATTTCCAAATTCTTTATCGACCGGCCGATCTTTGCAGGAGTCCTATCGGTGGTCATCCTGCTCGGCGGGGTGATCGCGATGTTCCTGCTGCCGATTTCGGAATATCCGGAAGTCGTGCCGCCTTCCGTGATCGTGAAGGCGCAGTACCCGGGCGCGAACCCGAAAGTGATCGCCGAGACGGTCGCGTCGCCGCTGGAAGAACAGATCAACGGCGTCGAGGACATGCTCTACATGCAGTCGCAGGCGAACAGCGACGGCAACATGACGATCACCGTCACGTTCAAGCTCGGCACCGATCCGGACAAGGCCACGCAGCTCGTGCAGAACCGCGTGAACCAGGCGCTGCCGCGCCTGCCGGAAGACGTGCAGCGGCTCGGCATCACCACGGTGAAGAGCTCGCCGACGCTGACGATGGTGGTCCACCTGATCTCGCCGGACAACCGCTACGACATGACCTACCTGCGCAACTACGCGCTGATCAACGTGAAGGATCGCCTGTCGCGGATCCAGGGCGTCGGCCAGGTGCAGCTGTGGGGTTCGGGCGACTACGCAATGCGCGTGTGGCTCGATCCGCAGAAGGTCGCGCAGCGCGGGCTGTCGGCCGAGGACGTCGTGCAGGCGATCCGCGAGCAGAACGTGCAGGTCGCGGCCGGCGTGATCGGCGCATCGCCGTCGCTGCCCGGCACGCCGCTGCAACTGTCGGTGAATGCGCGCGGCCGTCTGCAGACGGAAGAAGAGTTCGGCGACATCGTCGTGAAGACGACGCCGGACGGCGGCGTCACGCACTTGCGCGACATCGCGCGGATCGAGCTCGACGCGTCCGAGTACGGGCTGCGCTCGCTGCTCGACAACAAGCCGGCCGTCGCGATGGCGATCAACCAGTCGCCGGGCGCGAACTCGCTGCAGATCTCCGACGAAGTGCGCAAGACGATGGCCGAGCTGAAGCAGGACATGCCGGCGGGCGTCGACTACAAGATCGTCTACGACCCGACGCAGTTCGTGCGTTCGTCGATCAAGGCCGTCGTGCACACGCTGCTCGAGGCGATCGCGCTGGTCGTGATCGTCGTGATCGTGTTCCTGCAGACGTGGCGCGCGTCGATCATTCCGCTGATCGCGGTGCCGGTGTCGATCGTCGGCACGTTCTCGTTGCTGCTGGCGTTCGGGTATTCGATCAACGCGTTGTCGTTGTTCGGGATGGTGCTCGCGATCGGGATCGTGGTCGACGATGCGATCGTGGTCGTCGAGAACGTCGAGCGCAACATCGAGAACGGGATGACCGCGCGGCAGGCGACCTACAAGGCGATGCAGGAAGTGAGCGGGCCGATTATCGCGATCGCGCTGACGCTCGTCGCCGTGTTCGTGCCGCTCGCGTTCATGTCGGGCCTGACCGGCCAGTTCTACAAGCAGTTCGCGATGACGATCGCGATCTCGACGGTGATCTCGGCGTTCAACTCGCTGACGCTGTCGCCGGCGCTGTCCGCGATCCTGCTCAAGGGCCATGGCGACAAGGAAGACTGGCTCACGCGCGTGATGAACCGCGTGCTCGGCGGCTTCTTCCGCCGTTTCAACAAGGTGTTCCATCGCGGCGCGGAGAACTACGGCCGCGGCGTGCGCGGCGTGCTGTCGCGCAAGACGCTGATGCTCGGCGTGTACCTCGTGCTGGTGGGGGCGACGGTGCTGGTGTCGAAGGTCGTGCCGGGCGGCTTCGTGCCCGCGCAGGACAAGGAATACCTGATCGCGTTCGCGCAACTGCCGAACGGTGCGTCGCTCGACCGTACCGAGAAGGTGATCCGCGACATGGGTTCGATCGCGCTGAAGCAGCCGGGCGTCGAGAGCGCGGTCGCGTTCCCGGGGCTGTCGGTGAACGGCTTCACCAACAGCTCGAGCGCGGGCATCGTGTTCGTCACGCTGAAGCCGTTCTCGGAACGGCACGGCAAAGCGCTGTCGGCCGGCGCGATCGCCGGTGCGCTGAATCAGAAATACGGCGCGATCAAGGATTCGTTCGTCGCGGTGTTCCCGCCGCCGCCGGTGCTCGGCCTCGGTACGCTCGGTGGGTTCAAGATGCAGATCGAGGATCGCGGCGCGGTCGGTTACGCGAAGCTGTCGGATGCGACCAACGACTTCATCAAGCGTGCGCAGCAGGCGCCTGAGCTCGGCCCGTTGTTCACGAGCTACCAGATCAACGTGCCGCAGCTCAACGTCGATCTCGATCGCGTGAAGGCGAAGCAGCTCGGCGTGCCGGTGACCGACGTGTTCAACACGATGCAGGTGTATCTCGGTTCGCTGTACGTGAACGACTTCAACCGCTTCGGGCGCGTGTACCAGGTGCGCGTGCAGGCCGATGCGCCGTTCCGCCAGCGCGCGGACGACATCCTGCAACTGAAGACGCGCAACGACCGTGGCGAGATGGTGCCGCTGTCGTCGCTCGTCACGGTGACGCCGACGTTCGGCCCGGAAATGGTCGTGCGCTACAACGGCTACACGGCGGCCGACATCAACGGCGGCCCGGCGCCCGGCTTCTCGTCGGGGCAGGCGCAGGCCGCGGTCGAACGCATCGCGCACGAAACGCTGCCGCGCGGCGTGCGCTTCGAGTGGACCGACCTCACGTACCAGCAGATCCTCGCGGGCGATTCGGCGATGTACGTGTTCCCGATCAGCGTGCTGCTCGTGTTTCTCGTGCTTGCCGCGCTGTATGAAAGCCTGACGCTGCCGCTCGCGGTGATCCTGATCGTGCCGATGAGCATTCTGTCGGCGCTGACGGGCGTGTGGCTCACGCAGGGCGACAACAACATCTTCACGCAGATCGGCCTGATGGTGCTGGTGGGGCTGTCGGCGAAGAACGCGATCCTGATCGTCGAATTCGCACGCGAGCTCGAACACGACGGCAGGACGCCGCTCGAGGCCGCGATCGAGGCGAGCCGGCTGCGGCTGCGCCCGATCCTGATGACGTCGATCGCCTTCATCATGGGCGTGGTGCCGCTCGTCACGTCGACGGGCGCCGGTTCGGAAATGCGCCATGCGATGGGGGTCGCGGTGTTCTTCGGGATGCTCGGCGTGACGCTGTTCGGGCTGATGCTGACGCCGGTGTTCTACGTCGTGCTGCGTACGCTCGCGGGCGGCAAGATCCACGTCGCCGGCAAGGATTCGACGGGGTACGGCGTACCGGCGCCCGATGCTTGAGGACCAGAAAATGAATAACTTGCACAACACGAATGGCCTGATGCGTTTCGCGAAGGTGGCGGCCGCGAGCACCCTGCTCGCGACGCTGCTCGCCGCGTGCGCGGTCGGCCCAGACTACAAGCGTCCGGATGCGGCGGCGCCCGCCGCGTTCAAGGAAGCGCCGACCCTCGCTGCCGGCGAGCAGGCCGGCACGTGGAAGACGGCCGAGCCGTCGGACGGCGAACATCGCGGCGAATGGTGGAAGGTGTTCGGCGATCCGGTGCTCGATTCGCTCGAGACGCAGGCGCTCGCCGCGAACCAGAACCTCAAGGCCGCGGCCGCGCGGGTCGAGGAAGCGCGTGCGGCGACGCGTTCGGCGCGCTCGCAATGGTTCCCGCAGATCGGCGCCGGGTTCGGGCCGACGCGCGAGGGGCTGTCGTCGGCATCGCAGTTCCAGCCGCAGGGCACGGGCCCGACCAACGCGACGCTGTGGCGCGCGCAGGGCACGGTGTCGTACGAGGCCGACCTGTTCGGCCGCGTCGGCCGCAACGTCGAGGCGTCGCGTGCCGACCAGGCGCAGAGCGAAGCGCTGTTCCGCTCGGTGCAGCTCGCCCTGCAGGCCGACGTCGCGCAGAACTACTTCGAGCTGCGTCAGCTCGACTCGGACCAGGATCTGTACCGCCGCACGGTGGAGCTGCGTCAGCAGGCGCTGAATCTCGTGCAACGCCGCTTCAACGAAGGCGACATCAGCGAGCTCGACGTGTCGCGCGCGAAGAACGAACTGGCCAGCGCGCAGGCCGATGCGGTCGGCGTCGCGCGCCGGCGCGCGGCGTCCGAGCATGCGCTCGCGATCCTGCTCGGCAAGGCGCCCGCGGATTTCGCGTTCAAGGAGACGCCGATCGTGCCGGTCGCGGTGAAGATTCCGCCGGGCCTGCCGTCCGCGCTGCTGGAACGCCGCCCGGACGTGGCGGCGGCCGAGCGCGCGATGGCGGCCGCGAACGCACGGATCGGGCTCGCGAAGTCGGCGTACTTCCCGAAGCTCGATATCACCGGATCGTTCGGCTATGAGGCGTCGACGCTCGGCAACCTGTTCCTGTGGTCGAGCCGCACGTTCCTGCTCGGGCCGTTCGCCGGCACCGCGCTGACGTTGCCGCTGTTCGACGGTGGGCGACGGGCGGCCGGCGTGCAGCAGGCGCGCGCGCAGTACGACGAACAGGTCGCGAACTACCGGCAGCAGGTGCTCGTCGCGTTCCGCGAGGTCGAGGACAATCTCGCCGATCTGCGCCTGCTCGACGACCAGATCCGCGCGCAGGATGCCGCCGTCAACGCGTCGCGCCGGGCGGCGAAGCTGTCGCGTACGCAGTACCAAGAGGGCGAAGTCGCGTATCTCGACGTGATCGACAGCGAGCGCTCGGTGTTGCAGTCGCAATTGCAGGCGAACCAGTTGACGGGGGCGCAGGCGGTGTCGACCGTCAACCTGATCCGTGCGTTGGGTGGCGGGTGGGGTGCGGCGCCGACGGCGGTCGGCGGTGCGGCGACCGGCAAGGAGGATGTGGCTGCGCGGTGAGTGTCAGTGGCGCGCGCAGCGCCATGCGACGGCGGCCGAAACGGCCGCATGTCGAAACGAAAACCCGATCCGTGGCGACGCGGATCGGGTTTTTTTACGGGCAGCGCGCCTGCGTGCGGTTGCACGGCTACGCACCGATGCAATTCGTGATCGGTCGCGGATGGCGATTCAGACTGCCGCAGCGACAGTGCGGTAGTTGCAACTAACGGTCGAGTCGGCGAGCATCGACCACCGGTACCGCGGCTACGCGCGGCGGCTGGTGGTGAAGCGCAATGCGTGCATTGCTGTGGGACTTCAGGAAAGAAGGGGAGACGGGCGGGACGAACCCCGCCCGATCGCGTTACGCGGCGACGAACTCGTGCACGTAACGATTGAACACCGCGGGGCTTGCCGCGTTCATCCCGTGCGATGCGCCGGCGACGGTCTGCCGTTGTGCATTGCCGATCCATTGCGACAGCGTGTCGACGTTGTGGCGGAACATCTTCGGGCTGCGCTGGCCGTCGATCAACAGCGTGCGGCAGGCGATATCGCCTGCGGTTTCGGCCGAATAGGCGGGCAGCGGATCGCGCAGCTGCTTCGGCAGTGTGCTCGCGTTGTCGATCGCCATCGTGCGAAAGCGCGACGTGCTCTTCTTCCATGCACCGGGCAGGCTCACGGAATCGACGAACATCTCGAGGCCGGCCTCGACATCGCCTTGCTCGATCAGGTTCACGGCTTTCGTGCGCAGCGCGAGCGCGGCGGCCGGCAGCGCGGCTTCGCGCACGCCGGGTTGCTGGAGCGGGCCGCCCGGATCGGCGAGCGTCAGCGATTCGACGAGGTGCGGATGTTGACGTGCGACGTTGAACGCGACGCTGCCCCCGCGCGAATGGCCGACCAGATGCACGGGGCCGAGATCGAGCGCGTCGATGAATTCGGCGAGCTCGTCGACGTGGTTCTGCCAACTGAACTCGTCCTGGATGCCCGCTTCGACGGCCGGCCAGTAATGGCTCAGGCTCGGCGCGATGCAGCGGTAATGAGCCGACAGCGATGCGAGTTGCGGATCCCAGTAACGGTAGTCGCACAGCGAACCGTGAACGAACACCATCGGCGCGCCGCTGCCCCGCTCGACATACGGCAGGCTGATGCCTGACGAAAGCGTCGCAAATTGCAGGTCGGGGTTCGCGAGCACCGAAGGCTCGATTCGCATGTTCATGACTGAAAGACTCAAAGGTGCGTCAACACGACGCAACTATGCATCACGGCGAGCTGCAAGCAAAACGCATAATTTTCATCGTGACGATCAATTTTTTTGATGGCTCGGCCAGAAACCCTTGTCGGACCGAGAGGGCAGAACGATCTGCTCGCGGTATCGGCGTCCGATGTTCAGGCTCTATATGCGAAGGCATCCGGTTGGATGCCTGTCGGTAACGGTGTCAGTGTAGAAGTGACACTTGGTCGGGCGAGGCTCGTGGCGCGCTGGAGATCTGCACAAGCACCGAACGTTGATGAAGGAGAAGATGGCTTCTCGCAGGAAAATTGCGTTCGTTTAATTGAGATATCCGAACAATATCGAGATATATAGTTGCGTCGCGAAGCTACGATTACGGCTTTCCGAGGAGGCCGGTCAATGAATAGAAGAATTGCGGTTGTTGGCGATAGTCTTTCAAGTGGCGGAACAATCAGCTCATTTAACGGACCACGATTTCTGGCCCACGAGCATCAGGCAGCCTTGATCGGCGGTCGTGCGTTCTGCACCGCCTGCCAAAGCACCGGCATCATCGCAAAAGCTGGCGGCCCCTATCGACTCAAGTTTCAAGGCGAGGTTGCACTCGGCCGCGATATCGTCCTTTGCGGCTGTTCGACTCCACCGAGCATCGTCGCCGAACTTGCGGGTGAAGTGTGGTGCGACGATCGACTTCAGGGGCTCGGTGAAGTTGTTTCGAGCCGCACAGCAACGGGCGGAGTCATGTCGCTCAAGAAAGGCACGTTTGATGAACAGATCGAGGCGGTGACCCTTGGCTGTGCTGCCACCGGTCAGGAGGGCTATCCCTATTACATCGAGACGGCAGACGGCCGCATTCATTCCGGCGTACTCGATGCAAGCGGCGAGCTACCGCGCGTCAACACCGGCGACGGATCAGGAAATTACACCGTCTTTTGGGGTGACGAAGCCATCGCAAAAAAAAACACGACGGGGTAAGCCATGCCTAATCCCCCGGCGAAGGTCCGCACGAACGACACCCCGAATTCGAAGAAGTCCGTGCAACTGCGAGCATTGTCCTTTCAAGCGCTTTGGAACGCGTACCCGAAGAATGACCCCTACGACGACCCACTGGCGAATATGAGAATCAATGCGCCATTCGCATGAGCGTCGCGTTTCACGCCATCGGAAGCGACATGAAGTCGTTTTCTCAAAACGTGCTGAAGCCGATGCCCGGCAAGAAGACGCTGGGTCGCCTGATACTCGGCGGGAAAGCGACGGCGACACGCGCTTACGAGCTCGCTGAGTGGTTGAAGCTTCGCCCGTTCCTGGGGCTTGGCAAACCCGAAAACATCACCGGTCCGAATTGGCAGGACAAGATAAAAAACCGAACCGGTATCATCTACTTCTTCGGATATTGGCGTCAGGATGGCGACTCAGCCGATTCACTGAGCGGCGGTCATATCGACCTATGGAACAAAGACACGCTTACGCCGTCCTTTGCATCGTTCTGGCGGTTTCGCCTGGGTCGACGGACGATGCCGGACCTACGGTCCTGGTTCCGTCCCGGCAGGAACGAGAACTGGATATCAGACCTGGCGGAATCCAAAGAGATTTTATTTTGGGAAGTGAAATGAAGCGTATAGCTGTCGTTGTTCTAGGCTTCGTGTGGGGACTTCTGGTGACGGGGGCATCATTCTATGTATTCAACCGCACGGATTGGGCCAAGCCGTCACTCCCGGCAGTCGGTTGCGGAGAGTCCTGCGCATCTCACGTTGGCTCGGTCGCGACGATGCTCTTCATTCTTCTATGGCCATCGATCGCTTGTGCTGTGCTCAATGCTATTGCATATAGACGTTGGTCGTTACGCAAATGGTGTATCGCGTTCGTCATCGTGACCTTGTTGGAGATTCTGTTTCATCTCGCTACCTACGTGGTCTGATCGATGGGTCGCATGGGTAACAGATGAAATGACTCGCGATCGTTATTCGAGGTTTCGCACGCATCAGCGCACCGCCAACACCGGCGCGCTCCGAACCTCGACCGGCAGATCATTGTCCGCCGCGAACCGCATCGCGAAATCGAACGCATCCGCGCACACGTCGCGCAACTCGTCGGACACGAACAGGCATTTGACGCCGCCGTCGACGACCGGCATCGCGAGCCGTGACAGCGCGCACGGATAGCCGGGCCGCCGTTCGCCGACGAACAGCGTGATGACGCCCGCGAGCCGCTCGGGCCAGTCGCTCGGGCGAAAGGTTTTCCGCGCGTGCGTGACGCCGCGGATCAGGTGGCCGGCGAGACGGCCCCGTTCGGTGATGTCGATGCGATCCATGCCGATGTGCGTATCCTCTCGTTCGCGTCATTCGCCGCCGTCGGCCGCGGCATCGCCGCGCGCGGGAATCCGCAGGTGGCGCAGCTTGTGATAGAGCGTTTTCTTCGGCATGCCGAGCGCCTCGCTCGCATCCGCGACGTTGCCGCCGTGACGCCGCAGCATGTCCTCGATCAGCATCCGCTCGAAATACGCGAGCTGTTCCGCGAGCGTGCTGCCGGCCGTCGGCGCGCCGCCGGACGACAGCAGGCTGTCGCCGGTCAGCCCGAGCACGAAGCGGTCGGCCACGTTCTGCAGCTCGCGCACGTTGCCGGGCCACGCGTGCGTCATCAGCTCGGACACCTGCGCGGCGGTGACGACCGGCGCCGGCTGCCCGAAGCGCCGCGCGGCCGCGAGCACGAAATGCTCGAACAGCAGCGGCACGTCCTCGCGCCGCTCGCGCAGCGGCGGCAGCTCGATCTGCGCGACGTTCAGGCGATACAGCAAATCCGCACGAAAGCGGCCGTCGGCCGCGAGTTCGGCGAGATCGGCCTTCGACGCGGCGATGACGCGGCAGTCGACCGGAATCAGTTCGTTCGCGCCGAGCCGCTCGATCACGCGCTCCTGCAGCACGCGCAGCATCTTGATCTGCAGCGCAATCGGCATCGTCTCGATCTCGTCGAGGAACAGCGTGCCGCCGTTCGCCCATTCGATCTTGCCGATGCGTTTCTTGATCGCGCCGGTGAACGCGCCGGCTTCATGGCCGAACAGCTCGCTCTCGAACACCTGCTCGGGCAGGCCGCCGCAGTTCAGCGCGACGAAATGCGCATCGCGCCGGCCGCCGAAGTCGTGCAGGCTGCGCGCGATCAGCTCCTTGCCGGTGCCCGTCTCGCCGGTGATCAGCACCGACACCGACGTATCCGCGAGGCGCAGGATCTTCTTGCGCACGTCGGCCATCGCGGGCGACTTGCCGAGCACGAACGCCTCGATGCCTTGCCAGTTGTTCAGCGCCGCACGCAGCCCCTGCACCTCGAGCGTGAGCCGGCGCTTCTCGACGGCGCGCGCGACGCGGCCGGCGATCAGGTCCGACGAGAACGGCTTCTCGATGAAGTCGTACGCGCCGACCTGCATCGCGCCGACGGCCGTCGAGATGTCCGCGTGGCCGCTGATCAGCACGACCGGGATCTGCGCATCGACGGCCATCACGCGGTCGAGCAACTGCAGCCCGTCGATGCCCGGCATCCGCACGTCCGACACGATCACCACCCGCGCGCCGGGCGCGACGTGGGCGAGCGCGTCGGCGGCGGATGCGAACGCGTCGACCGGGAACCCGGCGAGCGCGACGGCCTGCTCGACGCCGATCCGGACGTTCTCATCGTCCTCGACGACCAGCACCCGAATCTCATGTTCCATGCTCTGTCCTTTGTTGCGGCGTCGCCGCCGCGAATTCGATGGTGAACTGCGCGCCGCCTTCGTCGCGGTTCGCCGCGGCGATCTTCGCGCCGAACGCCTCGACGATACGCGACGTGATCGCGAGGCCGAGCCCGAGGCCCTGGCCGCGCGGCTTGGTCGTGACGAACGGCTCGAACAGGTGCGGCAGCACGTCGGGCGCGATGCCGGCGCCGCTGTCGGCCACCGTGAAGCGCACGCGGCCGGCATCGTCCGCTCCGGCCGCCTCGATGACGATGCGGCGCACCGGCGCGTCGTGCACCGCGTCGAGCGCGTTGCCGAGCAGGTTCACGATTACCTGCTGCAACTGGCTCGATTCGGCCGATACCATCGTGCCGGGTGCGATGTTCACGTCGAGCCGCACGCCTTCGTCGCGAATGCGCGCGTCGTAGATGAGCCGCGCATGCGCGACGGCCTCGTTCAGCGACACCGCGACGCGCTCGACGTCGGGCTTGCGCGCGAAGGTCTTCAACTCGCCGGTGAGCACGGCCATGCCGTCGACCAGCTTGCCGACCCGTTCGAGATTCGCGAGCGCCGGCGCCGGCTGGCCGCGTTCGAAGAACGTGCGCGCGTTGTCGCACAGCGTGCGGATCGCGACGAGCGGCTGGTTCAGCTCGTGCGTGAGGCCGGCGGCCATCTGCCCGAGCACCGCGAGCTTGCCCGCGTGCACGACCTCCTGCTGCGACGCGCGCAGGCGCTGCTCGGTGCGTTCGCGCTCGTCGATCTCGCGCTGCATCCGCTCGTTCGCGGCCGTGAGCGCGGCCGTACGCTGCGCGACCGTCAGCTCGAGCTGGTCGTTCGCGCGGCGCAGCGCGTCCTGCGCGCTCAGCCGCGCGATGATCGCCCGGCGGCGCTGGATTGCATAGCCGACGAGCAGCGCGACGATCAGGAACGCGCCGGTGACGAACACGAACGCGGTTTGCTGCTGGCGCCGCGCGCCCGCGATGTCGAGCAGCACCATCAGCGAATCGCCGGCCTGCGGCGCGGGGCGCGACATCACGAGATAGCGCGCGGTGCGGCCGGCGCGGTGCGGATCGGGAAAGGTGCCGAACCAGGCGGCCGAGCTGCGGTCGCCGATGCGGCGATAGGGCAGCGCGTCGACGGTGCGGCCCGCGTACTGGCGCGACGCCTGGATGTCGCGCTGCTGCTGCGCGGTGATCGGGCGCAGCGCGGTGAATTTCCACGAAGGCTCGGTCGAGATCACGACCACGCCGTTGCCGTCGACCACCAGCGCGGCGACGCCCGGCGCGCGCCACGCCGATTCGAGCGGGTCGACGCTGATCTTCACGGCGGCCACGCCGATCGGCACGCCGTCGCTGCGCACCGCGCTCGCGAAGTAGACGCCCGGCACGCCGGTGTTGGTGCCGATGCCGAAGAAGCGGCCGCTGCCGCGCGCGAGCGCGTCCTTGAAATACGGCCGGTACGACACGTTGGTGCCGACGAAACTGATCGTCTCGTTCCAGTTGCTGGCGGCGATCACGTCGCCTTGCAGATCGATCACGTCGACCGCGCCGCTGCCCGCGTCGCGATTCACGGCTTCGAGGTAGGTGTTCACCGCATGCACGAGTTCGGGCGCATCGTTCGGCGCGGCTTTCAGCATCGCCCGCACGCCGTCCTGCCGCGCGACCAGGCCGGGCAGGATCTCGAAGCGGCCGAGCTCGCTTTTCAGGCTCGACGCGTACAGGTCGAGCCGGTGCGCGCCGGCCTCCTCGAGCGCGTCGATCGCGCGTTCCCACGCGAAATCGACGGCCGCGCCGGCCACGCCGACATACAGCACCGCGGCCGATGCCCAGCCCCACCACGGGATTCCCTTGAAGCTCTTCTGCACGTTCGCCCTCATCAAGCCCGCTACCGGTCGTCCGCTACCGGCCCTCCGCAACCGGCCCTCCGCAACCACCCGCTCCGAACGACGCGCGCCGCGCGCCGGCAGGGCCGGCGGCGGCGCGTGCGAAGCAGCCGGCGCGACGATGCGCGCGGCCGCGCGTTATCCGAAGTGCGCGACCAGGATCAGCGTCACCGTGACGACGATCGCGCCGCCGATCCGCGTGGCGATCTGCGCGAACGGCATCAGCTGCATCCGGTTCGCGGCGGTCAGGATCGCGACGTCGCCGGTGCCGCCTTGCCCGCTGTGGCAGGCGTTCACGATTGCGGTGTCGATAGGGTACATCTTCAGCAGGCGGCCGACCACGAAACCGGTGCCCATCAGCGTCGCGACGGTCGACACGATCGTGACCACGTTGACGATCGTGAAGGCGGCGGTCAGCTTGTCCCACGGCGTCATCGCGACGCCGATCGCGAACAGCAGCGGATACGTGACGGCGGTCGAGAAGAACTTGTAGACGACGAACGCGCCTTCCTGCAGCGGCGGCGACACCGCACGCGCGAGCTTCACCAGCACCGCGAGGAACAGCATCGCGACCGGCGCGGGCAGGCCGAACAGCTTGTGCGCCATCAAGCCGACGAGGTACAGCGTGATCGCCGTGATGCCGGCGCCCGCGATGTGCGTGACGTCGACGTGGCCGCGGATCTCCTCGCTTTCCGGCGTCATGTCGCCGCTTTCGCCGACTTGCAGGCGGCCGTTGCCGGTCAGGTGCGGCAGGCGCTTGCCGAGCATGTCGAGCGCGCCCGACAGGATGATCGCGGTCAGGCTGCCGAGCATCACCGACGGCAGCACCATCGCGAACATCTCGCCTTGCGGCAGGTGCATCAGTTCCGAATAGCCGATCGACAGCGGAATCGCGCCTTCGCCGACGCCGCCCGCCATGATCGGCACGACGATGTACAGCAGCGTGTGGCGCGCGCCGAGGCCGAGCGCGGTGCCGACCGCCGTGCCGACGATCGCGGCCGCGATGGAGCCGACGGCGAGCGGGACGAAGATCTTCACGAAGCCCTGGATCAGCACGCGCCGGTCCATGCTCAAGATGCTGCCGACGATGATCGACGCGATGAACAGGTACAGGAAGTTGGTCGACTTCGTGAATTCGACCGTCAGGTTCAGCACCGGCTTCGGCAGCACGTGGTAATAGGTGAGCGCCGACGGCACGAAGGTCGCGAAGATCGCGGCCGCGCCGATGTTGCGCAGCAGCGGCAGGCGCTTGCCCAGTTCCGCGCAGGTGAAGCCGAAGAACGCGAGGACGGCGATCGCCATCGAGATTTCGCCGGGCACCTTGCCCGTCACCGCGAAGCCGACGATCAGCCCGAACAGGATCACGTAGACAGGCAGCGGGATGATGCCGATGCGGATTTCCATCAGCTTCCACCAGCCTTGCGGCCAGAAGCGTTCGCGCGTGGCGGGACCGGCTGCGGCAATCGGCTCGGGATGGGACGGGGTTTGGATAGAGGTCTGCAAGACGTGTCTCCTGATGTTTGGAATGCCTGCATTCGCATCGCGGCATCGTGTGCCGTCTATTACGCAACCCCCGTGCCAACATCGCAGCCCGCCGGAATATTTTTAATGCATTGATTCATAAGGGATTTATTTCGTCTGCGGAAAGGGTTCTCCACACCGGCTGGCCGAGATTTCGGAATCGGCGCGGCGGGCAGGCCGAGATTTCGGCCTGGCGGCGCCCGGGCAGCCGGCTGTTGCTCCGCTACGGCGCGCGCCGGCGATCGGCGCGGCATGGCCGGTATTCGGTCTGCCGGGCGGCGCAGCGCGCCCGACGCCGCCATATCGCCGCGCGCGATTTTCTTCGCACAATCGCTTCGTAGACCGCCCTCCCGCCGCTCTCTATCATCGGCTGATCCTTTTCCGATGCAACGACGACTGTCCGGAGAACGCCCGTGCGTTCGCCGCGGCGTCGCTCATCCGTCGATACCGTCTTTGGACAGGAGAGTGGTTTCCATGCTGCATCCCGTTTTTTCCGCCCGCTTTTCCGCCGGCCGCCTGGCCCGCCTGCTGACGGCCGCGCTGCTCGCGGCATGGCTTGGCCTCGTGCTGCCGAACGGCGCGCGCGCCGACACCGCGCCGCTGAAGGTCGGCATCTCGACCAGCCCGCAGATCGAGGCGCTGAAGATCGCCGCGAAGGAGGCGAAGGCGCAGGGCCTCGACGTGAAGATCGTCGAATTCACCGACTGGAATACGCCCAACGCGGCGCTCGCGAACAAGGACATCGACGTCAACTACTTCCAGCACATCCCGTTTCTCGAGAACGCGAAGAAGCAGGGCGGCTACGACTTCATCGCGATCGCGCCCGGCACGATCATGAAGATCGGCCTCTATTCGAAGAAGGTGAAAAGCTTCGCCGAGCTGAAGGACGGTGCGCGCGTCGCGATCGCGAACGATCCGGTCAACGGCGGGCGCGGGCTGTTGCTGCTGCAGCGCGCGGGGCTGATCGCGCTGAAGCCGGGCGCCGACTACCGTGCGACGACGCACGACATCGTCGCCAATCCGAAGCACCTGAAGATCATCCCGCTCGAAGCGTCGCAGCTCGCGCGTTCGCTCGACGACGTCGACCTCGCGCAGGGCTACCCGAGCTTCATCAAGCTCGCGGGCACGGCCGACCCGAACAGCGCGCTGCTGTTCGACGGCACCGAGAACAAGAACTTCGCGATCCAGTGGGTCGTGCGGCCCGAGAGCGCGAACGACCCGCGCATCCGCAAGTTCATCGCGATCTACCAGCACTCGCCGGCCGTGCGCCGGGCACTCGACAACGCGTTCGGCTCGCTGTACGCGATCGCGTGGTGATGGAGCGAGACATGACGACGGCGAACCGCAAGAAGATCCTGCTCAACGCGTTCAACATGAACTGCGTCGGGCACATCAACCATGGGCTGTGGACGCATCCGCGCGACCGCTCCGCGCACTACACCGATCTCGACTACTGGGCCGATCTCGCGAAGACGCTCGAACGCGGCAAATTCGACGGGATCTTTCTCGCGGACATCGTCGGCGTGTACGACGTGTTCGGCGGCGGGCCCGACGCCGCGTTGCGCGAATCGGTGCAGGTGCCCGTCAACGATCCGCTGCTGCTCGTGCCGGCAATGGCGCAGGTCACGCGGCATCTCGGCTTCGGCGTGACCGCGAACCTGACCTACGAGCCGCCGTACCTGTTCGCGCGCCGCATGTCGACGCTCGATCATCTGACGAAAGGGCGCGTGGGCTGGAACATCGTGACCGGCTACCTCGACAGCGCCGCGCGCGGGATGGGCCTCGCGCAGCAGATCGGCCACGACGACCGCTACGAGCGCGCCGACGATTACATGGACGTCGTCTACAAGCTGTGGGAACGGAGCTGGGACGACGACGCGGTGATCCGCGACGCGCAGGCGCGTGTGTTCGCGCAGCCGGGCAAGGTGCGGCGCGTGAAGCACGACGGCCCGTTCTATTCGATCGATGCGATTCATCTGAGCGAACCGTCGCTGCAGCGCACGCCGGTGCTGTACCAGGCCGGCTCGTCCGCGCGCGGCGTCGAGTTCGCGGGCCGCCACGCGGAATGCGTGTTCGTGAACGGGCAGAGCAAGGCCGCGGCGCGCGCGGCGGCGCTCGACATCCGCGCGGCCGCCGCGCGGCAGGGGCGCGACCCGGCATCGATCAGGATTTTCGCCGGGGTGAGCGTCGTGACCGCCGAGACCGAGCGGCTCGCGCGCGAGAAATTCGACGAGTACCGGCGCTACGCGAGCCCGGAAGCCGGCCTCGCGCACTTCGCGAGCTCGACCGGCATCGACTTCGCGAAATACGGCCTCGACGAGCCGATCTCGTACGTGAAGACCGATTCGATCCAGTCGGCGGTCGACGCGATCTCGCGCAAGAGCACGACGGGCACGTGGACGGTGCGCCGGATGCTCGAGCAGATGTCGCTCGGCGGCCGTTATGCGCCGATCGTCGGTTCGCCGTCGCAGGTCGCGGACGAACTGCAGTCGTGGATCGACGAGACGGGCATCGACGGTTTCAACCTGACGCGCACCGTGATGCCGGAATCGTTCGAGGATTTCGTCGATTGGGTCGTGCCCGAGCTGCAGAACCGCGGCGTCTACAAGGAAGACTACGATCCCGCGCCGACGCTGCGCGAGAAGCTGTTCGGCGCAGGCCCGCGCCTGCCCGCGTGGCACACCGGCGCGCAGCACCGGCCGACGGCTGTATCGGAACCCGCGCATCCCGCGCATGCCTGAACGTGACGGAGCGAAGCGATGACGCAATTGTTCGATACGCTGGGTTTCATCGAGGCATCGGCCGTACGCGCCGGCGCCGCTGCGACGGCGCATGAGGAAACGGCCGCGCCGGCCGACGGCGCGGCCGTGTCGCTGGAGCAGGTCGGCAAGGTGTTCGCGACGCCGCGCGGCCACGCCGTCGCGCTGCGCGACGTGACGCTCGACGTGCGGCGCGGCGAGGTATTCGGGATCATCGGCCGCAGCGGGGCCGGCAAGTCGACGCTGCTGCGGCTCGTGAACGGCCTCGAACGGCCGAGCTCGGGCCGCGTGCGCGTGCAGGGCGTCGACGTCGGCGCGCTCGACGAGGATGGCCTCGTCGCGTTGCGGCGCCGCACCGGCATGGTGTTCCAGCATTTCAACCTGCTGTCCGCGAAGACGGTGTTCGAGAACGTCGCGCTGCCGCTGAAGATCGCCGGCGTGCCGAAGGCCGAACGCGTGCGCAAGGTCGAGGCGTTGCTCGATCTCGTCGGGCTCGCCGCGAAGCGCGATGCGTATCCGGCGAGCCTGTCGGGCGGACAGAAGCAGCGTGTCGGCATTGCGCGGGCGCTCGTGCACGATCCCGAGGTGCTGCTGTGCGATGAGGCGACGTCGGCGCTCGATCCGGAAACCACGCAATCGATCCTCGCGCTGCTCGCGGACATCAACCGCCGCCTTGGGCTGACGATCGTGCTGATCACGCACGAAATGGAGGTGATTCGCGCGGTGTGCGACACCGTGGCGGTCATCGAACAGGGCGAGGTCGTCGAAACGGGGCCGGTATGGCGCGTGTTCGGCGATCCGCGCCACGGTGCGACGCGTGCGTTGCTGAGCACGCTCGGGTACGACCTGCCGGCCGAGCTGGCCGCGCGCGTGCGGCCGCTGCCCGAGCCGGCCGCGCTGCCCGACGGCGCGCAGGTCGTGCTCGACGTCCGCTATACGGGCGAGAGCGGCGGCGAGCCGGACGTCGGCGCGCTAGCAGCGGCGCTCGGCGGCTCCGTGCGGTTCCTGCACGGCGGCATCGAAAGCATCCGCGGGCATGCGCAGGGGCGGCTCGTGATCGCCGCGACGCCGCGTGCGGACGACGCCGGCCAGTCGGCGGCGCGCGGCGGTGCGGTCGCCGCGCTGCTCGAACGCGCGCGCCGCCATGCGAATCGCGCGGAGGTGCTCGGCTATGTTTGAGCTCTGGTGGCCCGAACTGCTCGACGCGATCCGCGACACGCTGTCGATGGTCGCCGCGTCGGCCGCGATCGCCGCGCTGATCGGCATCCCGCTCGCGGTGATTCTCGTGACCACCGCGCCCGGCGGCATCTACGCGCGGCGCGGCGTGAACGCGGTGCTCGGCGCGCTCGTCAACGTGTTCCGCTCGACGCCGTTCATCATCCTGCTGGTCGCACTGCTGCCGTTCACGCGCGTGCTGATCGGCACGACGATCGGTGTCTGGGCGGCCGTCGTGCCGCTGTCGATCGCCGCGATCCCGTTTTTCGCGCGGATCGCCGAAGTGAGCCTGCGCGAAGTCGATCGCGAGCTGATCGAGGCCGCGCTCGCGATGGGCGCGAAGCGCCGCCACATCGTGTGGCACGTGCTGCTGCCCGAAGCGCTGCCCGGCATGCTCGGCGGGTTCACGATCACCGTCGTCGCGCTGATCGGCTCGACCGCGATGGCGGGCGCCGTCGGCGCGGGCGGGCTCGGCGATCTCGCGATCCGCTACGGCTATCAACGTTTCGACACCACCGTCATGGCGACCGTGATCGTGATCCTGATCGCGCTCGTCTCGGCCGTGCAAATCACGGGCGACCGCCTGGTCCGACGCGTGACCCGGCGCACCTGAGCGACGCCACGAGCGTCCGCTCGCTTCCTTCACGATCCTGAGAGAGAAAAACGATGACCTTGCCCCTCGGCGCGCCGCGCGAATGGAACGGACAATTCGAGGAAGCGCTGTTTCTCGACGTGGCGCGACGCCATCGTCCGGACTTCCCCGACAAATTGGCGACGCCGCCGCGCGAGCCGCGCAACGACGACGAGCTGGCCGCCGTCGCCGACTACTACACGAAGATGGCGTCGCACGACCTGTTCATCGTGCAGGTCGTCGCGAAGGCGATCGACACGCTGTTCCGCGACGATCCGCATTTCCAGCTGATCCTGTCGCGCCAGCTCGGCGACGACGGCGCGCATGCGGTGATCGGCCGCGAGCGCGTGACCGCACTCACCGGGCGCGACCCGCTGCCGGAAGTCGACCGGCTCGTCGCCGCGCACTGGGCACGCATCGGCGACATCGCGGTGCGCGACATCGCGGGGTTTCTCGCGTTCGAATGGCATTACGAGCTGCACATCCTCGCGAAGCTGTGGATTCAGCGCAAGACCGGCCGCATCGGCGACAGTGCGATGCGCGAGCACGGCGAGAACCGGATTCGCCCGGACGAGGAGTGGCATCGCGTGCAGATCGTCCAGTGGTGGTTCGACACGCTGCAGGCGCTGCCGGCCGCCGAGCGCGACGCGCTGATCGATCGTGTGATCGCGGCCGACGAGGAAACCCAGGCGCGGCTCGACGGCTACCTGCACGACGAGTACGCGCACACGGCGCTGGTGTTCGGCGCGGATATCGCGGAATATCGTGCGATCTACGACGACTGGCGGCGCGAGATCCTGTCGCGGCTGACCGGCCGCCGGCTCGGCGCGCTCGTACCGCTGTCGGGCGAAACCGCTGAACAGGAAGCCGTCGCATGAACGATCCACGCCGCCCGGCGACTCTCGAGCCGGATACCGATCCGCCGGCCGTCGACCGCGCTGCGCTGGCGCGCGCGATCGACGCACTGCGCGCGAGCGCCGCGGAGCGCGACCGCGCGGGCGGTCATGCGGCGCAGGAGAAGCAGTGGCTCGCCGATGCGGGCCTGCTGACGCTCGCGGTGCCGCGCGCATTCGGCGGTCAGGAAGCGGCGTGGCCCGCGATCTACGACGTCATCCGGCAGGTCGCGCGGGTCGACAGCGCGCTCGCGCATCTCGTCGGGTTCCAGTGCCTGCAAGTGGTGAGCGTCGACGTGTGGGGCAGCGCCGCGCAGCGCGAGCGCTACCTGCGCGGCACGGTCGACGAGCGCTGGTGGTGGGGCAACGCGGTCAATCCGCTCGACACGCGGCTCGTGGCCACGGCGACGGCCGACGGCGGCTACCGGCTCGACGGCGTGAAGGGCTTCTGTTCCGGCACGCGCGGCTCGCAGCGGATGACGGTGTCCGCGCACGATCCCGCCACCGGCCGGACCGTGTTCGGCGTGGTGCCGACCGATCGGGTGGGGATCACCGTCAACGAGGATTGGGACCCGATCGGCCAGCGCCAGACCGACAGCGGCAGCGTGCGCTTCGACGGCGTGGCGCTCGCGGCGGACGAGGTGCTGCATCGTTCCGAGACTCCGCCGACGCCGCGCGCGACGCTGCGCACGCTCGTGTCGCAGCTCGTGCTGACGAACCTGTTCGTCGGCCTGGCGGAAGGCGCGCTGGCCGAGGCGCGCGATTACGTACGACGGCATGGCCGCCCGTGGATTCACTCGGGCGTCGAGCGGGCCGAAGACGATCCGTACACGCTCCAGCGCTTCGGCGACATGCGCGTGCGCGCGATCGCCGCGGCGGCGCTGGCCGATCGCGCGGCCGGCACGTTGCAGCACGCGTGGGCGCGGCAGGATGCGCTGACGGCCGACGAACGCGCCGAAGTCGCGCTCGCGGTATCGGAAGCGAAGATCGTCGCGCAGCGCGCGGCGCTCGACAACGGCGAGGCGCTGTTCGATGCGTGCGGCGCGCGCGCGACGGCCGCATCGCTCGGCCTCGACCGCTTCTGGCGGAATGCGCGCACCCATACGCTGCACGACCCGCTCGACTACCGGCTGCGCGACGTGGGCCGGTTCGCGCTCACCGCGGAATTGCCGCCGGCGTCGCTCTATACGTGATACGCAGCGCGGCGGCACCGGCAAGGCGCCGCGTGCTGCCGCCTTCGCCGTTGCCACATCGATGAGCCGGCCTGCTGGACGTCCGGAATGATATGTTATATCGTATCGATACAATATATCATTTCATTCTCAACGCCCTGTTCCGGAATCGCCGATGAGCCCCGCCCTTCACCCGTCCACGCGGCTTCCCGTAACCGTCCTGTCCGGCTTTCTCGGCGCGGGCAAGACGACGCTGCTCAACCACATCCTCAACAACCGCGAGGGCCGGCGCGTCGCGGTCATCGTCAACGACATGTCGGAGGTCAACATCGATGCGGCGCTCGTGCGCGACGGCGGCGCGGGGCTGTCGCGCACCGACGAGAAGCTGGTCGAGATGAGCAACGGCTGCATCTGCTGCACGCTGCGCGAGGATCTGCTGATCGAAGTCGACCGGCTTGCGCGCGAAGGGCGCTTCGATCAGCTCGTGATCGAATCGACCGGCATCTCGGAGCCGCTGCCGGTGGCCGAGACGTTCACGTTCGAAGGCGAGGACGGCCGCAGTCTCGGCGAAGTCGCGCGGCTCGACACGATGGTGACGGTGGTCGACGCGTTCAATTTCCTGCGCGACTACGCGTCGCGCGACAGCCTGCAATCGCGCGGCGAATCGATGGGCGACGAGGACGCACGCACGGTCGTCGATCTGCTGATCGACCAGATCGAGTTCTGCGACGTGCTCGTGATCAACAAGATCGACCTGATCGACGGCAGCGCGCGCGAGCGGCTGGTCGCGCTGCTGCGCGGGCTGAACCCGCGTGCGCGGATCGAGATCGCCGAATTCGGCAAGGTGCCGCTCGAGCGTGTGCTCGACACGGGCCTGTTCGACTTCGACGCGGCGTCGCGCGCGCCGGGCTGGCTGCAGGAGCTGCGCGGCACGCACACGCCGGAGACCGACGAATACGGCATTCGCAGCTTCGTCTATCGCGCGCGGCGGCCGTTCCATCCGCAGCGCTTCCTCGATCTCGTCGAAAGCGAATGGCCGGGCGTCGTCCGCTCGAAGGGGTTCTTCTGGCTGGCCACGCATCCGACCGTCGCCGGTTCGTGGTCGCAGGCGGGCGCGGTTGCGCGGCACGGGCCGGCCGGCCACTGGTGGGCGGCCGTGCCGCCCGAGCGCTGGCCGCAGGATCCGGAAGCCGTCGCGCAGATCCGCGCACGCTGGGACGAGCACGTCGGCGACGCACGGCAGGAGCTCGTGCTGATCGGCATGGACATGGACGAGCCGGCGCTGCGCGCGCGCTTCGACGCGTGCCTGCTGACCGATGCCGAGATGGCGACCGGCCCCGAACACTGGACCACGTGGGACAACCCGTTTCGCGACTGGCCCTGACCTGAACGCGCGCTGCCTGCATCGATCCGGATGGAGAAGGCGCTCCACCGGATTCCAGACATGAATGCAGCGCTTCCCGATATTTCACTGACCGATGCCGCGCCGGGCCTTGGCCCGCTCGAATGGGTCGGCATGCAGGGCATCGATCTGCCCGTCGTCGTGGCGGAGCCCGGCTGCCGGCGCGACGCGCATGCGCGTGCCGACGTCCAGGTCGATCTGCCTGCGCCGCGGGTGAAAGGCATCCACATGTCGCGGCTGTACGGGCTGCTCGACCGGCTGGCCGATGGTGAAGCGCTGTCGCCGGCAGGCTTGCAGCGCATGCTGCGCGCGATGATCGACAGCCACCGCGACTGCGACACGCGCAGCGCGCGCGTGCGGCTGCGCTTCGACCTGCTGGCCCGTCGTGCCGCGCTCGTGACCGACGGGCTGGCCGGCTGGAAGGCTTATCCGGTGCAGATCGACGCGACGCTGGCCGGGGATGCGTTCGCGCTGCGTGCGCAGGCGACGATCGTCTATTCGTCGACGTGCCCGTGCTCGGCGGCGCTGTCGCGGCACTGGGTCGAACAGGCGTTTCTGGCGGCATTCGGCCGCGACGATCGCGTGGAGCCGGCGGCGGTCGCCGCGTGGCTGAAACGGCATGCGACGGCCGCCACGCCGCACAGCCAGCGCAGCGAAGCCGTCGTCGGCGTGGCGCTGCCGGCCGATGGCGCGACACTGGGGCTGATCGACCTCATCGATCGCGTCGAGCATGCGCTGGGCACGCCGGTGCAGACGGCCGTCAAGCGTGCGGACGAGCAGGCGTTCGCGGTGCTGAACGGCGAGAACCTGATGTTCGTCGAGGATGCCGCGCGCCGCGTGCAGGCCGCGCTGGAAGATCGCCATGCAAGCCCGCGCGTGCACGTGCGCCATCTCGAAAGCCTGCATCCGCACAATGCAGTGGCGTGGGCCGCACCGGTACGCGAAGGAGGCGACGCATGCTGATCCGCAAGCTGTTCCGGTTCGAGAACGCACACGTCGTACGCGGCTGCAGCACGCGGCGTTGCTCGCATTCGATCCATGGCCACTCGTACCGCGTCGAGTTGCTGCTCGAAGCGCATGCGCTGGATCACGGGCAGATGATCTACGACTTCGGGCTGCTCAAGGGCGACGTGCGCGACCTGATCGACGCGTTCGACCACGCGGTGACGCTGTGGTCGGACGACGATCCGCGCTACGTCGAAAGCATGAGCCGGCATTCGGAGCGCTGGGTGCGGCTGCCGGTGTCGCCGAGCGCCGAGCAATTCTCGCGCGTGCTGTTCCGGCTCGTCGATGCCGCGTTGTCGGGCACGCCGATGTCGAACGGCGAAGCCGACGTGCGACTGTATTCGGTGATCGTTCACGAAACCGAGACCGGCTACGCACAGTGCTTCCGCGACGATGCATTCAACCCGCGCATGGGCCGCATCGACCTCGACGCGATCGTCTTCGCGCCCGCCATCGTCGCGCAGTGGCGCGATCCGGGCCTGTTCGAGCGGCTCAAGCGCGGCCAGGTCCTTTCCATACAGGAATCCTCATGATCAGGAAGAACCCGCGCGGCGACCTGCCGCAGATTCATCCGAACGCGTTCGTCGACCCGACCGCCATCCTGTGCGGGCGTGTGATCGTCGAGGAGAACGTGTTCATCGGCCCGTACGCGGTGATCCGCGCCGACGAAACGGATGCGGACGGCCAGATCGCGCCGATCGTGATCGGTGCGCATTCGAACATCCAGGACGGCGTCGTGATCCATTCGAAATCGGGCGCGAGCGTGACGATCGGCCGGCACACGTCGATCGCGCATCGCGCGATCGTCCACGGGCCGTGCACGGTCGGCGACGGCGTGTTCGTCGGATTCAACAGCGTGCTGTTCAATTGCACGATCGACGACGGCTGCGTGGTGCGCTACAACGCGGTCGTCGACGGCTGCCGCCTGCCGCCAGGCTTCTACGTGCGCTCGACCGAACGCATCGGGCCGGAAACCGACCTCGCCGCGTTGCCGCAGGTGACGCCCGACGCGAGCGATTTCTCCGAGGACGTCGCACGGACGAACAATGCGCTGGTGCGCGGTTACAAGCACATCCAGAACGAGTTCTGATTCATGGGCGAGCGGGTGCGACGGGAACGCTGCGACCGGGTGGAACGACGCCACGTCGATCTGCTGGTGTACGGCGGCACGGTGATGACGCCCAACGGCGCCGAGCGGATCGACGTCGCGTGCGTGGATGGCCGCGTCGTCGCGCTGGGCGTGTTGCGTGGGACGTGGAGCGCCGACGTGCTGCTCGATGCGCGCGGATTGCACGTGCTGCCCGGCGTGGTCGACAGTCAGGTGCATTTCCGCGAACCGGGGCTCACGCACAAGGAGACCATCGAGGCCGGCACGCGCGGTGCAGTGCTCGGCGGCGTCACGACGATCTTCGAGATGCCCAATACTCATCCGCTGACGTTGAGCGAGCAGGATCTGAACGCCAAGCGGGATCTTGCGCGCGGTCGTGCGTGGTGCGACTACGCGTTCTACATCGGCGGCTCGGCCGCCAATGCCGAACGGTTGCCGGTGCTCGAACGTTTGCCCGGCTGCGCGGGGGTGAAGGTCTTCATGGGCAGTTCGTTCGGCGATCTGCTGGCCGACGACGAAACCGTGTTGCGCCGGATCCTGCGCAACGGGCAACGACGCATGGCCGTGCATGCGGAGGACGAGGCGCGGCTACGCGAACGCAAGGCGATCGCCGAGGCCAGCGGCGACGTGCGCGACCATCCGCGCTGGCGCGACGCGCAAAGCGCGCTGGCCGCGACGCGGCGCATCGTCGGACTGGCCGCGGAGGCAGGGCGCCGGCTGCATGTGCTGCACGTGTCCACGGCGGATGAAATGGCGTTTCTCGCGCGGCACCGGCGGCGCGTGACGGTCGAAGTCACGCCGCATCACCTGAGCCTGCATGCGCCGGATTGCTACGAGCGGCTCGGCACCTTCGCGCAGATGAATCCGCCGGTGCGCGAACGGCATCATCGGGACGCGCTGTGGCAGGCCGTCCGCGACGGCGTGGTCGACGTCATCGGCAGCGATCACGCGCCGCATACGCGCGACGAAAAGCGCCGCCCGTATCCGCGCTCGCCGAGCGGGATGACCGGCGTGCAGACGCTGCTGCCGCTGATGCTCGATCACGTGAATGCCGGCCGCCTGAGCCTGGAACGGCTGGTCGACCTGACCAGCGCCGGGCCGGCGCGCATCTTCGGCATCGAAGGAAAGGGGCGCATTGCGGCCGGCTACGACGCCGATTTCAGCATCGTCGACTTGCGCGCGCGGCGGGTCATCCGCGACGAATGGATCGCGAGCGTGAGCGGCTGGACGCCGTACGACGGATGCGCGGTCGCGGGCTGGCCCGTGCATACGGTCGTGCGCGGGCAGGTCGTCGTGCGTGACGGCGAATTGAACGGGCAGCCGGCCGGGGAGGCCGTGACGTTTCTCGACACCTAGATCGGCAGCCGTACCGTCTGCTTGATGCGCTTCAGCGGAATCTCGGTTTCGACGTTGCGTACGCCCTCGATCTGCGTGAGCGTTTCCATCTGAAAGCGCTGATAGTCGTCGAGATCCTTCGCGATCACGCGCAGCAGATAGTCGTAGCTGCCGGCCATCAGATGACATTCGAGCACTTCCGGCGCCCGTTCCATCTCGCGCGCGAAGCGTTCGACCGTCGTCTTGTCCTGGCGCTCCAGCGTGACGCGCACGAATGCCGTGAAGCGCAGTTCGACGGCCGCCGGGTTCAGCAACGCGACATAGGCGTCGATTACGCCCTGTTCCTCGAGCAGGTGAACGCGGCGCAGGCACGGCGTGGGCGACAGTCCGGCCTGCTGCGCGATGTCGGCGTTCGTCTGGTTCGAATTCTGCTGCAATGCACGCAAAATGCGTCGATCGATCGCATCCAGTTTGATTGGCATTTTTGGCTACCCGCAATACGATTATTGGAGAATAACTCCAAATACATAGCGGAAAATAGCCGAGTTTGCATCCAATCTCCAACGGAAGTTGCCGATAATCTGACGACTGCCCGGCCCGGGCGCGCGATCCCCGCCCGCCGCGGCGCCACTTTCAGGAGCTTCCCGATGCTGCACGTCGCCTGGTTGCCGTTCATGGCCACCTCCCTTCTGATCATTCTGACGCCGGGCCAGGACATGGTGCTCGTGATGTCGCGCACGCTGTCCGGCGGCACGCGCGCGGGCCTCGTGACCGCCGCGGGCGTCAGCGTCGGGCTGCTCGTCCATACGATGCTCGCGACGCTCGGGCTGGGTGCGCTGCTTCAGGCATCCGAATGGCTGTTCACCGCGCTGAAGGCGATCGGCGCGCTGTACCTGTTGTACCTCGGCATCACGCTGCTGCGTTCGTCGGGCGAATTGACGCTCGCGGGCAACGGCAATGCGCCGGCATCGCGGCTCCGGACGTTCGTGCAAGGCGCGCTGTCCAACGTGTCGAACCCGAAAGTCGCGCTTTTCTATCTGGCGTTCCTGCCGCAATTCGTTCCGGCGGGCGCCCCGCATCCGATGCTGTCGCTGTTCGTGCTCGGCGCGACGTTCGCCGGGCTGACGTTTCTCGTCAAGGGGCCGGTCGCGTTGTTCGCCGGCCTGCTGTCGGCGTCGATCCGCCGCAACCCGCGCATCCTGACGCGCATGCATCGCGTCAGCGGCGTCGTCTTGCTGGCGCTGGGCGTGAAGCTGGCGCTCGAGCGCCGCTGATCGGGCACGATGCCGGCACGCCGGCCGGCGCTACGCCGCCGGCAACGCGTCCGCCAGCGCCCGCATCGCATCCACCGTTTCCGGATTCGCCGGAAAGAACGCCTCGATCGCCAGTTCCGACAGCGTCACGTCGACCGGCGTGCCGAACACCGTCGTCGTACTGAAGAACGTCAGCTCGCCGCTCGCCGTGCGCAACCGCAGCGGCACGGCGATATCCGCGAAATCGGTGCGCGCGGGCGCGTCGTAGGGCTGGCCGGCCGGCGCCGGATACGCGGCGAGTTCGTCGCGCAGCGTATGCAGCGTGCGATCGCCGCTCGCATCGATCTGCCGCTGCAACCGATGCAGGATGTGCGCGCGCCATTCGTGCCAGTTGACGATCTGCGACGCGAGACCGTCCGGATGCAGGCTCAACCGCAGCACGTTGACGGGCGGCTGCAGCAGCGCCGGATCGGCCTGCGCGACCAGCGCGCCGAGCATCCGGTTCGCCGCGAGCAGCGTCCAGTGGCGGTCCACCGCAAGCGCCGGGTACGGCTCGTGCCCGCGCAGCACGGCCTCGACCGCATGACGCGCCGCATCCAGTTCCGGGTCCGAAAACGGCCGTTCGCGAAACAGCGGCGCAAAGCCGGCCGCGACGAGCAGCGCATTGCGTTCGCGCAGCGGCACGTCGAGGCGTTCGGCCAGATGCAGCACCATCTCGCGGCTCGGCTGCGCGCGGCCCGATTCGACGAAGCTCAGGTGGCGCGCGGAAACCTCCGCGTCGAGCGCGAGCGCCATCTGGCTCAGGCGCCGGCGTTGCCGCCACGTGCGCAGCAGCGGACCGATGCCGGACGCGCGGCCGGCGGACGGGGAGGGCGAATGGAGGGCGGCGGTCGGGTTCATGGCGCAGATGATAGGCAATCCCGCGCCGCTTTGGCATTACCTGCGAGGTAAGCGCCGCGCCACGCCCACCCCGACGCGCACAGCCGCTGCGTTACCATAGCCCCCGTGCCACCTGAGAGGCGGCGCCGGACCCGCGACGACAACGCATGGGCCGGCCGCCGCGCACATCGACAACAAGGCATTCCAGGGGAATCCAACAATGAAAAAACTCGCCGTCCGGCTCGCCTGCGTGGCGACGCTCGCACTCGCCGCGACCAGCGGCCACGCGCAGACCGAAGCTGCGCAGGTGGAAATGAGGGCCGCCGCCGCGGCCGCCAACGAAGCGGTCGTGAAGGGGCCGACCGACATCGACGTGAAACACGAAGCCGTGCTGAAGCTGAAGGCCGGCGAATCGTTCGTGCCGGCAGCCGAGGCCGGCCGCTACCTGCGTTCGATGGGCAACGCGATCGACGAATCGAAGCTGGTCGGCCTCGTGCTGCCCGACGATCCCGACGCCGACTGGATCTCTGTCGTGTCGTTCGAGCCGAGCGGCTACATCCGCGACGACGACGCGAAGGACTGGAAGCCCGACGAACTGCTGAAAAGCCTGCAGGCCGGCACCGAGGCGAACAACCCGGCGCGCAAGGAGCGCGGCCTGCCCGAAACCGAGGTGGTCGGCTGGGCGAAGGCGCCCGCATACGACGCGGCCACGCACCGGCTCGTGTGGTCGGCGATCATCCGCGACAAGGGCGCGGCGCCGAATGCCGGGAACGACGGCGTGAACTATCGGACGCTCGTGCTCGGCCGCGACGGCTACCTGTCGCTGACGATGGCGTCGACGCTCGCCGATCTGCCCAAGTACAAGGCATCGGCCGACGCGCTGCTGGCGAACATCAGCTTCAACGACGGTAAGCGCTATGCCGATTTCAACAAGTCGACGGACCACGTCGCCGAGTACGGGCTCGCGGCGCTGATCGTCGGCGTCGGCGCGAAAAAGCTCGGGCTGCTCGCGCTGATCGGCGCGTTCGCGGCGAAGTTCTTCAAGATCGGCGCGGTCGCGCTGCTGGCCGGCGGAGCGGCGCTCAAGCGCTTCTTCGGGCGCAAGCCGAAGGCGGCCGCAGTGCCGGCCGTCGCCGACGCATCCGACGCGTCCGCCACGGAGCGCAAGGAATGACCAAGTTGTTGCTGCTGATCTTCGGCGGCCTGAAGCTCGGCAAGGTGCTCGTATCGGCCGGCACGATGCTCGCGTCGATCGCGGTCTATGCGCTGTTCTACGGCTGGCGTTTCGCGGCCGGTTTCGTCGCATTGCTGCTGGTGCACGAAGCCGGCCATTACGTCGCCGCGCAGCGGCGCGGGCTCGACGTCGGGCTGCCGACCTTCATCCCGTTCGTCGGCGCGTGGATCCAGTTGAAGGAAATGCCGCACGACGCGGAAACGGAGGCATACGTCGGGCTCGCCGGGCCGTTTGTCGGTACGCTCGGCGCGCTGGCCTGCTATGCGGCCGCGCGCCACTACGACAGCAACCTGCTGCTCGCGCTGTCGTACACGGGTTTCTTCCTGAATCTCTTCAACATGATTCCGCTGTCGCCGTTCGACGGCGGGCGGATCACCGCGGTGCTGTCGCCGCGCATCTGGTTCGCCGGCGTGCCGGTGCTGATCGCGCTGTTCGTGTATCGGCCGAGCCCGCTGCTGATCGTGATGGCGATCCTCGCGCTGCCGCAACTGAAGCGCGCGTGGCGCTACGATCCCGACGCGCCGGAGAATCGGGAGTACTACGCGACGTCGACCGAGACGAAGACGACCTACGCACTCTGCTACGTCGGCCTGCTTGCGTTCCTCGCGCTGATGACGTCCGGCGTGCACGACATGCTGCGCGTCGTGCACGCGTCGGCCTGACGTCGATTCGATGCAAAAAAACGGCGGCCGCTGCTACGCGGCCGCCGTTTCCCTAAGGTTGAACTTCACGCGTCGCGATGACGCAGTTCGACGCGCTTGATGTCCTTCACGATCACGAGATAGCTGAACACGGTGACGAGCGCGTTCAACCCGACGAACACGAGCGCGCCGTTGAACGAGCCGCTCGCGCCGACGAGGTAGCCGATCGCGATCGGCGCGACGATGCCCGCCGTATTGCCGAACATGTTGAACAGGCTGCCCGACAGGCCGATCGCCTCTTTCGGCGCGGTATCCGCGACGACGGCCCAGCCGAGCGAGCCGATCCCCTTGCCGAAGAACGACACGGCCATCAGCGCGATGACCAGCGCTTCGCTGTCGACGTAGTTGCAGCCGATGATCGCCATCGACAGCGCCATCCCGCCGACGATCGGAATCTTGCGTGCGAGCGTCAGCGACACGCCGCGGCGGATCAGCGCGTCCGACAGCATCCCGCCGAGCACGCCGCCGAGGAACCCGCAGATCGCCGGCAGCGACGTCATGAAGCCGGCCTTCAGCAGGGACATCCCGCGCGCCTGCACGAGGTAGATCGGGAACCACGTGAGGAAGAAGTACGTCAGCACGTTCACGCAGTACTGGCCGAGATAGACGCCGAGCAGCATCCGGTTCGACAGTAGCTGGCGCACGTAGTACCAACCCGCCACGCGGCTGCCTTCGGAGGCGCCGCCGCTGCCGCGTGCGCCGGTCGGCCGGCCCGTCGACCGCACCAGGCCGCCGCCCTGTTCGATATGCTCGAGCTCCGCGCGATTCACACCCGGATGGTCGACCGGATCCTTCATCACGCGCAGCCACAGGCAGGCAAGCGCGATGCCGGCGATACCGAGCCACAGATACACGTGGTGCCAGCCGTATGCATGCGTGAGCCACGCCATCAGCGGCGAGAACACGACGGCCGCGAAATACTGCGCGGCGTTGAAGATCGCCGATGCCGTGCCGCGCTCGGCGGTCGGGAACCAGCTCGCGACGACCTTCGCGTTCGCCGGAAACGCGGGCGCTTCCGCGATGCCGACCGCGAAGCGCATCGCGAACAGCGCGGCGACCGCGAACGCGGCGCTGCCGCCGAGGCCGATCGTGCTCTGCAGCAGCGTGAACGCCGACCACAGGAAGATGCTCGCCGCATACACGCGCCGCGCGCCGAAGCGGTCGAGCAGCCAGCCGCTCGGCAGTTGCGCGAGCACGTACGCCCAGCTGAATGCCGAGAAGATGTAGCCCATCGTCACCGGATCGATGCCGAACGCCTTGCGGATCGGCGTGCCCGTGATCGACAGCGTCGCGCGGTCCGCGTAGTTGAGCGTCGTGACGACGAACAGCATCGCCAGGATCCAGTAGCGCACGGCGGTACGACGCGCGGTGCGCGCGAGGTCGAGCGGGAGATCGCGAGGGGAGGTCTGATTGCTCACTTTAAATGTACGTCGTCGTATGACATGAGCGAAAGTTTATTGACGATAGGCGAATCCAGAAACCTCGGGTTTTCCCTCGGGAATCGTCATCACAATATGGGAAGAACGGGATTCGCTGGCCGCGCGAGGCTGGCGGGTGTATCGTCGGCGCCTTCGCGGGCGGCGCGATGCCGTCGGCAGACATCGTATCTGTTGAGCTACAATGAGCAATCCATTCCCGAACCACGGAGCACACCCCATGCAACTGACAGGAGAGATGCTGATCGGCGCCGAAGCGGTGGTCGGCTCGGCCGGAACCTTGCACGCGTTCGACCCGACGAAGGGTGCGCCGATCGACGTTCCGGCGTTCGGCGTCGCGACGCAGGCCGACGTCGACCGCGCGTGCGAACTCGCACGCGACGCGTTCGACGCGTACCGCACGCAGCCGCTCGCGGCCCGTGCGGCGTTTCTCGACGCGATCGCCGATGAAATCGTCGCGCTCGGCGATGCGCTGATCGAACGCGCGCATGCCGAAACGGGCCTGCCGGTCGCGCGGCTGCAGGGCGAGCGCGGCCGCACCGTCGGCCAGCTTCGGCTGTTCGCGCGCGTCGTGCGCGACGGGCGCTTCCTTGCCGCGTCGATCGATCCCGCGCAGCCGGCCCGCACGCCGCTGCCGCGTTCGGACCTGCGGCTGCGGAAAATCGCGCTCGGGCCCGTCGCCGTGTTCGGCGCGAGCAATTTCCCGCTCGCGTTCTCGGTGGCCGGCGGCGATACCGCGTCGGCACTCGCGGCCGGCTGCCCGGTGATCGTGAAGGCGCATGAAGCGCACCTCGGCACGTCCGAGCTGGTCGGCCGTGCGATCCGCGCCGCGGTCGCGAAAACCGGCATGCCGGCCGGCGTGTTCTCGCTGCTGGTCGGCCCCGGCCGCGTGACCGGCGCGGCGCTGGTCAGCCACCCGGCGATCCAGGCCGTCGGTTTCACCGGTTCCCGGCAGGGCGGGATGGCGCTCGTGCAGCTCGCGAACGCGCGCCCGCAGCCGATTCCCGTCTATGCGGAAATGAGCAGCATCAACCCCGTCGTGCTGTTCCCGGCCGCGCTGGCCGCGCGCGGCGACGCGATCGCGACGGGCTTCGTCGATTCGCTGACGCTCGGCGTCGGCCAGTTCTGTACCAATCCGGGCCTCGTGCTCGCGATCGACGGTCCCGATCTCGACCGCTTCGAGACGGTCGCCGCGCAGGCGCTCGCGAAGAAGCCGGCCGGCGTGATGCTCACGCGCGGCATCGCCGATGCGTACCGCAACGGTCGCGGCAAGCTCGCCGAGCTGCCCGGCGTGCGCGAAATCGGCGCGGGCGAGGCTGCGCAGACCGACTGCCAGGCGGGCGGCGCGCTGTACGAAGTCGGCGCGCAGGCGTTCCTGGCCGAGCCGGCGTTCAGTCACGAGGTGTTCGGGCCGGCGTCGCTGATCGTGCGCTGCCGCGATCTCGACGAAGTCGCGCGCGTGCTCGACGCGCTCGAAGGTCAGTTGACGGCCACGCTGCAGATCGATGCCGACGACAAGCCGCTCGCGCGCCGGCTGCTGCCGATCCTCGAACGCAAGGCCGGGCGCCTGCTCGTCAACGGCTACCCAACCGGCGTCGAAGTGTGCGATGCGATGGTGCACGGCGGCCCGTTCCCCGCCACGTCGAACCCGTCCGTCACGTCGGTCGGAGCGACCGCGATCGAGCGATTCCTGCGGCCGGTGTGCTATCAGGACTTCCCGGACGACCTCTTGCCCGAAGGGCTGCAGGAAAGCAATCCGCTGGCGATTCCGCGGCTGCGCGACGGCAAGGCGGAGTGACGTCGCGTAACCGCTGAACGCAGCGTCCCGGAAGGGACGCGTTCCGGCACGTCGAAACACGGCGGCGGGGCCCACGGGCCCCGCCGCCTTTTTTATTCAACGCGAGCTTTCGTGCCGGTTTCGCCCGGTCAGTGAGCGGGGCGGGCGACGAGTTCCAGGCGCTCCGCTGCAGCCAGCAGGCGCCGGTCGCGCGTCCATAGCTTGCTGCCGCTGGTTTCAATAACGACATCAAATGGTGCTCTTGGTGATGCGCAGACGGGGGGAGATGTCGGCTTTCCTGTTGCCCGCGTTTCTCTTACAGTAGCGAAGCCGCGGGCCGTCTGGCCCGCAGGCGAGCCTGAGAGAACGCACAAGACAATAAGGAACCATCCGATGAATATCAGCAAGCGTGGCGACCACTTGTTCGCGGCCGGATTGTGGAAAGCGATCGGCGACGTCGCGAAATCGGTTCGCACCCAGATCGGCGAATACAGCGAAGGGCGCGTGCTGGCCGACGCGCTGTTCGCGCTGCAGCGCGAGCTGGGCGGCAGCGAATTCGACGTGACGATCAACCAGGGGCGGCCCGTCGCGGGCTCCGATCCGCATTCGTTGATCTTCGGCAGAGCCGTCGAGCGTTTCAAGTACGACATGCAGGCGGTGGTGTTCGCGCTGAAGCATCGTCGCAGTATCGACGGGCCGAACGGTGCGCAGCGCGCCGACGCGCTCACGCAGGCCAATACGCATCTCGCCACCGCGAAGCAGTACGCGATGTTCACCGTCGGGCGGTTCTTCGATGCGGTCGTCGACCGCGACGTGCTGGAACAGATCATGAGCGCCGAGTCGCCGGCGCGCGGCCGGCCGCTTGCGGCGCGCAAAGGGATCGACGAGACGCAGCGTACGCTCGCGAGCGTGCGGCAGCGGATCATCGGCGCGATCGCACAGATGTAATGAAGTGGCCGCGTCGGCTCGTCGAGCCGCGCGGCCATCGCGTGATACGGATACGGACGAGTGCGGGAGCCGGCGCGCCGTGCCGATGAAGGCCCCCGGCGCCGCCGGCGAATCCCGCTTACTGCGGGCCCATCTTCTTGATCAGCACGTCGAGCTCGGCCGCTTCGGCGTCGGTCAGGTCGACGAGCGGGGCGCGCACCGGGCCCGCGTCGTGGCCGACGAGCTTCGCGCCCGCCTTCACGATGCTGACCGCGTAGCCTGCGCGGCGATTGCGGATCTTCAGGTACGGCAGGAAGAACGCGTCGATCAGGCGGCCGACCGTCGCGTGGTCGTCCTTCGCGATCGCTTCGTAGAATTCCATCGCCGTCTTCGGGATGAAGTTGAACACCGCCGACGAGTACACCGGCACGCCGAGCGCCTTGTACGCGGCCGCATAGACTTCGGCCGTCGGCAGGCCGCCGAGGTACGCGAAACGATCGCCGAGGCGGCGGCGGATCGTGACCATGCTTTCGATTTCGCCGACGCCGTCCTTGAAGCCGATCAGGTTCGGGCAACGGTCGGCGAGGCGCTCGAGCATGTCGGCATTCAGCTTCGAATTCGCGCGGTTGTACACCACGACGCCGATCTTCAGCGCGCGGCAGACCTGCTCGACGTGCTCGGCGATCCCTTCCTGGCTCGCTTCGGTCAGGTAGTGCGGCATCAGCAGCACGCCGCTCGCGCCGAGGCGCTCGGCTTCCTGCGCATATTCGATCGCCACGCGCGTCGCGCCGCCCGCGCCGGCGAGGATCGGCACCTTGCCCTTGCAGGTTTCCGTCGCGACGCGGATCACGTCCGAATACTCGCGCTGCGTGAGCGAGAAGAATTCGCCGGTGCCGCCGGCCGCGAACAGTGCGCTCGCGCCATACGGCGCCAGCCATTCCAGGCGCTCGGCATAGGTGGACGGGCGGAAGCTGCCGTCGGCGTCGAAATCCGTCAGCGGAAACGACAGCAGGCCGTGGGAGATGATCTGTTTGAGTTCTTGCGGTGAAGTCATGGTTGGGTCGTCCGTCTAGCGCGAGTGCGGGGTTCGTCGGTACGGCATCCGAGCCATATTGGCGATGTCGTTGTATGTCATCGTACAACGCACGAATGAGCGGCGCAAGCGGTTTGCTGGCCAGTCAAGGGTAGGGTCTTTCCGGATAAGGGTTTACGCAGCATCGTCGATTGAGGTTGAATGTCGTATGATGACTAACGATATCGCAGATAGCACCAGGAATTCCATGACTGCTTCCCCTCTCTACATCCGCGTGCATCCGGACGACAACGTCGCGATCGTCGTCAACGACGGCGGTTTGCCCGCAGGCGCGACGTTCGCCGACGGGCTGACGCTGTGCGAAGGCGTGCCGCAGGGGCACAAGGTTGCGCTCGTCGACCTCGCGGCCGGCGACCCGGTCGTTCGCTACAACGTGGTGATCGGCTATGCGCTGACCGACCTGCGGCGCGGCAGCTGGGTCAACGAGCGCACGATGCGCATGCCCGAGCCGCCGGGCCTCGACGACCTGCCGCTCGCCACGCGTGCCGCGCCGCCGCTCGAGCCGCTCGAAGGCTATACGTTCGAGGGCTTTCGCAATGCCGACGGCTCGGTCGGCACGCGCAACATCCTTGCGATCACGACGACCGTGCAGTGCGTGTCGGGCGTCGTCGAGCATGCGGTGAAGCGGATCAAGGACGAACTGCTGCCGCGCTACCCGAACGTCGACGACGTGGTCGGGCTCGAACACACGTATGGCTGCGGCGTCGCGATCGACGCGCCCGACGCCGACATCCCGATCCGCACGCTGCGCAACATCAGCCTGAATCCGAACTTCGGCGGCGAAGTGATGACCGTGAGCCTCGGCTGCGAGAAGCTGCAGCCCGAGCGCCTGCTGCCGCCGGGCGCGATTCCGGTGGCGGCCGACGGCGCGACGGACAACGGCGGCGTGGTGTGCCTGCAGGACGCCGCGCACGTCGGCTTCAACTCGATGATCGACTCGATCATGAAGATGGCCGAATCGCATCTCGAGCGGCTGAACCGCCGCCGTCGCGAAACCTGCCCGGCGTCGGATCTCGTCGTCGGCGTGCAGTGCGGCGGCAGCGACGCGTTCTCGGGGCTCACCGCGAATCCGGCGGTCGGCTTCGCGGCCGACCTGCTGGTGCGCGCGGGCGCGACGATCATGTTCTCGGAGGTGACCGAAGTGCGCGACGGCGTCGCGCAGCTCACGTCGCGCGCGGCGAACGAGGACGTCGCGCGCGCGATCATCCGCGAGATGGACTGGTACGACCGTTACCTGCAGCGCGGCCGCGTCGACCGCAGCGCGAACACGACGCCGGGCAACAAGAAGGGCGGCCTGTCGAACATCGTCGAGAAGGCGATGGGGTCGATCGTGAAGTCGGGCAGCGCGCCGATCGCCGGCGTCGTACGCCCCGGCGATCGCGCGCGGCAAAAGGGGCTGCTGTACGCGGCGACGCCCGCGAGCGATTTCATCTGCGGCACGCTGCAGCTCGCGGCGGGGATGAACCTGCACATTTTCACGACCGGCCGCGGCACGCCGTACGGCCTCGCGCAGGTGCCGGTGATCAAGGTCGCGACGCGCAGCGATCTCGCGCGCCGCTGGCACGACCTGATGGATCTCGACGCGGGGCAGATCGCGACTGGCGCGGCGACGATCGAGGACACGGGCTGGGCACTGTTCCGGCTGATGCTCGACGTCGCCAGCGGCAAGCGCCGCACGTGGGCCGAGCAATGGAAGCTCGCGAACGCGCTGACGCTGTTCAATCCGGCGCCGGTGACCTGACGCGCATGCGGGGGTGGCGGCAAGACGATGCGGGCGCCTTCGGGCGCCCGTTTTCGTTGCGATGCACGTGGCGATTGCGCGCGCGCATGCGGCGCGTGGCCGGCGCGATTTCCTTACCTCCCGCGTAATCGACCGCCCCCGCCGGCCGGGCGACGATAGCGGCACGCGGACACGAAACGTCCGCGACATCGTCCTTCACCGACACAAGGAGTCTCGCCATGAACACCGCTCAATCCGCATCGTCCGTTCACGCCGATCTGATCGACCGCTACTTCGACGCCTGGAACGAACCCGACGTCGTGCGCCGCCGCTCGCTGATCGATGCGACGTACGCGAGCGACGCGGCCTATCGCGATCCGCTGATGGCCGGCGACGGCCATGCGGGCATCGACACGATGATCGCCGCCGTGCAGCAACGTTTCCCCGCATACCGCTTCCGTCGCACGACCGACGTCGACGCATTCGGCCAGCACCTGCGATTCTCGTGGGCGCTCGTGTCGCCCGACGGCGCGGCGATCGTGAAGGGCTCGGACTTCGGCACCGTCGACGCGTCGGGCCGCCTCGCATCGGTCACGGGTTTCATCGACGAAATGCCGGCCGCGGCGTCGTGACCTGAACGATGTATGCACCGCGGCCGCCGGGATCGGGTAACGTTATGCGATTCGTTCCTGAACCCGGAGACTAGCCCACATGTTGAAGAATCTCGATCCGCTGCTGCACGCCGACATCCTGCACACGCTGCGCGCGATGGGTCACGGCGACGAAATCGCGATCTGCGATGCGAATTTCCCCGCGGAATCCGTCGCGGAGCACACGGTGGTCGGCCGTGCGCTGCGGATCGACGGCGCCGATTCGGCGCGCGTCGTGCGCGCGGTGCTGTCGGTGCTGCCGCTCGATACGTTCGTCGACACGCCCGCGTGGCGGATGGAAGTCGTCGGCGATGCCGCCGTGGTGCCGCCCGTGCAGCGCGAAGTGCAGGCCGAGATCGACCGCGCGGAAGGGCGTTCAGTGCCGCTTACCGGCGTCGAGCGTTTCGCGTTCTATGAGCGCGCGCAGCAGACGTACGCGGTGATCGTCACCGGCGAAACGCGCGGCTACGGCTGCTTCATCTTCAAGAAGGGCGTGCTGTTGAGCGACGCGGGCTAAACGCGTTTGTCAGCGCGCCGGGCTGCCGGCGCCGCCGCCGCGGTGTAAAGATTTGCTACAACCTTTTTCTTGGACACCGCGAAAAGACCCTCTATGCTGGCCCATTTGCCGCGCGCCCTTCCGGGGCCGCGCGGCGCCGAACCGCACGGGCGCACCCGGGCGGGCGGCCGAATTGCATACGAGGAGAGAGGCATGACGCGTACCGTCGATTCCGGCGTCATTTTTTTCGCACGCCTGGCGCTGGCGGCGTTGTTCTTGTGGGGCGGCATCATGAAGCTGCTCGGCTACAGCGATTTCGTCGCGTACCTGCACACGATGAACGTGCCCTATCAACAGGTCGTCGCGCCGATCGTCGTCGCGATCGAGGGGCTGGGCGGCCTGCTGTTGATCGTCGGCTACAAGGTACGGCCGCTCGCGTTGCTGATGGCGGTCTACACGATCGCGACCGCGATGGTCGGGCACAATTTCTGGGACGCGACCAACGCGGCCGTCCAGCACGACATGGTGATTCACTTCTGGAAGAACGTCGCGATTTCCGGCGGGTTCCTGCTGCTGTTCGTCACCGGCGCCGGCGGCGCGAGCATCGACGCGTTGCGCCGGCCGAGTTCGTCGTACGGCGTGCTGCGTTGAACTGACCGGACGCGCGCCGCTACGCGCAGGCAAGTCGAAAGGGCCGAATCCCGCACGCGCGGGATTCGGCCCTTCGTTCATCCGGCGGGCGCGCGGGCGCCGGCGTTCAGTGCGTGCCCTGCACTTCCTTCGCATCCTTCGAGAACTGCACGGCAATCGCGCCGAGCACGCAGATCGCCGCGACGTACACGACCGGTGCGAGCGGATTCGACTTCATCATCAGCGACACGATCACCGGCGTGAGGCCGCCGAAGATCGCATACGCTACGTTGTACGAGAACGAGATGCCCGAGAAGCGCACGACGGCCGGGAAGCTCTTCACCATCACGAACGGCACCGCGCCGATCGTGCCGACCATGAAGCCCGCGATCCCGTAGTAGAGCGGCAGCGTCGACGCATCGGCCGCGACCTGCACGAACAGCAGGTAGTAGCACGCGGCCAGCCCGATGCCGCCGATGCCGAGCACGCGCTTCGCGCCGATCCAGCCCGCGAGCGAACCCGCGGTGATGCAGCCGGCCGTCAGGCACAGCGTCGCGACGCTGTTCGCGAACAGCGTCGTCGCCGGCGCCAGGTGGAACTGCTTCTGCAGCAGCGCGGGCGTCATCAGGATCACGACGACGATCGCAGCCGACAGCATCCACGTGAGCAGCATCGACACGATCACTGCGCGGCCGTGGTCGCGCAATACCGCCTTCAGCGGAATCTCGGCCGCGAGCGCCTTCTTCGCCTTCATCTCGGCGAACACCGGCGTTTCATGCAGCCAGCGGCGCAGGTACACGGAGAACAGCCCGAACACGCCGCCGAGCAGGAACGGGATGCGCCACGCGAACGCGGCGACTTCGGCCGTCGAGTAGCGGCTGTTGATGCCGGCCGCGACGAGCGAGCCGAGCAGGATGCCGGCCGTCAGGCCCGCGGTCAGCGTGCCGCACGCGTAGCCGATATGGCGCGACGGCACGTGCTCGGACACGAACACCCACGCGCCCGGCACTTCGCCGCCGACCGCCGCACCCTGCAGCACGCGGAACAGCAGCAGCAACACCGGCGCGAGGATGCCGATCGTGTCGTAGGTCGGCAGCATGCCCATCAGCAGCGTCGGCACCGACATCATCAGCACGCTCAGCGTGAACATCCGCTTGCGGCCGAACAGGTCGCCGAAGTGCGCCATGATCACGCCGCCGAGCGGGCGCGCGAGATAGCCGGCCGCGAAGATGCCGAACGTCTGCAACTGGCGCAGCCAGTCGGGAATGTCGTGCGGGAAGAAGAGTTGTCCTATCGCCGGCGCGAAGAACACGAAGATGATGAAGTCGTAGAACTCGAGGGCGCCGCCGAGTGCGGCAAGGCCAAGGGTCTTGTAGTCGCTGCGCGTGAGCGCGCGTTCGGCGGCGCGAGGCACGCCGCTCAATTCGGAAGCTTGCATGGTCAGGACGATCGGTTTTCGAATGTTGTTGTCGGTGCTGCGTCTCCAGAGCCCGCTATCGGCATGGACTGACAAGGCGCGGCTTGCGTCGTCGAAGCATGCCGCGTGCCGGGTGAGGCACGCAACACGCGCCGCCGCACCGGGATGGGGCACGGCGGAGACGAGGCGTCAAAGCGGGTGGGGGGATTCTACAGGAGCGCGAAATGCCTGCACGCGGGCGCGTGCCGGGAACGGCTTCGGACCATGCAGCCGAAGCGCGCGCAGCGCGGGCGGCCGGTGAGCCGCTGGCGCGCCGCGCGAGGCAGGGCCCGCGTAATCAGTTGCCGGCGATCGTGTCGACCGGCTTGAACGCGCCGCGCTCGACCTTGTAGATCGTCACAGGCGCATCCTTCAGGTCGCCCTTCGGGTCGTACGCGATGCTCGCGGCCGACACGCCCTTGATCGACACCTTGCCGAGGTACGGCGTGTACACCTTCGGATCGGTCGAATTCGCTTCCTTCATCGCGGTGAGCAGCGCGATCGTTCCGTCGTACGAGTACGGCGAGTACGTGATCACGTCTTCGTTGAAGCGCGCCTTGTAGTGTGCGGCGTAGCCGGAGAAGCCCGGCATCTTTTCCTTCGGCAGCCCGCCCATGTAGACGATCGCGCCTTCGGCCGCGTCGCCGCCGACCTTCAGGAACGTCGGCGAGCGCGACATCTCGCCCGTCACGAACGCCGACTTCATCCCGAGCTGGCGCATCTTGCGGATCATCGGCGACGATTGCGCATCGCCGCCGCCGTAGAAGACCGCGTCCGGATTCACGCCCTTCAGGTTGGTCAGGATCGCCGAGAAATCGAGCGCCTTGTCGTTCGTGAAGTCGCGCTTGACGATCGTGCCGCCGGCCGCTTCCACGGCCTTCGCGAATTCGTCGGCGATGCCCTGGCCGTAGGCCGTGCGGTCGTCGATGATCGCGATGCGCTTGAAGCGCAGCGTCTTCACCGCGTACGTGCCGACGATGCGGCCCGCCTGCGCGTCGCTCGTCAGCAGCCGGTAGGTCGTCTTGTAGCCGCGCGCCGTGTATTGCGGCGACGTCGCCATCGAGATCTGCGGCAGCCCCGCGCGATCGTACAGGTCGGACGCGGGGATGCTGGTGCCCGAGTTGAAGTGGCCGATGATCCCGCGGACGTTGTCGTCGATCAGCCGCTGCGCGACGGTCGTGCCGGTGCGCGGGTCGGCCTGGTCGTCCTGCGAGTCGAGCTGGAACGTGACCGGCTTGCCGCCGATCGTCGGATGCGTCGCGTTGAAATCGGCGATCGCGAGCTGCACGCCCTTCTGCATGTCCGTGCCGTAATTCGACTGCGGGCCGGTCAGCGGTGCGGCGAAACCGATCTTGACGACGTCGGCGGCGACGGCGTGCGCGCCCGACAGTGCGCAGGCGGCGGCCAGCGCGACGTGCGATACCTTCAGCTTCACTTTCACTTCCCCTTGATGGCGTGGTTGGGCCGCCGCCGGCATGCGGGCCGGCGCCGGTAAACCGGGCGAGACGTATCGGTCCGCAGGCCGACGTGCAGGCCGTGCGTGCTTGTCGCGTGCTGCGCGCGCTGTGCCGGAATCGGCGTGCGCGGCGGCGGATGCGGTCGGCCGCGCGTGCCGATTCCGGCAGCGGCGGGATGTCGTCTCGCGACCGTGAAGCTAAGTCTAGATAGCGAAAATACGTGCGTCTTGCGCGTTCGATGCGTGGCCGGCGACGATATCGGCATATCGTCGATAACCCTGATATATGCCGAAATCGTCATGGCGAATGCGCAAACCCGCCAAGACGCGGGCCGTCGGCATTTTTAGGATGACGGATTCGGGTGCGTTGCGCCGGCGTGTCGATGCGCTGCGGCGGCAGCGGTGCAAGCGGAGCGACTGCCGGCCGCGCACTGCCGCGTAGTGGCGTAGTAGTTGCGTGCGCAACTTGTCCAGCCGACTGACGGAAACGGCCGGGACACGCGATGCAACCGGCCGTCGTCTTGCCTGCCCCGCGTTCGGCGCGACGCGATCGAAGGGGCGCTCCTATAATCGACGCCATCTGCCACTCGCTTCGCGGTTGCCGGGATGACGACCTTGCTTGCCGTACCGCCCATGAGCCTGTCCGACACATTGCGCTACCAGCCCGACAACGCCGATCTCGGTGCGATGCTCGCGCATTTCCGCCTGCTCGAACCGGTATTCGATGCGCTGCCGGATGTCGCGTTTTTCGTGAAGGACGGGAGCGGCCGCTACGCGCTCGTCAATCGCACGCTGGCGATGCGCTGCGGCTACAAGGACAAGCGCGACCTGCTCGGCAAGACGGCCGACGAGGTGTTTCCGCGCCGCTTCGGCCGGAGTTACTTCGAGCAGGACATGGCGACGATCAACGCCGGCCAGCAGTTGATGGACCAGCTCGAGCTGCACCTGTATCCGGGCCGCCAGCCGGGCTGGTGCCTGACCTGCAAGGAGCCGCTGCGCGACGCCGTGGGCCGGGTGGTCGGCCTCGCGGGCATCTCGCGCGACCTGAAGGCGCACGAGGGATCGCACCCGGCGTACAGCCGGCTCGCCGACGTGGTCCAGCACATCCAGGATCACTACGTGCAGCCGCTGAACCTGAAGCAGCTCGCGCAGATGGCCGGGATGTCGGTCGCGCAGCTCGAACGCTACTTCCACAAGGTGTTCCACCTGACGCCGCGCCAGGTGCTGCTGAAGACGCGGCTCGACGCGGCCACCGCGCTGCTGGTCACCCACGACAAGGTGACCGACGTCGCGGCGCTATGCGGCTACACGGATCACAGCGCGTTCACGCGCCAGTTCAAGGCGACGGTCGGCGTGACGCCGACGGAATACCGGTTGATGCTGCAGGAGCGGGCAGGGTGACGCCACTCGCCGGCGTGGCCGGCGGGTCGCGGGGATCGGTGTCGTGCGGGAAGGGGGGAAGGGGGAAAGAGGGAAGGGTGAAAGCGGCGGCTCAGCGGTAGCCGAGCCCTTTCAGGACGGCCGTGCCGTCTTCGGTCAGCCGGAAGCTCGGGGCCGTATCGGGGTCGAGCTTGACCATTTCGACGAGGCCGGCTTCCTGCAGCGCGGGCAATTCGGGTTTGGCGTTCGCGCCGATCGGTGCATGCAGCAGCACGAGCAACGTCGCGATTTCATGATGACTGAGCAGGCGGCGCAGCATCGTCTTCTTTGCAGGGGGCGCGGCCGGGCGGCCCGCGGGTGCTTCTACGGCGCTCATCGCTTTCCTCCTTTTCAAGATAACCATCGGGTACTGGTTGCGGATGGTGCCGTCGAAGACTTAAGCGATTCTTAAAACCGTGGCGGGAGACGCAATGCTGCACTGCGGCACGGGTTACCGGATGTAACGTCAGACGTTGCGCGGCTTCCGGCACGACCGCGGGCCGGAAGCGCTTTGCCACGATGGCGCGGGCGAGCGGTGCCCGTCCGGTCGACTGCCGAAGTGCGAGCGCGGTCGCGCCCCAAACGCCGGTTCGCGTCCGTTCCTTATTTCCTGCGCTGCGCCTGCGCGGCGAGCCGCACGGCCGCATTCGCGGCGCCGTAGCCGTCGTACCCGCCGCGCCGCTCGACGATCTCGAGCGAGAAGCGGTTGTCGACCAGTTCCGTATACGCATGCAGGAATTCGCCGCCCTGTTCGTCGCGGTCGTAGAGCAGGTGGTGCGTGCTTAGCGTGTCGATCAGTTCGTCCGGCAACGCGTAACGCGCGGCGAGATCGTCGTAGTAGTTGGCCGGAATGCGCAGGAACGGCACGCCGTCGGCCGCGAACGCGGCGACCGTCTTCACGATGTCGTCCGTGCGGAACGCGACGTGGTTCAGCCCGGTGCCGTGGTAGCGGTCGAGCGATTCGGCAACGGCCGTGTGGCGGTCGACCGATGCGTTCAGCGCGATCCGAACCGAGCCGTCGGCGCTGCGCACCGCGCGGCTGCGCATCAGCCCGTACGGGTCGGGCACGAGCCAGCTGCGCTCGGCCTCGAAGCCGAATGCGGTCTTGAAGAACAGGATCCACGTGTCGAGCGCGTCGGCCGGCAGCGCGAGGCACACGTGATCGATGCCCGTCAGCGGGCCGACTTCGCTCGGTCCGTCGATGTCGGTCAGCACGAAGTCCGATTCATACAGCGTCGGCGCATCCGGCGCTTCGTCGACGAAATATTCGAGGCTGCCGTCCGGCGCCTTCACGCTCGGCAGCACGCGTTCGTTCGGCCCGACCCGGCCCGAGAACGGCGCGTAGCCGAAGCCGGCCGCGCGTTCGAACGCCACTTTGGCGTCGTCGACGCGGAACGCCGACGCGCACAGCGACAGCCCGTGCTGCTGGAAGAACGCATCGGCGAACGAGTCGCGCTCGGCGTTCAGCACGATCGATGCGGCGCCGTGCTGGAACAGCGTCACGTCCTTCGAGCGATGCCGGCCGGCGAGCCGGAAACGCATCCGGCCGAGCCATTCGCCGACGGTTGCCGCCGCCTGCGCGTCGACCGCGAATTCGATGAACTGGAACCCGACGTGCGCCGGCGGCGCGGGCGGTGCGAACAGCGGCTGGCCGGCGGCCGGCGCGCGACCCTCCTGTGCGAGCCGCGCGCGTGTCAGGTCTTCCAGGTAGAGCAGCGAGCGATGGCCGTCCGCGGCCGTGAGCGCGGTCGGCGCTGCGCGGAAACCGTCGTTGAAGATCTCGAGCGACAGCGGCCCCGTATAACCCGACTCGATCACGCGCGCGGTGAAGCGCGCCAGGTCGAAGTCGCCCTGGCCCGGGAACGAGCGGTAGTGGCGGCTCCATTCGAGCACGTCCATCGCGAGCTTCGGCGCGTCGGCGATCTGCACGAACGCGATCCGGTTGCCGGGGATGTCGGCGATCGCGTCCGGCGAATCGTCGAGCGACAGCGTGTGGAAGCTGTCGAGCGCAAGGCCGAGGTGTGGGCTGTTCACCGCATTCACGAGCTGCCACGCGTGGCCGTACCGTTTCACGACGCGGCCCCACGCAAGCGCTTCGTACGCGGCGACCACACCGGCTTGCCGCGCGGCCTCGGCGAGCGCGCCGAGCTGGTCGACGAGCAATCCGTCGTCGGCGATCGTATCGGCCGCCACACTGCTGCAGACGAGGATGCGGTCGGTGCCGAGCGCATGCATCACGTCGAACTTGCGCTTGATCCGGTCGAGATTGCGCGCGAGCTGGGCCGCGCTCACGCCCTCGAAGTCGCGAAACGGCTGGAACAGCACGATGTCGAGGCCGAGATCGGCGGCCATGCGCCGGACGTCGGCCGGCGATCCGTCGAAGTAGACGAGGTCGTTTTCGAAGATTTCGACGCCATCGAAGCCCGCAGCCTGGATGGCGGCGAGCTTCTCGGCGAGCGTGCCGGACAGGGACACTGTGGCGATCGAGCGCTGCATGGGCGATTCCTGCGGGTGAGCGGGGCATGGCACCGGTCGAACCGACCCTGAATGAACCAGTCGTTGAGTTCGGCGCGGGCGCCATATCCCGAATTTACTGGGCTAGCGATGCATATTGTACAAACTAACTAGATGGTACAAATTAGCGAAAACCCGAAAAGACATTGCGCTTGCGCAAGCGCACACTAGCGCCAAATCTTGACGTCAGGGGGCGGAGTCGGCTCACGATTCGCCCCCGTTTCTGGAGCAAAGTCACATGAGCAAGCACAAGGTGCTGGTGCTGAACGGCCCGAATCTGAATTTGCTGGGCACGCGCGAGCCCCACATCTACGGCGCGGAAACGCTCGCCGATCTCGAGCAGCGCTGCCGCACGGCGGCGGAAGGGCTCGGGCTGGAAATCGAGTTCCGCCAGTCGAACGCCGAGCATCAACTGATCGACTGGCTGCATGCCGCGCGTCACGACACGCACGGCATCGTGATCAACCCGGCCGCCTATACGCATACGTCGGTGGCGTTGGCCGACGCGCTGTCCGCGATCGCGAAGCCGGTGATCGAGGTGCATATCTCGAACGTCCATCGTCGCGAGGCGTTTCGCCACCATTCGTATGTGTCGGCGATCGCCGAAGCCGTGATCTGCGGCTGCGGCACCGAAGGCTACGTGTTCGCGCTGCAGCGCCTGGCGACGCTGTTCGCGCAGGGAGCCGCCCGATGAGCCGCCCGTCGTTTCTGATCGGCCTGATCGGCCAGGGTATCGGCGGTTCGCTGTCGCCCGCGATGCACGAGGAAGAGGGATTCCGCCAGGGCTTCGGCTACGTGTACCGGCGCATCGATCTCGACGTGCTGGGCGTGAACGTCGACGCGCTGCCGCAGCTGCTCGAGGCCGCGCAGCGGATGGGCTACAACGGGCTGAACATCACGCACCCGTGCAAGCAGCGCGTGATCGAGCATCTCGACGCGCTGTCGGACGACGCGCGGGCACTCGGCGCGGTGAACACCGTGCTGTTCAAGGACGGCAAGCGGATCGGCCACAACACCGACTGGTCGGGCTTCGCGAAATCGTTCCGCCGCGGGCTGCCCGACGCGTCGCTCGAACGCGTCGTCCAGCTCGGCGCGGGCGGCGCGGGCGCGGCGGTCGCGCACGCGGCGCTGCAGATGGGCGCGGCCGAACTGACGATTTTCGATGTCGACGGCACGCGGGCCACCGCGCTGGCGGGCGAATTGCAGCAGCGCTTCCCCGCGGCCCGGGTCGCACCGGGTAACGATCTCGCGGCCGCGATGCGCGCCGCGACCGGCCTGATCCACGCAACGCCGACCGGCATGGTCAAGCATCCGGGCCTGCCGCTGCCGGCCGAGCTGCTCCACGCTGGCATGTGGGTGGCCGACATCGTGTATTTCCCGCTCGAAACCGAGCTGATCCACGCTGCCCGCGCGGCCGGCTGCGCGACGCTGCCGGGCGGCGGGATGGCCGTGTACCAAGCCGTCGACGCGTTCGAGCTCTTCACCGGACGCACGCCCGACGCCGAGCGGATGTTCGATCACTTTCAGTCGCTCGTCGCGCGCTGACCCCTTACAGATAGATACGGAAAGAGACCAGGAGACGACCATGCAGCACACCACCCACACGAGCGCCGCGCCGGCGCAGGCGGCCGGCACGGTCCGGCGCACGTCGGCGCGCTACAAGATCCTCGCGCTGCTCGCGATCGGCACGATGATCAACTATCTCGACCGCACCGTGCTGGGCGTGGCTGCGCCGCAGCTCACCAAGGAGCTCGGCATCAACGCGGCCGTGATGGGCATCATGTTCTCCGCGTTTTCGTGGACGTACGTGGCGATGCAGGTTCCCGGCGGCCTGTTCCTCGACCGCTTCGGCAGCAAGATCACCTACTACTGGTCGATGACGCTGTGGTCGCTGTGCACGTTCCTGCAAGGCTTCGTGCCGGGCGTCGCGACGCTGCTCGCGTGCCGCCTCGGCCTCGGCATCACCGAGGCGCCGTGCTTCCCCACCAACAGCCGCGTCGTCGCGACGTGGTTTCCGCAGAACGAACGCGCGATGGCGACGGGCACCTATACCGTCGGCGAATACATCGGCCTCGCGTTCTTCAGCCCCGTGCTGTTCGCGCTGATGGGCGCATTCGGCTGGCGCTCGCTGTTCTGGGTCGTGGGCGCGGTCGGCATTGCGTTCGGCCTCGTCTGGTGGAAGCTCTACCACGAGCCGCGTAACCATCCGGGCGCGAACGCGGCGGAGCTGGCCTATATCGAGGCGGGCGGCGGTCTCGTGCACGGCGTGCGCAAGACCGACGACAAGAGCGGCAAGGCCGCGCAGCCGAAGTTCAGCTGGGCGATGGCCGGCAAACTGCTGAAGAAGCGCCAGCTCGCGGGCATCTGCCTCGGCCAGTTCGCCGGCAACTCGACGCTCGTGTTCTTCCTGACCTGGTTCCCAACCTATCTGGCAACCGAGCGCCACATGGGCTGGCTGAAGATCGGCTTCTTCGCGGTGATGCCGTTCATCGCTGCGTCGGTCGGCGTGATGTTCGGCGGAATCTTCTCCGACTGGCTGCTGCGCCGCGGCAAGTCCGCGAACCTCGCGCGCAAGCTGCCGATCATCGCGGGCCTGCTGCTCGCGTCGACGATCATTCTCGCGAACTACGTGCAGAGCAACGAAGCGGTGATCGCGATCATGTCCGTCGCGTTCTTCGCGCAGGGGATGGCCGCACTCGGCTGGACGCTCGTGTCGGACATCGCGCCGGACGGCCTGCTCGGCGTGACGGGCGGCATCTTCAACTTCGCGGCGAACCTCGCCGGCATCATCACGCCGCTCGTCGTCGGCGTCATCGTCGCGTCGACCGGCTCGTTCGTCGGCGCGCTCGTGTTCATCGGCGTGATCGCGCTGGTCGGCGCGCTGTCGTACATCTTCGTCGTCGGCGACATCAAGCGGATCGAGTTGTAAGGACCGGTTCCCCGCACATTCGGTGCGTTCGCCCGGCGGCCGATCGGCCGTCGGGCGTTTTTATTTGCGCGTGCCGGCGGCCGGCCGGCACGTACGCAATTTCATGCGTGCTGCATCGCGATGCCGAGCGATTCGACCGCGGCCGCGATGGCGGCGACCGCACGCTGGATATCGTTCGCGTCGATCGCGCCGATGCAGCCGACGCGGAACGTCTCGAGGCGCGTGAGCTTGCCCGGATACAGGATGAAGCCCGCGTCGCGCACCGCGTCGTAGAAGCGGCGGAAATCGTAGGCCGGATGGTCGGGCGCGTGAAACGTGACGATCACCGGCGCTTGCACGCTGGCGTCGAGGAACGGCACGAAGCCGAGCGCGCGCATCGATTCGACCAGCGTCCGGCAGTTGTCCGCATAGCGGGCGCCGCGCGCCGGCTGGCCGCCTTCGGCGAGGTACTGGTCGAGCGCGGCGCGCAACGCGGCGATCACGTGCGTCGGCGGCGTGAAGCGCCATTGCCCGGTCTTGCGCAGATACGCGTACTGATCGTGGAGATCGAGCGCGAGCGACGGCGAGTTGCCTTCGCTCGCGTCGAGCGCATCGCGCCGCACGATCGCGAACCCCATTCCCGGCACGCCTTCGAGGCATTTGCCGCTGGCCGAGATCAGCGCGTCGATGCCGCTGTCCGCCAGCGCGATCGGCAGCGCGCCGAACGAACTCATCGCATCGACGATCAGCCGCTTGCCGTGCCGCCGGCACGCGGCCGCGATCGCACCGAGCGGATTCAGGATCCCGGCGCTCGTTTCCAGGTGCACGAGCGCGACGTGCGTGATGCGCGGCTCGCGTGCGAACGCGGCTTCGACGGCCGCGGCTTCGACAGCCGCGTCTTCGCCGAACGGCAACGCGATCGCGTCGATACCGAGCCGGCCGAGAATCTTCAGAATGCGCGCGCAATACGCGCCGTTGTCGGGAACCAGCACGACGCCGTCGCGCGGCACCAGCGTGCCGAGCGCGGCTTCGACCGAGAACGTGCCGCTGCCCTGCATCGGCACGCACACGTACGCGTCGCCGCCACCCGCGATGGCGACGAGGTCGGCACAGACGCTGGCCGTCAGTTGATTGAAAGCGGCATCCCACGACCCCCAGTCATGTTGCATTGCGTGGCGTGTTGTGGCGGACGTGGTGAGCGGGCCGGGCGTGAGCAGGATCGGGTCGGGCATGGTTTTTATCTCCGGCAAAGGGCGAATGAAACGCGGGACGGCATTTCTGAATGACTTGCATGATAGTGGCAAAATGTGTCATTTTTTGGAAATTGTGGCATTCGTCACGGGTTTGTCATCGAACGCTGTGATCCTTCGGTTGCCGCGCGACACCCAGCCTGAGCGCGGCAGCGAGGCGGGCCGCCAGGCGGCCTGCCCGGAGACGACAGGAGAGCCGGATCGTGCCCGGCCGTTTGGTGTTCCGCCTACGGAGAAGTGAGATGACACTGCAGAAACCCTCGCGCGCCGCTGCCGGCGCGTTCCGCAAGCTCGCGCTGGCCGCCTGCGCCGCCGGCCTGCTGCAAGGCGCCGCGATGCCGGCGCATGCGGCAAACGCGGTCGTGCTGTACACGGCGGACGGCCTCGAGAACCTCTATCGCGATGTGCTGCCGGCCTTCGAGAAGAAGGAAGGCGTGAAGGTCAACATCGTGACGGCAGGCAGCGGCGAGGTGGTGAACCGCGCGAACATCGAGAAGAATTCCCCGAAGGCCGACGTGATCGTCACGCTGCCGCCGTTCATCCAGCAAGCCGGCCAGATGGGCCTGCTGCAGCCGTACCAGAGCGTGAACTACAAGAATGTGCCGGCCATCGCGAAGGCCGAGGACGGCACGTGGGCGACCTTCGTGAACAACTACTTCTCGTTCGCGATCAACCCGGACGTCGTGAAGAACCAGCCGAAGACGTTCGCCGACCTGCTCGCGCCGGCCTACGCCGGCAAGGTCGCGTACTCGAACCCGGCCACGGCCGGCGACGGGATGGCCGTGCTGATCCTGACGACGTCGCTGATGGGCGAGGACAAGGCCTTCGACTACCTCGCGAAGCTGTCGCAGAGCGTGAAGTTCCACACGAAGGGCACGGGCTACCTGAACGTGCTGCTGTCGCGTAACGAGATCAGCGTCGCGAACGGCGACCTGCAGATGGACCTCGACGACGCCGAGCACGGCGCGCTGTCCGTCAAGCCGATCTTCCTGGCCGCGAAGGACGGCGACCAGCCGACCACGTTCCAGCTCCCGTACGGCATCGGCCTGATCAAGAGCGGCCCGAACCAGGACGCCGGCCGCAAGCTGATCGACTACCTGATGTCGACGGAAGTGCAGTCGAAGGTGCCGGACATGTACGGCATCCCGGGCCGCACCGACGTGCCGCTGGCCGGCAAGAACGGCGAAGCGGTCAAGAAGGCGATCGCGGGCGTGAAGCTGATTCCGGTCGACTGGACCCAGGTGATGGCGAAGAAGCCGGTGTGGATCGAGCGCTGGAAGAAGGACGTGATCGGCAGCTCGGGCAAGCAGCTCGACGTCGTCAAGCCGAAGTGACCGGCGCACGCCGCCTGTATCAGCGAGCAAGAGGATGAACCCGGTGGAAACCACCCTGACCCATCCCGGCGCATTCGGCGCCGCCGAACCGCACGCGACGCTGCGGTCCGGCGCGCCGGGCGGCGTGCAGATCGAACACCTGAGCGTGCGCTACGGCGCACGCACGGTGCTCGACGATCTGTCGCTGTCGATCGGCGCCGGTGAATTTCTGACCGTGCTCGGCAAGAGCGGCTGCGGCAAGACCACGCTGCTGCGCTTCATCGCCGGGTTCGTGAAGGCCGACGGCCTGACCGGCACGCTGACCGTCGCCGGACGCGACCTGACCTATGCGCCGCCGCACAAGCGCAACCTCGGTCTGCTGTTCCAGAATTATGCGCTGTTCCCGCACCTGTCGGTGTTCGAGAACGTCGCATTCGGGCTGCGCGCACGCGGCATGGCGTCGTCGGAAGTGACGCGCCGCGTCGCCGATGCGCTCAAGCTCGTGCAACTCGGCGATGCCGGCCACCATCTGCCCGCGCAACTGTCGGGCGGGATGCAGCAGCGCGTCGCGCTGGCCCGCGCGCTCGTGATCGAGCCCGACGTGCTGCTGCTCGACGAGCCGCTGTCGGCGCTCGACGCCAACCTGCGTGCATCGGTGCGCAGCGAACTGAAGGCGTTGCACGAGCGCTTGCCGAACCTGACCGTTGTCTGCGTGACGCACGACCGCGACGACGCGCTCGTGCTGTCCGATCGCGCGCTGCTGATGCGCGACGGCCACATCGCGCAGCTCGGCACGCCGCAGCAGTTGTACGACGCGCCGCGCGACGGTTACGTCGCGCGCTATCTCGGCCCGGCGAACCTGCTGCCGCCGCACGTGATCTTCCCGCTCGGCGATCCGCGCCACGAGGTGCGCGGCAAGGTCGCATGCGTGCGTCCCGAGCGGCTGACCGTGATGCCGCCTGCGGCGGGCGGCCTGCACGGCACCGTATCGTCGGTCGAATGGCAGGGCGCGGACCTGTCGATCGCGGTCGTGATCGACGCGGCGCCCGACGAGCCCGTGCGCGTCACGATGCAACGCGGCCGCGGCGCGGCCCCCGAGCGCGGTGCGCGCGTGTCCCTGCATTGCGAGGCAGACGATGTCGTCCTTATCGAGCCCTGAAACCGGCCTGCCGCCGCACGTGCTCGCGTCGGCCGCCGCGCATGCCGCCGCCGCGCGGCGCCGCAGGCGCATAGGCGACCTGCACCTGGCCGCGCTCGCGATCGTCGTGCTCGGCCCGCTTGTCGTCTATCCGCTGGTGAAGCTCGTGCTGCTGAGCGTCTCGGGCGATCACGGGTTGAGTTTCGCCGCGTACCGGACTTTCTTCGGCAATCCCGACACGCGCAACGTGCTGCTGACGACGCTCGGCGTCCTGTTCGCGAGCGCCGGCACCGCGTCGGTGCTCGGCGTGCTGCTGGCTGCGCTGCTGTTCTTCAGGCCGTTCCCGGGCGCGTCGCTCGTCACGCGCTTCCTGGAGCTGTACGTCGCGTTTCCGTCGTTCCTCGTCGCGTTCACGCTGATCTTCCTGTACGGCTCGCAGGGTTCGATCAGCATCGCGTTGCAGCACCTGCTCCATCTCGAGAACCCGCCGCTCGACTTCCTGTTCGGGATCGGCGGCGTGATCCTTGCACAGACCGTGTTCTACACGCCGTTCGTCGTGCGGCCGACGCTTGCGTCGTTCGCGACGCTCGACCTGCGGTTGATCGAAGCCGCGCGCAGCCTCGGCGCGCCCGGCTGGATGCTCGCGCGCCGCGTCGTGCTTCCGATCGCGTGGCCGGGTATCGCCGCCGGCACCGTGTTGTGCTTCCTGCTGACGCTGAACGAATTCGGGATTCTGCTCGTGCTCGGCAGCGCGCGGCTCGTGACGCTGCCGGTCGCAATCTACAGCAGCGCGACCGTCGATCTCGATCTGCCGACCGCGTCGGCCGGCGCCGTCGTGATGTTGTCGTTGTCGCTGGCGCTGTATACGGTTTATCGCCGGGTGAACCGGCGTGCGACGGGAGGAAACGATGTCCGCTGAATTCCGTATCGGGCACGCCGTGCCGCGCCACCCGATCGGCTGGACCGACGCGCTGCTCAAGCATGCGTCGCGCGTCGCGCTCGCGCTGGCCGCATTCGCATGCTTCTGGCTGTTCGTGCTGCCGGTAATCGTCGTCGCGCTGTCGAGCGTGTCGACGCAGTGGTCGGGCACGATCCTGCCGGCCGGCTACAGCCTGCGCTGGTTCGAGCGGCTCGGCTCGCAGGAATACGACGCGCTGCTGACGAGCCTCGAAATCGGCTTCGGCGTATCGGCGCTCGGCACGATCCTCGGGCTGTGGCTGGCGCTCGCGCTCGAAGGGCGCGACCGGCGCGGCCTCGGCGCGGTCGTCGACGCGCTCGTGATGGTGCCGAACGGCGTACCGAGCGTCGTGCTCGGGCTCGCGGTGCTGATCGCGTATCACCAGAAGCCGCTCGACCTGTCGAGCTCGGCGGCGATCGTCGTGCTGGTGCAACTGGCGCTGATTCTGCCGTTCTGCTATCGCTGCGCCGCCGCCGCGTTGCGTCCGGAGCTGACCGTGCTGCGCGAGGCAGCCGCGAGCCTGGGTGCGCCGCCCGCGATGGTGCTGCGCCGCGTGCTGCTGCCGCAACTCGTGCCGGCGCTGCGCGCGAGCCTCGCGCTCGGTTTTGCGCTGTCGCTCGGCGAGCTCGGCGCGACGCTCACGGTTTATCCGCCCGGCTTCGCGACCGTGCCGATCGTCGTGATCGGCCAGGTGGAGCGCGGCTATTACCTGCCGGCGTCGGCGTTGTCGCTGCTGATGCTCGGCGCGTCGCTCGCGGCGCTGCTGCTGATCGCCGCGCGCGTGCCGCGCGGCGCGCGGGCGGCATCATGAACGCCGCGTTCGCGTTGCGCCATCCTGGCGATGCGTCGCCCGCCGGCGCGTCGACCGGTCTCGCCGGACGCTCGATCGACGTCAATGGCCGGTGCTATCGGCTGCCGGTCGAGCCGACCGTCGTCGTCTGTGTCGACGGCTGCGAGTACGACTATCTCGAACGCGCGGTGGAAGCGGGCGTCGCGCCGTTCATCGGCCGGATGATCGCGGAAGGCACGGCCTGGCGCGCCGATTGCGTCGTGCCGACCTTCACCAACCCGAACAACCTGTCGATCGTCTGCGGCGTGCCGCCGTCGGTCCACGGCATCTGCGGCAACTATTTCTGGGATCCGGCCGCCGACGGCGGGCGCGGCGCCGAAGTCATGATGAACGACCCGGCCTATCTGCGGGCCGGCACGCTGCTCGCGGCGGCGGCCGACGTCGGCGCACGGGTGGCCGTCGTGACCGCGAAGGACAAGCTGCGCAGGCTGCTCGGCTGGCGGCTGAACGGCATCTGCTTTTCGGCCGAGAAGGCCGCACAGGCCAATCTCGCGGAAAACGGGATCGTCGACGTGCTCGACTGGGTCGGCCTGCCGTCGCCGGACGTGTACAGCGCGGCATTGTCCGAATTCGTGTTCGCGGCCGGCGTGCGGCTCGCGCAGACGCGCCAGGTCGACCTGATGTACCTGTCGACCACCGACTACGTGCAGCACAAGTGCGCGCCGGGCAGTGCCGGCGCGAACGCGTTCTACGCGATGATGGACGGCTACCTCGCCCAGCTCGACGCGCTCGGCTGGGCGATCGGCCTCACGGCCGATCACGGGATGAACGCGAAGCACGATCCGGCGACGGGCCGGCCGAACGTGATCTATCTGCAGGATGCCTTCGACGGCTGGTACGGCGCGCAGGCTGCGCGCGTGATCCTGCCGATCACCGATCCGTACGTCGTGCACCACGGTGCGCTCGGTTCGTTCGCGACGATCTACCTCGCGCCGGGTGTCGACCGGGCCGAGGCGATGTGGCGCGTCGGCGGCCTCGACGGCGTCGAGCTCGTGCTCGACAACGCGGAAGCCGCCGCGCGCTTCGAACTGCCGGCCGACCGGATCGGCGATCTCGTCGTGATCGGCCGCCGCGACATGACGCTCGGCACGCGCGAGCGCGAACACGACCTGTCGGGCCTCACGGTGCCGCTGCGTTCGCATGGCGGCGTGTCCGAGCAGGAAGTGCCGCTGCTGTTCAATCGCCGTATCGAGCGGGACGATCCCGCACGTCGCCCGCGCAACTTCGACGTGTTCGATTTCGTGTTGAACCGGATCGCGACATGATGGCTCATCCGCGGCAGGATCATCCGTCGTTTCGTGAGGAAGCATTGCGCTGGCGCGGCACGCGCGCGATGCGCGAACGCACGCTCGACGTCACGGATCCATACACCGGAACACGCGTCGGCACCGCGCCGCTCGCCAGCGTCGACGACGTGCGCGCGGCGTTCGATTACGCGATGGCCTACCGGCCGATGCTCACGCGCTACGAGCGTTCGCAGATTCTCGAACGTGCGGCTGCGCTGCTGCGCGAGCGCACCGAGGAGGCGTCCGACCTGATCACGCTCGAGTCGGGGCTGTCGAAACGGGATTCGCGCTACGAGATCGGCCGGGTGGCCGACGTGCTGAAGTTCGCGGCGGTCGAGGCGCTGCGCGACGATGCGCAGAGTTTCTCGTGCGACCTGACGCCCCACGGCAAGGCACGGCGCGTGTTCTCGCAGCGGCAGCCGCTCGACGGCGTGATCGTCGCGATCACGCCGTTCAATCATCCGATGAACCAGGTGGCACACAAGGTCGCGCCGGCGATCGCGACCAACAATCGCGTGATCGTGAAGCCGTCGGAGAAGGTGCCGCTGTCGGCGTTCTATCTGGCCGACCTGTTATATGAAGCGGGGCTGCCGGAGCCGATGCTGCAGGTGCTGACCGGCGATCCGGCCGAGATCGCGGACGAACTCGTCACGCATCCGCATGCGTCGCTGATCACGTTCACGGGCGGCGTCGCGATCGGCAAGGCGATTGCCGCACGGGCCGGTTACCGGCGCATCGTGCTGGAACTGGGCGGCAACGATCCGCTGATCGTCCTTGCCGATGCCGATCTCGACCGCGCGGCGTCGCTCGCGGTGCTCGGCTCGTACCGGAATTCGGGCCAGCGCTGTACGGCCGTCAAGCGGATGCTGGTGCAGCGCTCGATCACGCCCGCGTTCACCGAATTGCTCGTCGAGAAGACGCGCGCATGGAAATACGGCGATCCATTCGATCCAGCGAACGAAATGGGCACGGTGATCGACGAGGCAGCGGCACGGCTGTTCGAGGCGCGTGTGAACGAGGCGGTCGCGCAGGGGGCGCGCCTGCTGACCGGCAATGTGCGGCGCGGCGCGCTGTACGCGCCGACCGTGCTCGACAACGTCGATCCGTCGATGACGATCGTGCGTGAGGAGACCTTCGGCCCCGTCTCCCCCGTCATCGCGTTCGACACGATCGACGACGCGATCCGGATCAGCAACGGGACGGCGTTCGGGTTGTCGTCGGGTGTCTGTACGGACAGCACGGCGGCCGTCGTGCGGTTCGTGAACGAACTGAACGTCGGCACGGTGAACGTGTGGGAAGTGCCGGGATACCGGATCGAACTGTCGCCGTTCGGCGGCGTCAAGGATTCGGGGCTCGGCTACAAGGAAGGCGTTCAGGAAGCGATGAAGAGCTTCACGAACCTGAAGACGTTTTCGCTGCCTTGGGAGTAAACGAATGGCGCTGACGGTGGAAGAGATCCACGGGCTGTATCGCGAACATGGCCATGTGGCCTATAGCGGCGAACCGGTCACGCAGCTCGAGCATGCATTGCAGAGCGGATTGCTGGCGGAGGCGTCCGGCGCGGACGAAGCGCTGGTCGCGGCGGCGTTCCTGCACGACCTCGGCCATTTGCTGAATCGCCAGGGCGAGACGCCGAGTGCGCGCGGGATCGACGATCTGCATCAGTATTATGTGCTGCCGTTCCTGCGGCCGTTGTTCAACGATGCGGTGCTCGAGCCGATCCGGCTGCACGTCGACGCGAAGCGCTGTCTGTGCCGCACGGATGCCGGCTACGTCGAGAGCCTGTCGCCGGACTCGGTGCGCAGTCTGGCGTTACAGGGCGGTGTCTTCAGTGAAGAGGAGGCGGCAGCGTTCCTCCTGCGCCCGTTCGCGGAGGACGCTTTGCGCCTGCGCCGCTGGGACGACACGGCGAAGGAGGAGGGCAAGGTGACACCGGATCTCGATCACTATATGGAGATCGTCGCGCGCCAGGTACGCGCGGCCTCCTGACGGTTCGGCTGCTTCTATATAAGGCGCCGCACGCGGCAGCGTGCGGCGCCTTATATTTTTTGTGAAACCCCTTGCGCGATTGCCGGGGGATGCATAGAATCACGCCTCTTTCGCGCTAACGGAAACGCGGCGCGGGAGGAAGGGAAGCGGTGCTGTTGAGGTTCGGAAGTAGCGAGCCCGGCAGCGCAGGAAGATGGCCCCGCAGTCGCAACGATGTCGTGCAGAAAGTTGTTGACGTGCTGC